>NZ_CDLD01000001.1:0-100245 GCF_001006945.1 Lactobacillus sp. OTU4228
GTTGGTGGGCAACTGCCTGCGAGGAAAGGAAGCTGCCGTGCTCTTTTTTAATATTCCGGCTTAGCTCAGTTGGTAGAGCGCTTGACTGTTAATCAAGATGTCGTCAGTTCGAGTCTGACAGCCGGAGCACGGAAGAAGGAGGCCGCCGGGCCTCTTTTTTGGTATCTAAATAAGTAGTAAGTAAAAGGCCAAGGAATTATCCTCGGTCTTTTTTAGATGCTTGATTTAAGATTAAGTTTTTTAAAGCAAGTGATTAATCTTTGTAGTGCAGGAGACAATTCTTTATTTGTTTGAGTGGCAATGAAGAATTGAATGTAGATCAGATTTTCATCAATAGGTAGTAAGTTGATCGGTGTTTGCCGCATTTTGGTTAAAATGCTGGCTGAAGAAATAGTTAAGCCTACACCACGCAATGCTAATTCGGTAGTTGTGACGATACTTTTACTTTCTAATACAATATTAGGCTTAATATGGAACTTTTGAAAAAGCCCGTTAACTTGATGGCGAATGGCCGACTCAGAGGAGCTTAAGACCATAGGATCCTGTAAAACTTCTTTCAGGTCCAGACTGCTTGGTTCCAAAATAAACTTGCCAGATTGGAAAAATGACGAGCTCTGAGGAATGACTACATAGTACTGTTCACCATCTTTAACAGAATAAGTTAAATCACGAGAAATGGTTTTAGGTGTTTGACCGATGTAACAATCAATTTCACCATTAAGCAATTTAGTTTCATTTGTACGAGGTGAATTTTCAAATAATTGAATTTCAACTGTAGGATTTTCTTTTAAGAAATCTGGAAGAAGTCGAGGTAATAAAAAAGTACCTAAGCTCTCTAAAATGCCAACCTTAATAATCTCTTTATTAGGTTGGGTAAAGGGTGCAAGTTCACGCTCGAGCTGCTGATCGTTGTAGGAAATGTTTTCTAAATATTTGTAGTAAATCATTCCAGCTTCAGTCAGCGAAAAAGGCACGTGATCGCGGTTGATAATTTGCGTACCGAGGCGCTTTTCAATTCTTTTAATGAGTTGAGTTAAATAAGGCTGGGAAATATATAACTCGCGAGCGGCTTTGGTAAAATTGTTTTCTTTTAGTAATACGTCGAGATAATGCAATAATGCTTCAGGATCGTTCATAAAATATACCTCCAATAATAAAATTATTATAACTCATTAGCTAGAAAACTATTTTGCCTAAGCCAGATTCCCCATTAAAATAAAGAAGAAAACCTTTACATACAAAAAGAGGGAGATTTTTATGGCTATGAAACCAGGTACATACGATGTAAAAGCAAAAGGGCATGGCTCAAGCTATATGTCAATGCAAGCGGTGAAACTAGGGGCGTTGCTGATGAGGTGTTCAACCGTTTGCCAAAATTAATTGTCGATAATCAAACTTTAAACGTTGATGCAGTCAGTGGTGCTACTATCTCTAGCCATGGTGTAATCGATGGGGTTGCGGAAGCAATCACTGAAGCCGGCGGAGACGCCGAAGAATGGAAAAAGCGTGCTAAGCCTAGCAAGGCACATGCGACAAAGGATGAAGAATATACTACTGATGTAGTAGTTATCGGTGCCGGTGGTGCTGGGCTGGCTGCAGCTGCGCGCAGTATCCAACATGGTAGAAAAGTTGTCGTACTTGAAAAATTCCCACAAATTGGCGGCAATACGACTCGTGCTGGTGGTCCAATGAATGCGGCCGAGCCTGAATGGCAAAAGAAGTTTAAGGCTTTAGCTGGTGAAAAAGAGGACTTGGAAAAATTAGCCGCTACACCAATTGAAAAGATTGATCCAGAATATCGTTCCGACTTTGAGGCATTGCAAAAACAAATTAAGGAATACGTTGATTCAGGCGCAAATTATTTATTTGATTCAAAATTACTGCATGAAATTCAAACCTATGTTGGTGGTAAGCGAACCGATTTGAATGGACACGAGATTCACGGTACTTACGCTTTAGTTAAGGAATTAGTTGATAATGCACTCGATTCAGTTAACTGGCTTAAAGAACTTGGCGTAAAATTTGACGATAGCCAAGTAACAATGCCAGTTGGTGCTCTTTGGCGTAGAGGTCACAAGCCAGTTGAACCAATGGGTTATGCTTATATTCATGTTTTGGGCGACTGGGTTAAGGACCATGGCGCAACTGTTTTGACTGAAACTCACGCTAAGCACTTGCTTGTGGATGGCGATAAAGTAGTTGGCGTTGTTGCTGAAAAGAGCGACGGCTCCAAGGTTACCGTTCACGCTAAATCAGTTATCTTAACTTCAGGTGGTTTTGGCGCCAACATGAAGATGGTCCAAAAGTACAACACTTATTGGAAACACATCGATAGCGACATGCCAACGACTAACTCTCCAGCGATAACTGGTGATGGGATCGGTTTAGGAAAAGAAGTTGGTGCAGACTTGGTCGGCATGGGCTTTATTCAATTGATGCCTGTGTCTGATCCAAAGACTGGTGAATTATTCACTGGTTTGCAGACGCCACCTGAGAACTACATTATGGTAAATAAAGAGGGGAAACGTTTCGTAAATGAATTTGCGGAACGTGATACGCTGGCCAAAGCTGCAATTGCCAACGGAGGACTCTTCTATTTGATCGCTGACGATAAAATTAAGGCCACTGCCTATAACACTACCCAAGAGTCAATCGACGCTCAGGTTAAGGCAGGAACGCTTTTCAGGGCAAATACTTTAGCCGACCTTGCCAAGCAAATTGGTATGAAGCCAGAGGTGCTTGAAGATACAATTAAGAAATATAATTCTTACGTTGATGCTGGTGAAGATCCAGAATTTGGCAAGAGTGCCTTCAACTTGAAGTGTGAAGCTGCCCCATTCTATGCTACGCCTCGTAAAACAGCTATTCACCACACAATGGGTGGTCTTAGGATCGATACCAAGGCCCGCGTGATCAATAAAGACGGTGCTGTAATTAAGGGACTTTACGCTGCAGGTGAAATTGCAGGTGGTATTCATGCCGGCAACCGTCTTGGTGGTAATTCCCTTGCTGATATCTTTACTTTTGGTAGAATCGCAGCTAACACTGCTTTTGCGGAAAAAAATAATTAACTACTAAAAACAAAAAGTGCCTAGGAACAATTCCTAGACACTTTTTTGGTGGATTCATTTTTCGGATCAAAATTTTTATTTAGTTAAAAGTACCAACTTTGTTGGTGTGAACTAAAACTTTTGCCCCATGTGGGGATGTATTGGTTAAATCAAAACTTACGTCTCGTCCTGCACGCATGCCGTGATGTTCACCGTTAACCCAGTGAGAGTTATTGGTTACGTCATAGACTACGCCGTTTACGGCAATATAAGCTGGACGACCGTTTTTGCCATCATAATTTGACAGAGTTTCTTTAGTGAATTCTTTCATATCGAGAAGCTCCTTTCTAAAGTAAAACTACTATAGGTTAATAGTAACATAGTGTCACTTTTGATAGAAGCGGTCTATCTTTTCTTATATCTTTTTTATGAAAGGTGACCACGCCAGCCGGCAATATCCCAATCTAAGAAATCGTAGTTTAATTTCTTACCGTAGATCTTTTCGTAAACAGCTACTTTTTGCTTGTAATCTTGTTCCATCATATGGTGGGCGTTTTCATTAGCACTTAGGGAAACATCGGGATAAATGGGGTCTAAAACGTGCACAATGTACTTAGTTTCGTAGAAGTTGGCGTCCTTTTTTTCGACCTTAGGCAAATCCTTGATTTCAACAAAAGTGGAAATAACTGGCACGTTTTGCTTAGCGGCAAAATAGTAGGCACCGCGTTGCAACTTACGAGGTTTGCGGTAGTTCCACCACATTTCTTGTTCAGGATAAATCAAAACCCAGTTGTTTTGATCCAATGCTTGGCTCAAATGCTTTGGAAATTCGTTGGCAATGTAACTAGGGCTTTGAACCAAAGGAATGGTGCCGACATAGTTCATCAAGTAGCGGAAAAAGCCAGGCAACATCAGGTTGGTATCTTCAATAACAATTGAAAGTTGACAGTGCATTTTGTCAGCGAGGAGCTTAATTGGAAGCGAATCGACTTGATTGTAGTGGTTGGAAGTAACAATCGCGCCACCAATAGGTAAATTGTTTAATTTTTCTAGGCCTTCGAATTCGGTTGAGCCAGCGATTGTCTTAGCCAAAGTATTAAAAATCACATGACCAATGCGGTTGTTGATCTTGCTGGAAAAAGTTTTACGGTTTTCCCAGTAGTCATTAACTAGCTTCAATCTTTCATCAAGCGACATTTGTGGGTCACCGATTTCAACCTTAGCCGTAAAATCACGGTCGTTGGCAGCTTTTTTGATATTTTTAATTACTGCTTCTCGATTATCACCAAAAATCATAATTTAACTGCCTCACGTTCCTTAACTTTGGCCCAATTGTTAGGGTCTTTTTCTGTTTTGTCTTCCTTTAAAAGCATGTGGTTCAGCTTTTGACGATCGGCCGCACGTTGTTCATCGGTGTAGTTATCGAGTTCAGCCTTTAGTTCGTCGTAAAACTTGGTTTCCTTAGCGCTTTGCCAGAAATAATCTTCATATTGCACGCCTTTGAAATGCCATGGTTTGAAGAAAAGATTGTAGTGGATCAAACCAGGATTTTTGATCGGTTCGGTATTTTCATTAGGCATAGCATCCCAGCGTGGATCAAGGTGAAGAATGTTGCCTTCGCCCATTTCGTTTAAGTAATCTTGATCGGGTGCAATACAGTCGAAGTGGTAAGTTTCAAGCAGTTCCATGAAGTGATCGATAAAAAGATTGTCACGGAATTGCTTAGCGTTCATGACCAACATTCCTGAATTGATGTACTTCTTAGGATCGAGTGCTAAAACATCCTTGATGTATTTCACCATCTTAGGCACAAATTGAATTGAAGAGTCGGTGCAGGCACCAAATAAGTTGTCGCCAAGCTCTACATTGTAAAGCTTAGCAATATCGTCGTTAACAACGGTGTCGCTGTCGATGTAGATTGCCTTGTCGTATTGCGTGAACAATTCAGGAATAAACAAGCGGTAGAAAATTGACATGGTGAAGAAGTCGGCCCGCAAGAAGTTTTCCTTTCGGTTTTGAATCGGCTTCACCAACTTGTCGTCAATATGGAAAAACTTTACGTGTACATTTTCATTGCCGAGATCGCTTAAATCTTTTTTATGCTCATCAGACAAATCTTGGCTTAGGAAATACACGGTGTAGTCTGTATCAGAGCTGGCATGTTTAACCAAAGAATTGAGTGATACTGCCGCATATTTAGTGAAGTCATCACTAATGCTGTAAAAAACTGGTACTGTCATAAATTTTCCTTTCTTAGTCAATCTTAACGGATTCGTGCTTTTTGACCTTAGCCCAGGTGTTAGGTTCGTCAACGATCATGTCAACTTTCTTGGCCATCCATTCAAGATCGGCACGGGCCTTTTTACGATCTTCGTCAGTAAAGTCAGCAAGTTGCTGCTTTAATTCGTCATAGTAAGGCGTGGTCTTGGCAACGTCCCAGAAGTAGTGAGCGTATTGCACGTCTTCAAAGTGCCATGGCTTGAAGAACAAGTTGTAGTGCACGATCTTAGGATTTTCAATTTCGGGGATGCTTTCGTTAGGCATAGCGTCCCATTCCTTAGGCAAGTGGTAGATCTTGTCTTCACAGATTTCGTTCATGTAGGCTTGGTCTGGGTCGACGTTGTCGAAATGGTACTTGCCCATCAAGTAGTAGAACTTATCGACGAAGTGCTTATCGCGGAAGGCCTTCATGTTGAACAAAATGACACCGTTGTTGATGTATTTTTCGGCAGGTAAGATGCCTTGGCACTCTTTAATGTATTTTTGTAAAAGCGGCATGTAGCGAATAGATAAATCAGGACAGCTGGCAAACATGTTATCGCCGATTTCAGTATTGTATAAATCCGCAATGTCCGTGCAAATAATGGTGTCGGCATCTAGGTAAACTGCCTTGTCATATTGTGGGAATAATTCAGGGATGAACAAACGGTAGAAGATGGACATGGTGAAAAATTGGGCACGTAAGTAGTTTTCCTTAGTCTTGTGAATTGGCTTAACCATGTCATCGTCAATGTGGAAGACGTGGACATGAATGTTGTCAGTTGACATGTCTTCCAAGCTCTTTTTGTGTTCATCAGAAATTTCTTGAACCAAAAGAGTGATAGTGTAGTCCTTCTTAGGATCAGCATGATCCATTAATGATTGAATTGAGACAAATGCATATGGCGTGTAGTTGTCACTGATAGTGTAAAAAACAGGGATAGTTTTCAAAATAGTTCCTCCAAGTATTATTCTTTCAAATTATTGCGAATCTTGAGATATTCGTTGAGTAAATCATCATATTCGTGCAAATGAAGTACGCTGTGCACACGGTCAACGTCCCATGGCTTAACTGTCTGCGTATGGAAGTAAGGCCAGAAACGAAAACTAGTAGTAAAGTGCTGAATCTTAGTGTTCTTTTGTAAACGATATTGTTCGTTGTAGCGGCGTGGCACGACCCG
Organism: Lactobacillus sp. OTU4228; assembly: GCF_001006945.1. Lineage (NCBI taxonomy): Bacteria > Bacillati > Bacillota > Bacilli > Lactobacillales > Lactobacillaceae > Lactobacillus > Lactobacillus sp. OTU4228. The sequence continues at coordinate 6,491 of NZ_CDLD01000001.1, forward strand.
CTTGGCGACAGCCAGCTTATTAATTGCGGACTGGTCGGGCAAGAACATTTTTTTGGTTTGCATCATGTCTCTGACTTTAGCAAAAAGACCGGTTTGTTTAATCTTAGTCATGTTTAACAGCAGGACGCCGGAATTCAGGTAGTCAAAGACGCGCTTAGTTTTGACATTGTGGAAGAAAAATCTGCCCCAGTAGTCGAGTACACCGATGAGTTCGATACCCTTGATGTTTTGCTTATAAAAAGCAGTAATGTCGCCGCGAATAACGATATCGTCGTCCAGGTAAAGAATACGATCAGGGATCTGTGGCAATTCATCCGCAAAAAGACGCAACATGGCATAAGGCGTAAAACGCGTATTCATGTTGGCTGTAGGTGGCTGCTTGATAAATAGATCGGTACAGTCGATCAACTCCAGCGTATTTTTAGGGTTTGCTTTAACTAATAAAGAACGAATAAAATCTGCGGCATGCTTAGAGAAGGGATGATACTTGCGTTTATCGCTGTGAGCTTCCATGGTTAAAATGTAGAGGTGCAGTTCCTTTGCACCAGAGTTCTTTAATAAAGATAGTGTGGAGATTAAAACGCCGTCTTCTGCGTTTTCGTCCCCGCAAAAAAGTATATTCATAATTGCTCCTGTTTAGTAGTATTCGAATTTACTAATCTGTATATTCTATATGATACCGTGTAGAATGCATTTTTCTGAGTGAAGGGATGAAGTCAATGAAAATTTCAGAAGCTTCGAGAAAAGAACGGAAATCATTAGGATTAACACAAGGTCAAATGATTAAGGAAAGCAAAATATCTGTTACCCATTATTCTAAAATGGAAAATGGACAAAATAGAATTTTTATTGATGATTTGATTTTAATTTTACAGTTACGTGGAATATCAATTACTCAATTTTTTAAAAAGTATTTTCCATCAAATGATAACATAGATTACTCCCAAATATCTCAAGAATTAAATCAAGCTTTTTATGATAATGATGTAAAAAAAGCCAAAGAGTTAAAGCTGAAAATTTTGAATACTAAACATATGTCAACAGAATTAAGAGATAGGGCAAACTTGATCATAGCTGCACTAAATTCAAAAGATGATAAAACAGATACTGCAGCAGTTAAACAAGCTATGCATGACCTTTTTTAAGCATCAAGAATGGATGAATGATGAAAATGCGATTGTACTTTTGAGTAATTCTATTCGAAAAGACAATCTAAATGATGTCACACATTTAGTAATGATGTTAATTAGGTAACTAAAACTCTTAAAGACAAGCTAATAAGGTTAAGAAGCAAAAACGTTTCTTAACCTTATTTTTTTATGTATTGACAATATTCATAATCGCTGAGCTTAGCTCGGTCAATTAATGTCTTTTGAATTTCATCGTGGAGCTTATTTTGGGCTTCCTTACGGCTTAAAGTTTGATCCGGGTAAAATGGTCCGTCGATATAAACAATTGCGCGAGGGCGCTTCCCAAAGCGTCTTTTATGGTAGGTTTTGGTCATAACGAAACTTGGCGCGTTCAGTTGAACAGGAAAGTGCATGCTGGTTGCGTCAAAGGGACGAATTTTGGTGTAGTAGGGCCAAACGTGGGCTTCTGGGTAGATTAGAACTTCACCTTTTTTATCTTTGATCACGGTTTTGATAGCCTTGATCAGCTTGACCGACTGTTTTAAGTCTTTACCAACGGGAAGGCCACCGTAGCGTACCAGGTATTTGCCGATGAAGGGGATGCCCCAGTTGGCTTGACCTGCGATAGCGTAGAAGTTCTTAATTGGAAAAATCGTAAGGGATGTAAAAACATCGCCCATTGGTCTGGTATGGTTGCCGTAGATGAAGTAGCCACCGTCGACTTGCTTGAGTTTTTCTTTGCCGATTACCTTCACGTTGTCGAAAAAGCGAAAAACGATCCAGCCGAAGCCGGCGGCAAGACGACGAGCGATTGCTGACCAAATTTTTGCACCGCGAGAATTGGGCAAAATCACATAGTCGTCTGGTAAGCTGAAATTTTGATCGTGGCTGTCGACCACATCGTCGGTAGTTTTGTGATAATAATAAATTCGTTTCATTCGTGTTCCTTCAAGATAGTTATGAATTAATCTTATCATGAAAAATATTAAGCGAAAAATCGATGCATCAGGCAAAAATTTTGTGCAATAATATTCCTGAATTCATGAGTAAAGGGGAAATTGAGTATGAAACTTAACAAAAAATTGTTGTTTTCTTCCGCTGTTATTGCGGGACTTCTCTTAAGCGTTGCACCTGCTACTGTTCAAGCTGCAAGTACTGCTAGCAGTGCACCTAAAACCACAAATGTTAATCCTAAGGCCGTAATTGAAAATGACCCTAAGTTAACTAAACAAGGCTATGTTTTAAGAATTAAGAATTCCAAAGATGCAGATCCTATTTATGTAGGAAAAAACAACTACAAATATGCTTTAACGCATTATGAAACCTTCAAGGGCAAGACAATTAGTCCAGCTAAGGTTCAAAACGTTAAATTTAGAGTTGAAAAGATAGTCAGATTCCACGGCAAAATTAGTGGTGCTCCATTGTACTTAGTGGCTTCTAAGGATAAGAAGTACAGCTGCTGGACTACGCAAGCAATGCTTCAATATTATTACTTCAATAGCAAGGGGATGCGCGGAGTAGTAAATCCATTGAAGAGAATTGCTAATAGAAGCGCTGATAAGAACATCGTTAGTCTAAAGAATAAACAAAATAAACGCGACTTTAACGCTGCAATGAAGGCTGCTAATAAGCTTAAGGGTAGTCAGAAGAAGTTTGTAGTAAACTCTTTGAAGCAACTTAAGAAAGATAACAATATTGGCGTTGAAGGCGACAATTTACTTTTATTTGGCCTTTAAAGTGAAAAAAATACGTTAAAAGAGCATAGAAAAACTGATGCATCTAAGCTATAAAGCTAGGAGCATCAGTTTTTTTGCTACATTAGGTCGTCATTGTCTTTGAAAAGTTGCTTGGTTGCGGTGGCCATTCTTTCGGGGATGCCATAGTTCTGCATGAAGGTTCCTGGTTCTTGAATGTAGTCACCATTTTTGCAGGAATAGTCGTAAATAATCTTAAGAGAAAATAGATCTGCTTCCTCTTCTTCTGAGTTTTGCCCTGAAAAGCTAGGCCAATAAGCAATACCTGAATCACCTAACATTAAGTGTCCAATCTCGTGCCCAATAATAAAAGGCAATTCATTAGAATTGTGCCAGTTAGTGTTGATTATCATCTTGTGCTTATGTTTAAACGAAAGTGCAGGATCATATGGCTCGCCTCTAACTAAGATGTATGAAAGGCCATGCTTAAAAGCATAGTTGAGCAAATATTCAATTAATTCTTCTTTGCCTAGATTTCTCATTTCTTGTCTGCGCGACCTTCCTTGATGTCATCTTCCATTAGTCCTCGAACCATGTTGAGATATCTTTCTGGAACATTATAGCCGTGATATGAATAAGGCTTCTCCTCATCTAATGGGATAGAAGTTGGTTGTCCTTTGGTAGGTATAGGAGTAGGATCATCGGTTTTGCCTTTTAGATAGTCGATTGAAGTATTTAGTACTTCGGCAACGGCTTCTAAGGCATCACCACCAGGTCTTTTATTCTTCCAATTATAGATAGAATTAGTACCTAACCCAGCCTTATCATTCACTTCACGTAAGTTCATTTTATGTTTTTTCGCTAATTCTTTAGTACGCTCTAATTCAATCATAGCAAGCATTCTCCACGTATTTCAAAATATTAAATAAGTATTTTTACTAAAAATGTGTTGACAATATTAGTTTATAGACGTAGTATAAGAACTGTCAACGAGATATGAAAGAAATAAGAAAAGAGCCTAGAAACACGTGTGTAAGTAAGAAAGGAATCATGTGCTTAAGGTTATTTCTTATACCATTATATTAGTATAAATACTAATATTAGTCAACGGATATTAGTATTAAGTTGATAAATTTTCTATAAAGAGGTGGTGCCAATGGCTGTGTAATAAAGAAAAAAGAGGTGAGGAAAGAATCATGGATATACATGATTACGTTGAATTAATAGCTCTAGCGTTTTGGGTTATTAGTGTTGTAAGTGTCGGTATCTTGAGTCATGTTCACTTTAAGAATAAACGACTGGAAAGATTGCGTATCGTTACAAGCAATCTAATGAAAAGCTACATCAACATGTATGACCAAGAGAATTTATCTGATGAAAAGAAGATCAATCGAGTTGGCAATGCAGTAGTTGATGGCTTGCAAGCTAAGGGCTTTAAGTTGAGTGAACAAGAAGTGCAGGACATTTTTGCGGAAGTTGCAAAGCAAATGAATGACTTGCATGAGACTCAGGATAAGTAGATTTTTTGGAGGTTTTATTATGGTTGATATTACAAATGCGAATATAGAGAAAATGTATGAGTTGAATGGCTTGCATGAGGTTGTAGTTCAAAAGGGTAATGTTGGAAAGACCTACAATTATGCTCTTCAATTACTAAAACAGGGTACAGATGCGGTAGTATATCGTGCTCGTCATGGGAGAGATTTTGTGAAAGGAAAAGGCAAGAATAGTAATGTTGAGCGATTGTATTTAGATGGGATTCATTCTGTTCCTGCTAATAAAACTTTGCAAGCAGCTGGTGGTCATACTCAAACTTGGGAATATGCTAATCGGACAGATTCTTATAGTGGAGCAAGTGAATGGTTTATCGGTACTAAGCCTAAAAAAGATCCTGATCATCCTTCAATTTATTGGGATACTCAAATTGCTAGAGTAAAGTTCAGTAAAGCTGAATATAAATTCAACACGCAATTACCTCGTATTTCCAATTTAAATCAAGCTGGTAGGAAATTTGGATTAGCGTATAGTGGTAATGACTTGGTTAGATCTGAAGCAGCCGTATCTCCATCTCCAAATTATAGTTATTTTTTAATTGTTACTGTAGATAAAAGTGGCACAGGATATTTTTCACTTTATAATTTGGAAGATGTTAACAATGCTTTAGATAGAGTTGGTACAGGTGATGTAAATTTGAAGACAGACACATTAGCTGATCAGTGCTTGAAAGCATTTAAAATTAAAGGTCTAGTAAAAGAAATTACATCATTACAAGGATATGATATTGATGATAACCTGAATATTTATATTTCAAGTGAGGCACATCCAGATCAAACAGATATTTATTCTAAACCTAGAAAAATAGTCAAAATTCCATGGGAAGCTACTGAAGCTTCTGAATGGGATATAATTCGTTTAGATAATAGTTTTAAATTAAATGAATCGGGATATGCTACAGAATTTGAAGGTATTCAAGTTAATAGTGAAAATGATCTTTATCTGACTGTTGCCTACCATGATAGTTCAGATTATACAACTCGAAAGAATAAAATTTTTAAGATTAATTGGTAGTTAATAAAAAAAGACCAATATGTTCAATGCTTAAACATATTGGTCTTTTATTAATATTGCGTTCTTTGCATGTTGATAAATGATTTTGTTGGATGAGCTGAAAATGGCATTTTTGGCTTTTTAACTACATTTCCAGAGTAAATCCAGTATTGCGTGTTTTTAATATGATAAGAAGAATAAAGTGAGCCATTTAAAATATTGGCTTCATCGACTACTAATTTTTGTCCTCTTTTTAAGATCTTCTTGGTAAATTTACCAGATGGGTTCATAGCATATACATTTTTATCTGGTGGTAATGGCTTTCCAACTATTACAGTTGCTTGATTAGTAAAAACAGTTTTTTGGTTTATTCTTTTGATATTACAACATTTGATATATTTATTATTGTTCAACTTGTAGTATGGTTGAGATTTAATAACTTTATATGGAAGATAATATAAATCAACTTTAAAATCAGGACTTGATTGTAAATCTTGTCGTACTTGCACGTAATATCTCTTCACAGAATTTGTTTTTAGCAATTTTCCTGGAGCAGTAACAGCCTTATTCTTCTTAAGATAATTGTTTTTACCACGTAAACGTTGGCCTTTGTTGTTGTATACATAGGAGTTACTGTTTAAATACAGCTTCACATTATTGGCTGCCTTAACTGGGCTGGAATTCATGCCCAGTGAAACGATGCCTAAAAAGACAGCGATCAGAACAGTAAATATTGTTTTATTCTTTTTCATATATTAATACCTCATTAATATCTTAACTGTTAATACAATTATAGTTCATTTTCATTAATGTCTATATTGATTGACTTAAAAATTGGGGGAGATAATAGAAGTATCAGCGAGATATTAACAGAAAGATGATTAAAATGAAGAAGAATAAACTTATCTTGGCTTCAGTTGCAGCATTAATGGCTGTAAGCCCAGTGCTTTCATTCGGCTCACAAGTTCACACGGTTCAAGCTGCAGATAATTCTGTCAGAAAGACAGTTATGTATAATTCAATTGCTTATGATAAAGATGGCAATTCAACAGGTCAAAAGTATTACACTTACGGATCAATCAGTGTTGATCCAACCCCTGTAACTATTAACGGTAACCAATATTACAAGATTTCAGGTAAAAACCAATATGTTAGAGTAACTAATATTGATGGTGTAAGACGTAGAGTAACCCACAATGCTTATATTTATCGTACTTCTACTCAAAAAACGCCTTACGGTATGACTGCAAGCAGTAAGAAATGGAAGTTATACAAAGGCGAAATAGTAACTACTTATGGTGGCTATTACACCTTTAAAAATGGTAAGCACTACTTCAAGGTAGGCGGACCAAGAAAGCAATATGTTAGAACTGCTAACTTAGGTCCAGTTATCGGAACTAATACTTCAACAAGTTCTAATAATTCGTCAAACACCCCAACTAATAATACCCAATCAGTTGGTAAATATGAAACCACTGTAACAGTAACTACTCCATACACTTATCTTTTTACAGAAGTTCCAGGTAAAATCCAAGTCCAACGTACTAATAAACGTGTTAAAAAAGGTGATAAATTTGTGGTAGACCGTTTAGAACAAGGGACACGTGCTGGTACTGGGCAAGACGGTGATGACGATAATGAGCTAGCAATTTATCATATTAAGGGAACGGATTACTGGATTTATAATAATGATGTTCAAGCTGCTAAGCAATTATCAGTTCAGAGCTATAACAAAACAGACAAATCATTAATTACTATGGATCAACCAGTTGAAGTCTACAATGCAGATGGTACTTCTCAAAATATTAGAATTAAGAAGAACGATTCGGCATGGAGAGTTGATAGCTTATCATACATTTGGGTAGCCAAGGAAAATAAGGCTGAACTATTCTATCGTTTACATTTGAATGGTGAATATAGAAGCGTTTATCGCTTAACAAACAATGGCGACTATGTTTCCGATCGTGTTCCAATTAAAAATGCATACATAAAAGCAAGTGAAGTTAAAGTTGATCCAAATGGTTTGAAATTAACACCATCAAACACTGCTGCTGAAGCAGAGGCTGCTGCGAAAAAGTAAAATTAAAAATAGATTTTAAAACTAAAAAACTGATGCATCTAAGCTATGAAGCTAGGAGCATCAGTTTTTTGTTACATTAGATCGTCATTGTCTTTAAAAAGTTGCTTGGTTGCAGCGGTCATTCTTTCGGGGATGCCATAGTTCTGCATAAAGGTTCCTGGTTCTTGAATGTAGTCACCATTTTTGCAGGAATAGTCGTAAATAATCTTAAGAGAAAATAGATCTGCTTCCTCTTCTTCTGAGTTTTGCCCTGAAAAACTAGGCCAATAGGCGATACCTGAATCGCCTAACATTAAGTGACCAATTTCGTGGCCAATGATAAAAGGCAATTCATTAGGGTTATGCCAATTAGTATTGATTACCATTTTATGAGCATTCTTAAATGAAAGTGCTGGGTCGTATGGCTCTCCTTTAACCAAGATGTATGAAAGACCGTGCTTAAAAGCATAATTGAGTAAGTACTCAATTAACTCTTCTTTGCCTAAGTTTCTCATTTCTTGTCTGCACGACCTTCCTTAATATCATCTTCCATTAGTCCTCGAATCATATTGAGATATCTCTCAGGAACGTTGTAACCATGATATGAATAAGGCTTTTCTTCGTCTAGTGGAATAGAAGTTGGTTGTCCTTTTGTAGGTATAGGGGTAGGATCATCGGTTTTACCCTTTAGGTAATCGATTGAAGTATTTAATACTTCAGCGACAGCCTCTAAGGCATCACCACCAGGCCTTTTATTCTTCCAATTATAGATAGAATTAGTACCCAATCCAGCCTTGTCATTCACTTCACGTAAGTTCATTTTATATTTTTTTGCTAATTCTTTAGTACGCTCTAATTCAATCATGGCAAGCATTCTCCGAATATTTCAAATTATTAAATAAGTATTTTTACTAAAAATTTATTGACAATATTAGTCTTTGGACGTAGTATAAGAACTGTCAACGAGATATGAAAGAAATAAGAAAAAGCCTAGAAACACGTGTGTAAGTAAGAAAGGAATCATGTGCTTAAGGTTATTTCTTATACCGTTATATTAGTATAAATACTAATATAAGTCAATAAATATTAGTATCTAGTTGATGAATTTTATTCAAAGAGGTGGTGCCAATGACTGTGCAATAAGGAAAAAGAGAGGTGAAGAAGAAATCATGGATATTCATGATTACGTTGAACTAATAGCTCTAGCGTTTTGGGTTATTAGTGTTGTAAGTGTTGGTATCTTGAGTCATGTTCACTTTAAGAATAAAAGGCTGGAAAGATTGCGTATCGTTACAAGCAATCTAATGAAAAGCTACATCAACATGTATGATCAAGAGAATTTATCTGATGAAAAGAAGATCAATCGAGTTGGCAATGCAGTAGTTGATGGCTTGCAAGCTAAGGGCTTTAAGTTGAATGAACAAGAAGTGCAGGACATTTTTGCGGAAGTTGCAAAGCAAATGAATGACTTGCACGAGGCTCAGGATAAGTAGATTTTTTGGAGGTTTTATTATGATTGATGCTAGAATTTTGAATCAATTTGATGTAAGTACAGGACATAAGTCAGTTATACAAAAAGGTAATGTTGGTGAAACTTATGATTATGGTTTGCAATTATGGCGTGATCAGTTAGATACATATGTATTTAGAGGGACTCGTGGCAATTTAACTAATTTGGTTTTAAAGTTAGTGGGACAAGCTGCAGGGCATACACAAACCTGGGAGTTTTCAGGCGAATCGGGTAAATGGTTTGTGGGCGTGAAACCTACTAAGGAACATTGGGCTAAGCAAATTGCTCGTGTAGATATTAGATCTTTAAAGGCAAGTAAAACGTACGATAGTAATACTGCTTTTCCACGAATTGCATACTTAGATCAAGCTGGAGAACCTAAAGATTACTGTCAAAGTCCTGAAAACTTTAAGAGGGCAGAAGCAGCACTATCTCCAGACTATACAAAAATGTTAATTGCTACAATGGAAAATGATGGAACTGGACATTTTGTTATCTATAATGCAAAAATGATTAATCAAGCTTTAGATGATACAAGTATTGATTATGTGGATTTACGCGATAAGCAAAAATATCCATGTGAAGATAGTTTTACTATTTCTAATTTTGATGATTTAATGAATAATTCTGTACAGGGTTATGATTTAGATAACGCAGGGAATATTTATATTACTAGTCAACATAAACCGAATATGGAAGATCATAAGTATTATCCAAAAATGATTAAAAAGATTCCTTATTATGCGCATGAAGAGACCTCACAATGGGAAGAAGTCGGATTATCTGCTGTTAATATTAGCGGAAAAGGAATGCACTCAGAGGTAGAATCAATTCAGATTATTGGTGAAAATCATGGTTATTTAACAGTTGCGTATCATAAGCTTGTTAATAATAAGAATCTCACAATTTTAAATAGAATTTATGAAATTGAATGGGATTAATATTTTAAAGTGCTTGAAAAATTTTCAAGCGCTTTTTTTCTATCCGAGTATAATAACGTTAAGAGTTAATAAAGGAGAAAATGAAATGAATCATAAGAAATACTTTTTAGCTTCAGTTGCAGCTTTGATGGCTATTGGAGTATTTTCTACTCAACAAGTAAAAGCAGCATATTCTGTTGTTGCAACTAGAAAAGTCACAAGAAACGCATATATCTATAATTCAACCAATAAGAGAACTTCATATAAAAATAAAAAGAAATTATACAAGGGGCAATCAGTAACTACATATGGTGATGGACAGACACTTAAAAATGGTCAAAAATTTTATAAAATTAGTCCAACATCAAATAAGTACGTCAAAGTAGCTAACTTCAAAGCTAGACCTGTTGTCAAGACTGCTACTGCTGTAATAAAGCCACACGCTGATTGGCTTGCTAGAACTTTTAATAATAAAGGCAATACTGTCCGTAAGAATTTAAAGCCAGGAACAAAATTGACAGTTGATCGCCATGAGGTAACTTCATTTAGTGATAACTTCCCAGCAGGAATGATTAACGACGATGGATTTTATCATATTAAAGGCAGCAATCAATGGATAATGGGCTCTGCTGTTAAAGTTAATAAAAAGATTCCTTTGTTTGATCCAGAATTTGAAAATGCCCGTACCAATTATTCTTTGGTAAGATTTAAGAACAACGCAGATGTATATAATCGTCAAGGTGAAAAGCTGAACGCTGATGGAGTAAAAGTGAGAAAGCAAGCAAATTGGTTCAGAGCTGATAACCTATTATACATTTGGCTTCCGAGTGAAAATAAGGCTGAGTTGTTCTACCATCTGATTGCTAAAAGCTTTTATACAACTTCGTCAACAAGCGATAAGCTTAAAGTTTCTGATGCTTATGTTAAGACCAGTGATATGAAATACTTTGATGGTTTGAAACTTAAGCCAAGTAACACTCAGGCAGAAGCTAAAGCGGCTGCAGAGAATAAAAATTAAGAAAAAGTAGGAAAATCCTGTCATTATCGACAGGATTTTTTGCTGAGAAAATTCAGACTGCCTTGATTGACTTAAAAATTGGGGGGAGATAATAGATGTATAAGTGAGATATTAATAGAAGGATGATTAAAATGAAGAAAAACAAATTTATTTTAGCTTCAGTTGCAGCTTTGATGGCTATTGGCTCAGTGCTTTCATTTGGCTCACAAGCTCACACAGTTCAAGCTGCGCAAAAGACGATACATACTAATTATTATGCTGGTATCAAAAGTACAGCTTTAAGTTATAACGTAAACGGAAAAAGCTTATCGAGTGGAATTAAGACCAACACTACTATGAAATATTACGGTAATCCACGGCTTATTAAGGGGCAAAAATATGTTTGCTACAATGTTGGCAAAGGCAAATATGTTCCATTGAATTCTATTGGCAAAGTAAATGGAAGAAATACTTTCCGTTTGTTAAATAATAGCTATATTTACAATGCTAGTGGTAAAAAGATAGGTAGCTTATCTTATAGATATCCAGTTTATTTTTCAGGCAGTTTAAGAAAAACTAGCCAAGATAAAAGATATTATGTGCTTGAGAGTAACATAGACTCTCAAGCTTATACAACTAGTACTGAAAAATATTATTTGCCTTATAAGAAAATAAAGAATAGTTACTATTACTCATTGGGTAAAGGTAGATATATCAACGTTAGAAACGTTGCCACAATTAATGGTTTGCAGAATTGCTCTAATAGCGAAAAGATTACGGTAACAGCCCCTGGTCGTCAAACAGTACCAGTTTATGTTGTGAATGATTCTTCAGATGCAAAAACAGGGAAGGTGTTGCCTGGAGTCGTTAAAGTTAATGGCGTTAATGCTCATAGAGTTATTGTTGATGGTAAGACCGTTAATGTTGGAGCTGGAGATATGATTTTAGGCCAACGTATTCCTAGCGGTACAACCGTAACTGTTAATGCTAAGACTGCTGGACCACAATATAAGTATCAAATCAAAGGTACTCATACATTTATCAGCGCTTCAAATATAAAGGGATCAACAACTAAAATATCGAATCTTTTACCATACTATGTAGATTTAGATAAATTAAATAATTAACAAAGATCCTGTCCGTAGGGGCAGGATTTTTTGCTGGAAAAATTCAGATTGTGTTGATTGACTTAAAAATTGGGGGGAGATAATAGAAGTATCAGCGAGATATTAACAGAAGGATGATTAAAATGAAGAAAAATAAATTTATCTTAACTTCGGTTGCAGCTTTGATGGCTGTAAGTCCAATGCTTTCATTTGGCTCACAAGCTCATACGGTTCAAGCTGCAGATACTACTATTACTAAAACGATCATGCATACTTCAATAGCATATAACAGAGATGGTAAGAGCACAGGTACCAAATATTATGCATACAAGACCGTTGATGTAGTGACTAAGCCTGTAAAAATAAACGGTAATTTGTATTACAAAGTAAATGGATTAAATCACTATTTAAGAGCTACCAATATTGATGGTGTAACGCGTAAAGTAACGCATAACACTTATGTTTATAAGTCTTCCAATGGTCGTACTTCGTATAACGGCAGATGGAAGCTTTATAAAGGTGAAACAGTCACTACTTATGGTGGTTCTTACAAATTCAAAAATGGTAAGCACTACTTCAGAATTGGTGGTCCAAGCAAACAATACATTAAATCAGCCAATTTAGGACCAGTTATTAAAACTAATACTTCAGTGAATGGATCTGGTTCATCATCAGCATCTACTAATTCGGAAGAAACAACAGTCACTGTAACCACTCCGACTCGTTTAATTACCCAAACCAGTAATGGCTATAAAGGAACGGCTCATATTACTCCTGTAGGAACAAAATTTACAGTTGATCGTTTGGAATTTAATGAACTTTCTAAGAGAAGTGAAAACGACGACCATTTTTATCACATCAAAGGTACTGATCAGTGGATCAATGCTTCTGATGTGAAAGCTGCTAAAAGTATTCCACTACATGACTATTTCTTTGAAAACTTCTCATACATTACATTCCCTAAGGACACTGATGTGTATAATGCAGACGGAACTATCCAAGATCATAACGGCCAAAAAATAAGTAAACAAAAAGGTCAATTAAAAGTAGACAAGTTAGTATATATTTGGGTACCAAGTGAAAATAAGGCTGAATTATTCTATCACTTGGTAGGCACAAGTTTTTATGCAAGTACAACGCCAACCGTTCATTGGAGCACAATTAATGTTGGTCATAATGCTTATGTAAAAGCTAGCGATGTTAAATTTATTGATGGAAGCGTAAAATTAACTCCATCAAACACAGCCGCTGAAGCAGAAGCTGCTGCAAAGAAGTAAAATATATAAATAAAAGCTAAAAAATAAAATCCTGTCCATTAGGGCAGGATTTTTCGTATTGTAATAACTTTTAGTATAAAGTTTTGACTCCATTGATGATGGACTTGTAAGGATGAGAATATACTGTATGTTTAGGTCTCTTAACTATATCACCAGCGTAGATATAATATTGCGTATTCTTAATATGGTATGCTTCAGCATACACATTATCAAATCCCGCAGTATCATCTACGACTAATTTCTTATTTTTGGGTAATACATAGGCATTTACTACTCTATTTTTAGAAACTTCTTTTAATGCGTAAATATGTTTTTGGTTAATTGTCTTAGGATCTTTTGTTACAACAGTTGCTTGATTAGTTATCAGTTCATTCGCCTTATTTGCATATGGTGAGGGAAGATCTTCACTGTAAATAGATTTAACATTTATACACTTGATATATCTGTTATAGCCTATTTTGTAGTATTCCTGCTTTTTAATTGTTTTATATGGAAGCCAATACAAATAATTAAATAAATTCTCTTTAGAATTCATTACACCTGTTGAACTATTATCTTTCATTATGTAATATCTCTTCACGGAATTTGTTTTTTGTAATTTCCCTGGAGCAGTAACAGCCTTATTCTTCTTAAGATAATTGTTTTTACCACGTAAACGTTGGCCTTTGTTGTTGTATACATAGGAGTTACTGTTTAAATACAGCTTCACATTATTGGCTGCCTTAACTGGGCGGGAATTCATGCTTAGTGAAACGATGCCCAAAAAGACGGTAATGAGAATGGTAAATATTGTTCTATTCTTTTTCATGTGTTAACACCTCATCAATATTCGAATGTTAACCATATTAAAGCACATAAATTGGGAGGTACAATAATTCACACTGATCCCAAAAAGACGGCCATCAAGCCGCCTTTTTTACATATCTAATTTTAAGCACAAAAAAAGCACCGACTCCTCGCAGTGCCATTTTCATATTATGGGTGGCCAGGGGATCGAACCCTGGACCCACGGATTAAGAGTCCGTTGCTCTGCCAGCTGAGCTAGCCACCCATATTGATTTCATCAGCTCTCGTGCTGACAGTTAAATATATTACCAGTTGAAATAGGTTTTGACAACCCTTTTTTTGAAAAAAATAAAAAAAGTCACAAAAAGTGACTTTCTTCTTAAATTTGATCCTTAATGTGGTGGGCGATTCCGCTTTGATCTTTGTTTGCACTATCGGCATAGTAGACAGCGTACACGCCATTTTTATCATTTTCGGCAATTACAATCTGACGGTCAGTCGGACGTTCTGCCTTAATAATCTGTGCACTGCGCCGTGCTTCCTTGAAGTCGTGTGAAGATGCAATGGCATCCCCCGGATTGAAAAATACAGCTTCGTTCATAGTAAAGCCCCCTTGAATAAGTTCTTTTCTTCTATTTTACCAAGAAAGAGCTTACAAGCGCTAATCAAATGAATGAACAAAAAAAGAGATATGACTTCTGTCATATCTCTTACAGTTATGGGTGGCCAGGGGATCGAACCCTGGACCCACGGATTAAGAGTCCGTTGCTCTGCCAGCTGAGCTAGCCACCCATGCGTTGAATCAATCAACAGATATTATTATGCTCTGAAACGTAAAAAAATGCAAGACTTTTTTGAAAAAAACTCAAATTTTTTGGCTAATGTTACAAAATTCAGTATAATGTAAGAGCAAAGGAGGCATTCCCGATGCCAAAAAAAATTCTCGTCGTCGACGATGAAAAGCCTATATCTGATATTATCAAATTTAACCTAACTAAGGAGGGCTTTGACGTCGACACTGCCTATGATGGCGAAGAAGCTGTTCAAAAAGTTGACGAATATGATCCAGATTTAATGATTCTGGACCTGATGTTACCAAAGAAAGACGGACTCGAGGTTGCTCGTGAAGTTCGTCAAACGCACGATATGCCAATTATCATGGTAACTGCTAAAGATACTGAAATTGATAAAGTTTTAGGACTTGAAATGGGTGCAGATGATTACGTAACTAAGCCATTTTCTAACCGCGAATTAGTTGCTCGTGTTAAGGCTAACTTACGTCGCCGTGATATCGTTAAGAAGGCTGAGGCTGCTAACCAAGAAGAGCCCGATAAGAATATTAAGATCGGCAATCTATTAATCATGCCAGATGCCTATATTGTTGAAAAGAATGGTAAGAAGATCGAACTTACTCACCGTGAATTTGAACTTCTTTATTACTTAGCACAACATATGGGACAAGTTATGACCCGTGAACACTTATTGCAAACTGTTTGGGGCTATGATTATTTTGGTGATGTGCGGACTGTTGACGTAACCGTTCACCGTTTAAGAGAAAAGATTGAGAATAATCCAATTCAACCTCAAGTTTTAGTTACTCGCCGTGGTGTAGGTTATTACGTAAAACAGCCAAGTGAGGGATAGTTAAAGAAAGCCACAGAACTGAAGAAGTAAGTGGCTTTCTTTTTTTAGATGTTGAGTGAGAAATGAAAAGACTCAGAAAAAAGTTAAATGATACGTTTAATTCCATCAATATGAAATTAGCGATCGTGTTCATGCTGATGCTGCTGGCGACAATCGAAGTTATTGGAGCTTATTTTACCAGACAGCTTGAACAAACCAGTATTGAGAACTTTCAATCGTCAATTCAAATTCAGACGGTTGTAAGTAATCAATTAGCTAATCAACTGACCAGTGACAGTAAAAATGCCAACGACCGTTTGAACCAGATCGTTAATGACTACAATAATGATGCGATCAGTGAAATTATCGTCGTTGACAACAAGGATACGATTCGTGCCGTTTCTAATTTGAATGATAAAAGCAAGATCGGTCAAAGAATCAACAACACCGATGTTAAGCGGGTAATTTCAACCGGGCATCAGATTAACAAGGTAATCGATGACCACGGCAATTACATGATCCAGATTTCTCCACTGACTAGTGGAAACGGATCTAACAATAACGTCGGAGCGATCTATGTGAAAGCCAGCATGCAGGATGTCTTTAACAACCTGCGGCAGATTTCATTAACATTCTTGATCGCATCCTTAATTGCGGCACTGCTTGGCGCATTCCTGGCGTTAGTCATTTCCCGGGCAATTACGCAGCCTATCGAAGAAATGCAGAAGCAGGCCTTGCATATTGCCGATGGTGATTATTCTAGCCAGGTAAAGATCTATTCAAACGATGAATTGGGTCAATTAGGTCGTGCCTTTAATACTTTGTCTGTTCGAATCGAACGCTCGCAAGAAGAGTCCGATAGTGAACGACGCAGGTTGGACAGCGTGCTTTCGCACATGAGCGATGGAGTGCTGGCTACCGATCGTCACGGCAACGTCAGCGTTGTTAACCAGATGGCTTTGAACTTCTTAAATGTTAAAGAAGAAGACGTCATTAACAAACCAATCGCGGAAGTCCTTGGCTTGAAGGATACTTCCTCACAAGATTTAATTTCTAGTCAAAAAGAAATTGTCGTTACAATCGATCCAAATACGCGTGATGAAATGATCCTGCACGCTAGCTTCTCTTTGATTAAGCGAGTAACGGGCTTTGTTTCCGGTAGCGTATGCGTTTTGCACGATGTAACGGAACAACAAAAGAACGAAGATTCACAAAAGCAATTCGTTTCTAACGTTTCGCACGAACTTAGAACGCCACTTACTAGTTTGCAAGCCTACATTGAAGCCTTAAACGAAGGGGCTTGGAAGGATCCAAACATCGCGCCAAAATTCTTGGAAGTAACGCAACAAGAAACTAGTCGAATGATTCGTATGATCAACGACTTGCTCAGTCTTTCCAGAATGGACCGTGGCGTTTCAAAGATGGACCTTGAATTTGTTAACCTGAACGATTTTGTTAACCACATCTTGAATAGATTCGACATGATCGTTAAGACTGACAAAAACAATGATAAAAAGAAGAAATACACGATCAAGCGTGAATTAGGCAATCAAGCTCTTTGGGTAGAAATCGATACCGACAAGATGATGCAGGTAATCGACAATATCATGAACAATGCAATTAAATATTCACCAGATGGTAGTGTAATTACGGTTCGTTTGACGCAAAACAAAAACCACGTCATCTTGAGTATTTCCGACCAAGGTTTGGGTATTCCACGTAAAGACTTGGGCAAGATCTTCGATCGTTTCTACAGAGTCGATAAGGCTCGTTCACGTGCTCAAGGTGGTACCGGTTTGGGTTTGGCGATTGCTAAAGAAATCGTTGAAGCCCACCATGGTCGTATCTGGGCTGACAGTAGCGAAGGCAAAGGTTCTACCTTCTACATTTCCTTACCTTATGAACCAATGACAGAGGAGGACGACTGGGATGAAGTTTAGATTCAAGCTAGGCGACTTTTTATTGGGCTTAGGCACATTTATCGTCATAGTTTTGTCCATTGTGTTGTGGATCTTCATTATGACCAGTGACCAACGCTTCAGTAACATCGGTCAACAGAATCAAGAAAATACGACGACTAAGGAGCAGGTACGCAACCGCAGCGTAAAATCTCTTTATGATCTGTATATTCCAACGACTTCCTATGGTTTTCCTAACGGCAACTTGTGTCAGCTTTATGATTCCAAGAACAACTTAACTTTGGAATTTACTAAAGAAATCAAGAAGGCTAAGGCTGTTAACAAGATCAAGAAAATCGTTCATTCACAAGCCAGATATCAAGAGTACTTGAATAGCCCAGAATACGTGCAATTGGTTTATCCAGATGAGATTACCTTTTCTTTATTTAACCAATTGAACAAATCTGCTAATGATGATCGTGAATTCAACCGTTTCTTCGTTTCCAAATCCAATCACTGGATTTATCTGGGCAATGACCAAAACAACGAAATTTACCAGATTAAAATCAAGGGCGCTAACTTTGATCGTTTGCGTAAATATGCGCAAAATGCCAAAAGCAAGTCACCAGTACGTCTGGTACGTTTAAGAGAAGGTTACTCACCATTTTATAGTCGAGAAATCGATGGTAAGGTTTATAGCTATTTGACTAACCATCAATCATATTCTTACTTTGTCTCACGTTTGTTAGGTACTTCTGGTGTTACCAGTAAGACGAATAAAAACGGTCAAACAATTTATTCACTTAGCTACTACACCAGATTGAAGGTGCCGGCTCCTAAGTCCGGCGAGCATAACTATCTTTACACTCATTACGAAAAGAATAAGATTCCTTCCGCAACGAGTCGTTTGCTCGATAGTGTCTACTATGTGCACCAACTTGGTTTGACCGAACAAGATTTGCGTTTCTTTGACGCAGATGGTTCAAACGTCAGCTATTTGAACTACATCGAAGGAATTCCAGTCTTCTTGAATAAGCATGATTTACAAGTTAAAACTACTTTCTCAACGGATTCAATCAATGTAGCTTTTAACAGCATCAACTTTCAGATTCCAATTCCATTTGATGGACAGACCAAAACGATTAAGCCGACGCAAGACGTAGTTGATGAATTGGCATCACACGGCTTGAAGCAAGACGATATTCAAAGAATCGTGATTGGCTTTACGACTGAAAAAGATTCTAGTCGTCATGGTTTGATTAACCTAGTGCCAACTTATTATGTGAAGGCCTATGATGAATGGAAGAGCGTTAGCGAGTGGGAAAAGCAAGATTTGACCACTTACCGTAAATTTAGCGAATCCGTAACTAGCGGGGAGGCGAAGTAATTCAATGGACTATAAACGAATTGAATGGCTGTTTTTCATTGTCTTCTTACTAATTGATATTTATTTAGGAATCGAAATTCTGCATTCACCTGTTAACTTGAGCAATGCGGATACCACAACGCAAAGTGTGGCCAGCATTCGCTCAGAGATGAAGTCGGACAATATCGATCTGCCCGAATCAATTTCGAATACGCCGGATTCAGGCTACTATTTAGCCACTAAGAATAGAGATTACTTGTCTTCTAAGGTAAGTGATTTAACTAATGTTACTGCACGCTACTCAAAGACTGACAATACGCTTTACGCTACACCCAAGATAGCTACAACTTTGTCTAAGAATGAAAAGACCGCGTTGAAGCAGGTTAATGAGTTTAAAAATGATCCGAAAAACGTGCCTTATGGCAAGCAGTTCAAGTATGAACCGGATATGTCGAGTGCCGACAACTACATGTTTGTTCAAACTTCTGACTATGGTGAAATTTATGCCAATGTGGCTCAATTGACAATCAGTGTCAAGGACAATCAGATTACTAACTACACCGAAACTTACATGGGGCCAGCTAGTCCTGTGCGTGAATTGCAGTCAACCATCAGTGCTTGGCGTGCGATTCGTGCCATGTACATCGACCGTGAATTGACCAACAATTCTCGCGTTGCCCGCATTAAGTTAGGCTATTCTAAGTTAACTGAAGTTCGCGGCAGCACGATTCTATTACCAACTTGGTTAGTTTGGGTAGAAAACAAGACGACTAAGAATATTACTTTAAAGCGTGTGAATGCTTATACAGCACAAATGCTGCAATCGAGTACCTATAACGTAGAAAGGTAGAAGTAAATAATGAAAGTTTCCGTTTTGGCAAGTGGTTCAACCGGAAATACCAGTTTAATAGTGACAGGCCAGCATAAAATCCTTATGGATGCTGGCCTGTCTGGTAAAAAGACTAAAGATTTGCTAGCAGATGTCGGAGTAGACATCAATGACATCGACATGGCCTTTTTAAGCCACGATCATACGGACCATAGTGGCGGCCTTGGTGTGTTAATGCGACGCTATCCTAGAATTGATGCTTTTGCCAACAGCGGCACGTGGCAGTACTTGCTTGATACGCAAAAAATTGGCAAATTGCCGGCTGAGCAGATGAACACGATTGAGCCGGGACAGACAAAAACTTTTGGCGATTTAGATGTTATGGCGTTTGCGACTAGCCACGATGCAGCTGAACCCCAATACTACGTTTTCACTAGTGGTGGCAAACGTGTCGCATTTTTAACCGACACCGGTTATGTCTCTGAAGAAGTTGAAGGCACGATCGAAGACGCAGATGCATACATGATGGAATTTAATTATGATACGATGATGTTGCGGGATGGACCGTATTCTTGGCCATTGAAGCAGAGAATCTTGTCAGATGTAGGGCACTTATCTAATGATCAAGCTGCTCAAGCCTTGGTGGACGTGGTGACATCGAAGACCAAGCACATCTTTTTAGCACACCGCAGCCAGCATAATAATACGGAGTACCTCGCTCATGAGACGGCGAAGGAAATGTTGATTGAAGGGGATGCAGATTTAAGCGATGATGCTAAGATAATTGATACAGAGCCTGCTAAGCCTACGAAATTAATTCAAATTTAGCAATTTTAGCACCTTTTTTTCATACAAAGTTCAAATTTAATAGGTATGATATTAAAAAGTAAAATTGAGGGGAGACAAGTATGACAGAGAATCAAAACAATAATAGTCAAATGCCAAAAAGAAGAAGCGGCAGCGGTAAAATTATTGCCACTGCAGCTATTGTTGGTGTAGTTGGTGGACTTATCGGTGGTGGAGTTTCATATTACGCAGCTGATCAAATGAACAGTGCATCAGTTAATAATAGTGCAGCTCAAACCAGCGTCTCATCAAGCAGCAGCAAAGTCTCACAAAAGAGTGCCAAGACAAGCGGCACTATGACAAGCGCCTACAACAGCGTTAAAGGCGCTGTAGTGTCCGTGATTAACTTAAAGCGTCAATCATCAAGCAGCACGGATTCGCTCTATAACAGCTTGTTTGGCGATGATGAGGGCAGTTCATCCAAAAAGAACGGCAAGCTTGAAACCTACAGTGAAGGTTCAGGTGTTGTCTACATGAAATCAAACGGTAAGGGTTACATCGTAACTAACAACCACGTTATTTCAGGTAGTGACGCAGTTCAAGTTCAACTTGCTAATGGTAAAACTGTAAGTGCTAAGGTTGTTGGTAAAGATAGCACAACCGACTTGGCTGTTTTATCAATCGATGCTAAGTATGTAACGCAAACTGCTGAATTCGGCGATTCTAAGAGCTTACAAGCCGGTCAAACTGTTATTGCTGTAGGTTCACCACTTGGTAGTGAATATGCTTCTACGGTAACGCAAGGTATTGTCTCAGCTCCTGCTAGAACAATTGAAACTTCATCAGGCCACCAACAAACAGTTGTCCAAACTGATGCCGCAATTAACCCAGGTAACTCAGGTGGTGCTTTGGTTAACTCAGCTGGTCAAGTTATCGGGATCAACTCAATGAAGCTTGCTCAATCAAGTGACGGTACTTCTGTAGAAGGTATGGGATTCGCGATTCCTTCAAACGAAGTTGTAACTATCGTTAATGAATTGGTTAAGAAGGGTAAGATTACTCGTCCACAACTTGGTGTAAGAGTAGTTGCACTTAATGGTATTCCTGAAGCATACAGAAGCCGTTTGAAGATCAAGTCAAACCTTAAGAATGGTATTTATGTTGCTTCAATTAACAAGAACAGTTCAGCTTCACGTGCTGGCATGAAGAGCGGCGATGTGATTACTGCAGTTGACGGCAAGAAGGTCGACGATGTGGCATCGTTACACAGCATTCTGTACAGCCACAAAGTCGGTGATACCGTAAATGTAACCGTGAACAGAAATGGTAGAAATGTCAGCTTAAAGGTTAAACTTGAAGGCAATTAATAAGTAAAGTAAAAAGTTTACAAGAATAAAAGGCTATATCATGCGCTTTGAACGCGGATATAGCCTTTTTGTTAACTATTTAAATGTGTAACACCGAAAAGTTCGGCTTTAAAATTTGTCAAATAGATATACACCTGTTGATAAGTGTGGATAACTTTGTGGATTGTGCATAACTAAGGAATTATAGTTTTATTCACCTGTGGAAAAAATAGAAAAATGTTCATAAAGTTAGTAAAAATAATTTGTTAAAACAAATGTTCATGCTGTTATATCGGGAAAGAACAAATAAAGTTTGTGAAAAAATGCTTTCAAAATAAAAATGTGGGAAAGTATTTTTCAAAAAAGTTTTGAAATTTATTTAGCCACAAGTTATAGAGTATAGCTAAAATCATACCACAAAATATGGATTGTGTTTCATGATAAATGTGGAAAACTATTGAGTAGTTTTGTAGTAAACTAGTGGGTATGAATATTAAGATTGTTTGTGTTGGAAAATTAAAAGAGAAATATTTTAAAGATGCGATTGCGGAATATAAAAAGCGACTAAATCGTTTTGCAAAAGTATCGATTGTGCAGGTGCCTGACGAAAAAGCACCGGAAAAATTCAGTGCGGCTGAAGACGAAAAGGTTAAGGAAATTGAAGGCCAGCGAATTTTAAGCAAGATCAAGGATAAGGAGTACGTGTACGTTACTGCGATTAAGGGAAAGCAGCGTAGCAGTGAGGAATTTGCTAAAGAAATTCAGGATTTGGCAACGTATGGCCATTCGGATATTACCTTCGTCATTGGTGGTAGCTTGGGAACAAGCGATGCAGTGAATAAGCGCGGGGATGATCTGATCAGTTTTGGTAAGCTGACCATGCCACACCAGTTGATGCGGGTGGTTTTGATTGAGCAGATCTATCGTGCGTTCATGATTAACTCGGGTAGTCCATATCATAAGTAGAAAAAAGCGTCTCTGAGAAATCAGAGACGCTTAAACCGCTTTCATGATAAGATTAAGTTAATTGCTTAAGTAAAGGAAGAGATTTTATGGAAGAGAATACTAAAAGAATGCTGGCTGGTAAACCGTATCGCCCTGGAAAAGGTAATTTACCTGAAATGAGAAGAAAAGCTCATTTATTAAGTCAAAAATATAATCAAATTCCAGAAGATAATGCGGAAGAAAGAAATAAAGTTATAGACCAGCTATTGCCTGATCATGGCAAAGGCGTTTTTCTCCAAGGTCCAATTCAGTTTGATTATGGCTGCTTTACTCATTTAGGAGATAATTTTTATGCCAACTTTAATTTAACGGTTCTTGATACTTGTCCAATTACAATTGGTAAAAATGTAATGTGTGGTCCTAATGTCTCTTTAATCACGCCGCTTCATCCTTTAATGTATGAACAACGTAACCCTAGAAAACAAGCTGATGGTGAAGTTGATGATATTGAATATGGTGCCCCAATAACCATTGGCGATAATTGCTGGCTAGCAAGTAATGTTACTGTGTGTCCAGGGGTAACGATTGGCAATGGCTGCGTGATCGGAGCAGGGGCAGTAGTGACTAAGGATGTTCCAGATAATTCTTTAGTAGTAGGTGTACCTGGTAAGGTAATTAGAAAGATCACTGAAAAAGATCGTCTTAAAGATTTTCCTTATTAAAAAACGTCTCTGAGAAAATCAGAGGCGTTTTTGTTAATCATTGGCATCAAGCCATTTTTTAAGCATAGCAATATATTCGTCGGTCTTTTGGACAAATGACATATGACCACAATTTTCAAATAACTTCCATTTACTGCCAGGGATGTTGTCCTGCATCATCTTAGCAACATATGGAGTACACAAATCGTCGGTTCCATTCGTAATCAGAGTTGGAACTTTTATTTTGCCCAATTGATCGGTGTATTCATAGTCGTGCAAGTTACCTTCAGGGGTATACTCGTTAGGACCCCAAGCAGTCTCATAAGCAACCGTACCACCTTTTTTCTCACGCATCACGCACTCTGGCCACTTCTTTGTCATGTCGATGGCGTGTTGGTTCATAAAGTGTTCGTTGGCTTTCAAGTAGTCAGGTTCGGTAAATGTATCCGTTAATTCGGCGCGGTGAATTGCAGCCTGTTCTTCAATTGGCAAGTACTTGATCGTACGGTGGAGTTCTTTTGACCATAATGAAGCTGATGAAAGGGTACTTGATAAGATCACACTTTGAATGCCTTCTGGGTGGTAATCACACATGTAAATGATGGCGAGCATCCCGCCCCAGCTTTGGCCCAATAAGTGGATCTTGCGCAAGGCCAAGTGTTCACGTAGAGCTTTTAATTCTTTAACCCAAGTTTCTTTGTTATAAAGTTCTGGATGATCGTCAGGGATGCTGCTGTTGCCACAGCCTAATTGGTCATACATGATGATGCGACGATCGTCGATTTCTGCGAGTTTATCCAAAACTTCAAAATAATTATGCGTTGAACCAGGGCCACCATGAAGCAGAATTAGTGGCGGCTTCTCGCTTCGTTTACCAACAATGCGGTAGTAAGTTTCATAGCCCATGAAGGGCATTTTTCCTTCGATAATTTCCATTTCTTCACCTACTTAAAACAAAATAATGAGATATTTACCAAAATTAATAATGTAAAAAAGATCAACCAATCTTTTTTAGTCAGTGGAATTGCCACTATTGTAGATCTTTTTTGATTCTCAACATAGCCGTGCGATTCCATGCCTTGGGCCAGATTATCGGCTGAATTTAGCGCAACTAAGATCGCCTTAAAATAAAGAGCTGGTGACCAAAAGCTAAGGTACATCCCGCGCATCATCGCCGAGGTGCGGATTTGATTGACCGCCATACGCATCTTCGGAATGATATTGATCGCTGCCAAAACGCCGTACGCAAACTTGCTCGGCAGGTGCAAATTTCGTTCCAGCGAACGAGCAAAATCCGTCGCAGTGACTTTACGAGTCACGCAGGCAATCGTCAACGTATAAACGTAGACACGTGTTGATAAATTCCAGGCATAATAGGGGTCTGGCGTAGGCGAGAACCAATAAAGCGTCGCAAAGATCGTAAAGGCCGCGATGAAGGGCAAAATGATCAGTAAAAGCAATTCTTTGAGTTTAGTCTTAGTGACCAGTAAATAAACTAACGCAAACGCGATTACTAAAATGTTGGTAGTTAAACTAGCTTTTAACGATATTTCCAGCGAAACAATAAAAGCTAAGATAAATTTTAAACTGGGATTCATAGTTACTTCTCCACGTATTTAAGCTGCTGCTGGTCAAAAACAAGGCGATAAGAGCAGAAATCAGCTAACTCGTCTATCTGATGGCTGATGATTAAAAACGTCTGCTGGAGCCTCTCTTGGCTTTCTCGCATTAGGTTCAACACCAGCTTTACAGAATTATGATCTAGACCACTGAGTGGTTCATCGATTAAAAGTACATCATGTTTGGTCATGAGTAGTAGTAAAATTTGCAACTTTTTTTGTTGACCGCCTGACAAGGTATAAACGACCTGATCCAAGTGATTAGCTAGTCCCAATTTATCCAACCATTCCTCTATTTTTTGGTCCGTAAAAAAGCTATTGCGATCTTTCTTACTGAGCTTGAGTTCATCTTTTACAGTCACGGTCAAAAACTGATCCGTTGCCTTTTGAAAGACTTGCGCAACTTGAGCTAAATACTTACGTTGATGCAATTTAGCTATTTCATGATCATGGTAAGTAAAACTCCCACTATAAGGAATCATCTTCGTCATCGCCTTAAACAGGGATGTTTTGCCCACGCCGTTAGGTCCAGTGATCAAAGTGCTCTTTGAATAAAGATTTAGATCAGCTTGCTTAAGCAACAATTTATTTTGCGTAATCTGCACGTTTTTTAAGGTGAAAATTGGCTGACCGGTTGGCAAAGAAAATGAATATTCGTGTGCATGCATTTGCTTATTTTGTATAAATATTTTTTCCTTCTCGTCAGCTGACAATTCCTGCACAGTTTTAGCTTTAAACTCAAATAAGTGATCACAGACCTGCTCATAATCATCTAAAACGTGGTCACTCAAGATGATGGTCTTGCCATTTTTAGCCAGTAAAGCCAATTTGCTGATCAAAAAGCTCCGTGCATCTGGATCGCAGCTGGCAAAAGGCTCATCAAGCAAAAGCACATCCACATTCATAGCGAGTAAAACAGCTAAAGCTACACGTTGTTGCTGGCCACCCGACATGGTATTGATCTTCTGATCAAGTAGGTCCGAAATTTGTGTAAATTCTACTGCTTTAGCTAATTTTTTTTCGTAGTCCTTTTGCTCAACTTGCAAATTTTCCAAGGCAAAAACGATCTCTTCACGTGGGGTCGCCATCGTAAACTGCTCAGCCGCATTCTGAAACATCATGGCTGTTTTTTGCCCATTTAATTCCACGGTGCCAGTCAATTTGCCCGCATATTTAGGGTAGAGGCCCGCAATAATTTTAAGCAGTGTGGATTTGCCGCAGCCCGTAGGTCCCATCAGCAGTGAGAAGCCTGCTGGAATTTTTAATGATAAATTTTGGATTATAGGTTCTTTTTCATAGGAAAAAGTAATATTATCTAGTGTTACTATCATAATTCTGATTGTACAAGATGATTTTTTGATTGTCTAATTCGTAAAAGAAATTTTTTCACTATAAAGATGGTCGAATTTGTAATCAAATAACTTATAATAATGCATTATAATATAGTTATAATAGTATTATAATTTGATTTATTGTAAGGAAGGTGGACATGGATATGGCAGCTGTTGCTTTGGACCAATATCTGGCTAGCATATTAAAGTCGAATTCAACAGACAGGAATGAAATAAAGCTAGAAGCAGGAAATCCAGATTTTGATATGTTTACTATCTACCTTGAAAATCATAATACTGGAATCCACCGTTATCAGATGGATGTATCAACAATACTCTATGTTGCTAAAGGTACTGTGACAATTAAGAGTGGTGAAAAGATCATTACCATGAAGTCTGGTAACGTGCTTCTGTTAACAGAGGGATGGAAGTATGAGGTCAAGAGTCAAAAAGAAGACTCAGTCCTTGTTAAATTAAAGTTTAAGCCAGGTTTTGTCTATCGTGAATACTTCAAGTACTTTAGTTACAAAGGAAAGCGTGAAAACAAGGTTATTGAACAAATTATTGATAGCCTTGGCAATGAACACGTATTGTGGCTAAAGAACAATCAAATAACTCGTGCATCCCAAGTAATGCAACACATCATCGGCGGTTATTTGAACAATGATTTATTCGCTACGGCCTTAATTCAGGCCGAATTGACCGTAATGCTAATCATTTCGATTAGAACCCAGCGAATGGCTACTCCAACTAATTTAGACAAGACTAAATTCGAAAAGAAGTCATTAGATAATTATATTGATGCACATTTTGCAGATGTATCGCTAGCTGACGCTGCTAAGTATTTTGGCTTCAATCCAAATTATTTCTCAAACATGGTTAAGGCAAAAACAGGCAAGAGTTTTGTCGATCATGTTGATGAAAGAAGAATGCAAGAGGCACGCGAACTCCTTGCTCAACCTGATATTTCACTTAAGGAAATTATTGGACGAGTTGGATATTCAAGCAAGTCATTCTTCTACAAAAAATTTAATCAATATTATCACATGACACCTGCTGCCATGCGAGAAGAATTGTTTAGACAAGCAAATATCAATTTGAAGTAGCTAAAACTAAAAAAGAATCCGGAAATTCCGGATTCTTTTTTTATTACATTTGTTGTAGACGTTTAATTCGCTCGGCTGTAGGTGGGTGCGTATCAAAAAGACTGCCACTATGTTTAAATGGGTTTTCGATATACATGCCGCTACTTGAGCGATCGGCTTGTTTCATTGGCTGACTGCCTTCAATTTTTTCTAAAGCAGAAATGAGTCCTTGCGGATTTCTGGTTAATTCGACGGAACTAGCATCTGCTAAAAATTCACGGTTTCTGGAAAGTGCCATTTGGGCTAGGGATGCAGATAATGGACCTAAGATCAAAACAAAGACAATCGCAACAACTTTAAAGATCATCTCAAAAGCATTGTTATTGTCATCGTCGTCATCACTGCCGCCAAACCAAATGAAGCGGCTAGCAAGACCTGAAAGAAATGAAATTACCCCAACCAGGACAACAGCAATCGTTGATAAACGGATGTCGTAATTTCTAATGTGGGAAATCTCGTGTCCTAATACGCCTTCCAGCTCTTCACGATCCATCATGTCTAATAAGCCTTGCGTAACCGCTACGGCGCTGTGATCGGGATCTCGGCCCGTCGCAAAGGCATTAGGACTAGGATCATTAATGATAAAAACGCGGGGCATAGGCACGCGGCCCACCATTGCCATATCTTCTACGATATGCCAAAGCTGCGGATTGTCTTGTTCGTGAATTTCTTGAGCATGGTTTAAACTCATCACCATGTTGGCAGGATCGCGCATTACTAAAAAGAGATAGGTCAAACTACCGATTAAAGCAATAAAAATTCCCGTCCATGGCGTATTGCTGAATAAATAGCCAAAACCTGCTCCGACTAAAGTTAAGATGATAACGAAGGCAGCCATAACCACTACAGTTTTGCGTTTATTACGTGCAATTTGTTGGTATAGCATTTTCGTATCCTTTAAAGCTTAACCTTTGGTGCTTCTTTTTCTTCCTTTGGTGTTTCTAAGTAGTCAACCTTAGTGAAGTGGTGAATCTTAGCTACAATATTTGATGGGAAGGTCAAAAGCTTTTGGTCGTATTGAGCAGCACTTGAGTTGTAAAGTTGACGTGAGTAGGCAATCTTGTTTTCAGTGTTGGTCAATTCTTCTTGCAAGCTTAAGAAGTTTTGGTTGGCCTTTAAGTCAGGGTAATTTTCTGATAAGGCAAAAATTGTCTTTAATGAGTCAGTAATTTGGTTAGAAACCTTCAAAGTTTCTTCGTGATCGCCAGCAGGGATTTCAGTTAATTGGTTGCGTAATTGCACAACCTTTTCAAGCGTTTCACTTTCGTGCTTAGCGTAGCCCTTAACAGTTTCTACCAAATTAGGAATCAAGTCATTACGGCGCTTCAATTGAACGTCGATTTGACTCCAAGATTCTTCTGTATAAACTTTGGCTCTTTGCAAGCCGTTGTAGGCAGTAATGTAAATAGCCACAATTAATACGATGATGGCTAAAATTATCCATAAAAGTGGTGACATTTTTGTATCCTCCTCCACACTATATTATTTAAATTTTAGCCGATTGTATACTTTTGGACAATAAAAAAGAATGCTTTGAAAGCATTCTTTTTCATTTCTTAAATTCTGAAAATCAACAATCCTAAACCAACGATTGTCAAAATGATCAAGCCAGCAAATTGCATGATTGTCCATTGAATAAAGAACTTCTTGCGGCTGACTGTAGCGTGTTGGTTGAACGTCTTCATTACCAGCATGTTGGCCATTGAACCGATTGCGGAACCAAAACCACCGATGTTGGATCCAAGGAACAACGCTTGCGCATAATTAGTGAACTTACCAACCAAAATAGTTGATGGAACGTTACTCATAATTTGACTAGTAAGAATTGATGCGAAGTAAGTTGAGCTCTCAGAGTGAACAGTCATATGAATCAAGTTCACGATTGCTGGAATCTGTTGGATATCACTGATAAAGATAAAGAAACCAGTGAAGGTTAAGAGCAACGCATAGTCGATCTTAAGCATGATTCTTGGATTAATTGCTAGTGCCAAGATAATTGCGATCAACATTGGCCAAACAATATTCACGATTCTGAAAACTCCAAAGAAGAAGAAGATAAAGACAGCGGTCGTGATAATAGTAGGACGCCAGCTGATTCGAATTGGTTCAGTCTTTTGAACCGGAATTTCTTTCTTCGGAATAAATATGAAGACCAAAATCATGATCGCCATTGAAATGATCAAGTAAGGTACTGACCATTTGAAGAAAACTAGTGGCTTAATATCGAAGCGACTAACTAAAAAGATGTTGTGGGGATTACCCCAAGGTGTAAATGCGGCCCCAATGTTTGCGCCCATACCGATTAAAGTAACAGGCAAAATTTGTGGCAGCTTGTAGCGCTTAGCGATATTTAAATAAAGTGGAATTAAAGTTAATACAGTAATGTCATTACCTAAGAACATACCGGCGATAACGGCCAAAACCGTGAACAGCATGTTCAACTTACGCGTATTATCTGCGATACTCGTAAGTTTGTACGCTAAAACATCCAGAACGTGCAAATAAGCATAGATCTGGATCAGCGTCAGCATTGCGGCAACAGACCATAAAGTGTGAAAATTAATATCTGCTAACCGCGGCCTAGCGAAAAAAAGACTTACTACTGTAATTAAAACTGTAATCTGTAAAATTCTATCTTTAGCAATATTCTTTAAGACGGTCATAAAAGGTCCCCCTTACGTATTACAATCGTCTAAAAACCCTATGTATCATTTTGAGCTTTTTTAGGATAGCTTGCAATGATAAATTTGAAAAAACTAAAGATTTAGGCCACTTTGAGCATTTTAATAGGGGATTTTGCTTAAAAATACTATACTTAAGAAAATGAGTAAACGTAACAGATTAGAGCGAGGACACAACTATGACACAAGAAACTATTTCAATTAACATCAAACCAGAAGCAAAAGAAATTATTGAAAAGAAAAATCCAGAAAACAAGCCACTTTTATTAGCTTTAAATGATGGTTCAAACAAGTATTCAAGACTTGGTGGTACTTGTACAATTGGTGCCAACTTTCAATTCGTGATTCTTGATGAAAAGGATCCTAAATATACTATTAAAGTAGAAAACAATGCCGGTTTTGATTTATGGACTTCACCAGACGAAGTTAGCTTCTTTGAAGGCGGCCTAGTAGTCAACGCAAGAAATTATACATTGAGTTTATCCGATGATAGTGGCATTCTTGATGGAGCGGTATCAATTGATAAATACACACCGCAAGAATTAACTAAGAAGGAAATGCAAGAGGGTAAAACTTGCTAATCATTAGGTAATGAAAGCAATTAATGAAATAAAGAATTTTTCAGCGGAATTTAAACAAAATTGGTTACAATACTTAGTCCTTTTTACGGGCATTAGTGTATTAAACCAGTTTGTTTTTATTCCGTTTTTTCGTTATATCACTACATTTGTACTGCAAAAGGGTGCCATTCCGTTTGTTTCGCTTTCTAATTTAGAAATTATTTTAACTAAGCATCCCTTTGTGGCTTTAGCATTGCTAATTGAGTTAGCTGCATTGCTATTTGTCATTTACAGTCAACTTGCGCTGCTTATTTTGGTGATCAAAAATCAATTTGATTTAAAAGAGAGCCTCAGTGAGTACGGGCAATGCTTGAAACACTTTCGATTAGGCTCACTACTTTTATTGGCAATTTATTTTTTGTTAATTATACCTTTTGCCAATATTGTCTTTAGAACGCCACTTTTAGCCAAGCTAAAAATTCCACAGTTTATTGTGGACTACATGACGCGAGATTGGATTTTACTGACGGTTTTAGTTGTCTTTTATGTCGTGATTTTTATTTTGGCACTTCGCTTTTTATTCACTTTGCCAATTATGGTGCTGGATAAAACGACCACTAGAGAGGCAATGAAGAAAAGCGCCAGTTTAATGAAAAAGAGTTGGCGCAAGGTATTGGGCTTCTTTATTACCTTGGGAATAATCGCTATTTTGGCCATGGTAATTAACAGCGTGCTGGCATATTTACTGCAGCTATTATGGGACATATTTCCCAGGGAATTAGCCTTAATACTAGCTACGATAAATCTATCACTCTTTCAAGTGATCAGTGAACTACTGCTGATCTGGACTAGTGCTATTTCACTATTATTTTTAATTAAAATTACCACAAAAGAAGAAAAATTACCTAATGCATCCCACAATAAAGCAATCGTGACATCAATCATGATCATCTGGATCTTTGCCATAATCGTCAACGGAGTCGAGAATGTTTTTTATCTGACGGGGATAGACGACCATGCGCCAGTCACCATTTCCCATAGGGGAGTAAATGATAAAAATGGTGTGCAAAACACGATCGAAGCTTTAAAGAAGACAGCCAAATTTAAGCCGGACTATGTAGAAATTGATGTCCATGAAACTAAAGATAATCAATTTATCATTATGCACGATGAAAATCTGAAAAAGCTGACTGGGGTAGACAAAGAGCCGAAGTATTTAACCGTAAAACAATTAACT
This sequence comes from Lactobacillus sp. OTU4228, assembly GCF_001006945.1. NCBI lineage: Bacteria > Bacillati > Bacillota > Bacilli > Lactobacillales > Lactobacillaceae > Lactobacillus > Lactobacillus sp. OTU4228. The sequence goes on from NZ_CDLD01000001.1 coordinate 38,584, forward strand.
CAGTTAACTGCTAAAGAAGATGGCCATCGTGGCAAGGTTGTTAGTCTAGATCAATATATAAAAGCCGCTAAAAAGTTAAAGCAAAAATTGCTGATAGAGATTAAGACTACACAGCATGATTCCAAGAACTTTGTGGCGAACTTTAATAAAAAGTACGGTCAAACAATTTTGAAGAATAAGTACCAAGTGCAGTCGCTTGATTACACTGCTGTCAAAAAAATGCACCAGCTTAATTCAAAAATTCCAGTTTTATATATTCAGCCTTACAACCTAACTTATCCGCGCAGTGCGGCCGATGGCTATTCCATGGAATATTCCACTTTAAGTTCTGATTTCATTTGGCAAGCTCATTTACAAAATCACGTGGTATATGCTTGGACAGTCAATAATACTGCCGAAATGAAAAAGATGATGTATGAACACGTCGATGGCTTTATTACCGATGATGTGGCTAAATTAAATACTACGATTGAAGACTTTGAAGGGCGTAAAAGTTATGCGGAACGACTCTTAAATTACATGACTGCCTTTCCTATACTTGATTAACGCGTTTGATCATGGTAAACTATACTAGATTTTCGAAAATCTGAAAGGAAGTATAGTACTATGCGTAAAGGTGAAAACTACAACACTGGTTGTGAACCAAACCAAAGACCTAAGAACAAGAGAAACGCAAAGAAGCGTGTTGCTCACGTAGCAGCAGTTGTTGCATTTCTTAACAAGGCCGTAAAAGACGAAAACAAGTAATTTCGTTTTTTAAAATTAAGAAACAGAGAAGAGCTACTAAGAGATCGTTAGATTTGTTAGTAGCCTTTTTTCATGCAATGGGAGTTTTGAGAAGGTTAGGTTATGAATAAAAAATATATTAGACTAGTATATTTTGCACTGCTGGCAGCACTGCTTTTTCCAATTATTACATTTTGGCTAGCGGATTCTTTCCAAATTAACGTGATTAACGCTTTGTTAATGATTTTTGTATTAGCAATCTTCGTTGGCCTATTTTCAGCTAGATACTTAGTTAGTTGGCTGATTATTATTTTGACTACAGTCGCAGTTGCTTTTTTGCTGCTGGGGTATGTGGTAATGGCAAGTACTGAAAAGACATTCTTGATTATTGCCTTTCCGGTTGAAGCAAGTTTATTAAGTGTAGTGCGACACCATATTTTGGACTGGAGTATTGTCTCTGGTCGTGAAAGCGATGCTAAGCGCTCGATAGGCCACTATGATTTAAACGTGAAGCTGCAGACTTATTACAATGCAAGTAAATTCTATGAAGATGATCTGAGAAAGATTAAACGTTACCCTGACATGAATATTTGGGTTAATGCGGAATTGATCAGTTGGGAACATCACCAACAAGTCGAAGAGCAACATCCACAATATCATGCCAAGTTATTACGTGAGATTGCCAAGATTTTAAAGGAGACACGCCTAAAAAGCGAGTTTATCTATTACGTTGGCGATGGTAAATTCTTGATCCTTTCACCTAGAGTTACAGATGAGATGCATAAGGAATTAGATGAGCAAGTTTACATTGCTTTGCAAAAATTGGATACCGGAATTCCGTTGATGCTTAAGGTAGCAACTCAGAGTGTAGACTTGCAAAACTGTGAAAAGTTTTCTGATCTGGACAAGCTCCTTAAGCATTTGGAACGAGGCCTAGAAACAGATATCATTGTGGAATATTTGAAGGATGATCAAAATGACTAATTGGTTTTACTTTTTGGCAGTTGGCATTACGTTGATTTTTATCATCTGCTTTTTCATCATTTTCTTTTGTACATTAAAAATTTTAAGTAATATGGAACAGACTTTGATTAAATCGAAGAGGAAGAATGACAATGAGTGATGTAATGCAGATAATTACGTTGATTTCGATTTGGCTATCGCTGCTCATGTCGATGGTTACTCTAAGTGGGGCAATTGCATTTTGGCTAAAGCACAGCAAGGTTTTAGTTAAAATTACACCGCTTCCTCGTTATCCTAAAGTGACGATCGTTGTCCCAGCCCATAACGAAGAATTGGTAATTAAAAATACGGCGACAGCAATTTTGAATCTTAATTATCCTAAGGATAAATTAGAAGTCTTATTTTACGCGGATAACTGTGAGGACCATACTGCTGATGTTCTAGACAGTGTTTTAGCAGAAGAAAGATTTAAAAATCGTAACGCTAAAGTAATTAGACGAACTGGTACCGGTGGTAAGGCCGGAGTTTTAAACGATGCCTTGAAAATTGCTCACGGTGAATACCTAGGCGTTTATGATGCGGATGCCATGCCTGAAAGCAATGCACTGTACTTTTTAGTTCGAAAAGTGTTGGAAAATCCTAAGCGTTATATGGCGGCTTTTGGTAGAAATAAAACGCGTAACGCTAAGCAGAACTTTTTAACTAGATGTATCAACCAAGAGATCGTTGTAACGCAGCGAATTCAACACTGCGGTATTTGGCAATTATTCAAAATTGGCCGAATTCCAGGTACTAATTGCATTATTAATAAAGAATATGTAGAATCAATCGGTGGCTGGCGTAATGGTGCCTTGACCGAAGATACCGATATTTCCTTTAAGATTATGGGCTCAGGCAAATTGATTGCACTGGCTTATAACTCTGAAGCTTTCCAGCAAGAACCAGAAAGATTGAAGGACTATTACTTCCAGCGTTTGCGCTGGGCTAAAGGCAACTACGAAGTGGTCATCAACAACTTCAAGCACTTGTTTGATCGAAGCAATTGGCGCGTAAAACTAGAAACGTTTTATTACTCATGTACTTTCTTCTGGTTTAATGCCGCAATTATTTTGTCTGACATTATTTTCTTAGCCAATGTGATTGCAATGATCGTCCACATTTGGCAGCCAGGAGTGCTATTGCCATTCACAATTACTTCAAGCAACATCTTGCTGGCACAGATTTTGTTGCTTAATTGGCTACTGATGATTTTGCTTTATATTTTGCAAATTTATGCGGCCATGTGTACGCAGTTTGGTCAGGCAACTACTGGACAAATTTGGCTAGCCTTGGCCTCATATTTCTCATATTCGCAATTGTTTATCGTAGTTTCCGTTCATGCAGTATGTTCAGTTACGGCCGATAGATTGTTCCACCGTGATAGTACTAAGTGGGTTAAGACGAAGAGATTTGCCGATTAAGGAAGAAAAATGAAGAGACTAAATCATAATCATCATTTATCCCTGTATTTTATAGTGATTATCGCTATTTTTTCAGGGATTATGGCATATGTACGATTGCAAAACAGTAGCCAATTGCGCCACAATTTTTATAGACAATGGTACAAAGATTACGTTGTTAAAGTTAATCAACAAGAGAGTTTTATTGATACGACGCCAAAAACAGAAACCAGAACCGCGCTATCTGAAGGGCAAGGCTACGGCATGTATATTGCTGTTTTGTCTGCTAAAAGAAAGTGGAGCAAGAAAGAATATTTTGATCAACTGAATAATTTTTATCTCAAGCACCGCGAAACGATTAATAAAGACAAGACAGCATTAATGTCTTGGCGTGCCGTTGAAAATAATGGTCACTGGACGATTAATAAAAATAGTGCCACAGACGGTGACTTATTTATTGCCCAGGCATTATTACTAGCCAGCAAGCAGTGGCATGATGATAAGTATCAAAAAGAAGCGCATGCCATTTTGCAAGATATTTTGCGCTATGAGTACAATCCTGATACTGAAACGCTGACTGTCGGAGACTGGGCTGATTCGAAGTCCAAGTACTACAATTTAATGCGGACTTCTGATGTGATGCCGGAATTCTTCGACAACTTTTATCAAGAAACAGGTGATAAGCGCTGGCTCGTGATCAAAAATACGATGCTTAAGCGACTTAACCAGCTCAGTCATCAAAATAAAACTGGCTTAGTGCCTGATTTTGCTTGGGTAAGCAAAAATGACGCCCAACCGGTTAAGCCTAAGACTATTTCAACGGAAAATGATGGCTACTATTCTGCTAATGCTTGTCGTGTTCCGATGATGCTGGCGGGATGCAATGATCGCTCAGCACAGAACACTTTAAAGAGGATGCTTAAATTCTTTAGTAAGCAAAACACCATAACAGCAGGCTATACTCTAAAAGGCAAGCCATTAAACAAGTACCAGTCTGCCAGCTTCAGTGCACCGATTTTCTATGCCGTATCGTTCAATCGAAATGAAGGCTATGACGATTTGTTCATGTCTCAGCAGTATATTTTTACGCGTCATTTACCGCAAAATAATTATTATGATGCCGCATTGACGACAATGGCTGCTTTAGATGCTGATAAGCTATAAAAAAATCCCACAAAAGTGGGACTTTTTTTATTTTTGTTTTTATTTATTCACTTGTTCTTGCATCCTGGCAAGTGCTCGTTGCAAAGCTAGGGAAACAATTAGAGCTAAAAGATCGATGACGATGAAGACGACTAGGGTCACAAAGTAGTTGTGCAGTATTTGGTGAGTGTAGGATAACAAAATTGGACCTACCATTCCCGCTGCGGCCTATGCCGTTAAGACATATCCATGAATTGCTCCTAATTCACGAGTACCAAAAACGTCGCCTAAATATACTGGAATTACTGAAAAGCCAGCACCGTAACATGATAAGAGTAGGCAAAGGGCAAGAGCAAAAATCACGGGTACTTTGCACAAGATTAAGGTGATTAACATGACGATATCCAAAATAAAGATGGCGCTGTAAGTTCTAGGCCTACGAATATAGTCTGATAAAGTTGCCCAAATTAAACGACCAAAACCGTTGAATAAACCTAGGATACCGACCATTATGGCAGCGGTATTTGCTGTCATGTTTGTCATCGACTGTGCCATTGGCGAAGCGGCAGACACTAGGGCAATACCGGTAGTGATATTGATGAAAAACATGAACCATAATGACCAAAACATTGGGGTTCTGACTGCTTCGTTAGCTGTCATGTTTTGACCAGTTAGGCTGAAATGACTTGCTTTTTTGATCACTGCTTTTGGCAATTCATTTTTACGCGGCTTTTTAATAAATTGGGCAGCTATAATCATGACCAGAAAATAAAAGATACCCAAAATATAAAAGGTGCTGGAAACACCAAAACTTGCCATTAGAGTTTGAGCAATCGGACCCGTCAATAAAGCCGCAAAGCCAAAGCCCATGATGGCTAAACCGGTAGCTAGGCCACGCTTGTCCGGAAACCAGCGGATAATTGTAGAAACAGGAGTTACGTAACCTGCTCCAAGGCCTAATCCGCCGATTACACCATAAGCTAAGTAAAGTAGCCATAGTTGTTGGTTGCTAATTGCAATCCCAGTTAAAAAGACACCCAAACCGTAACAAACACTAGAAATTGTACCAGTGATTGTGGGTCCGAACTTTTCAACTAAACGTCCCATAAAGGCTGCTGACATCCCTAAAAAGAAAATAGCTAAACTAAAGGCAAAAGAAACGGAGGTTTCTGCCCAACCGGTTTGTTTAACAATCGGACCGGTAAAAACGCTCCAGGCATAGACGCCGCCGATCATTAAATGCAGTGTGATCCCGGCTGAGGCGATAACGTACCTATTTCTAGTTTTTATCATTGATTCTCTCCACAAAACATGAACAAATATTGATGAAACTAAATAATTTATTAGTCATCTAAAAGATAAATTATTAGTTATTATCTAGTCAAGAGAAACGCTTTATATAAAACACGAACAATGCTGCCAAAATCCAGCTATATTTGCATCTCATTTTGATTTTTGATAACATAGTAAAAATTTTTAAACATTTTTAGCAATAAATTTTTAAGAGGAGGACAAAAAATGGGATTAAATGCATACATTCAAGGTTTTAACAGTTTAGAGTCAATCGATCGTGCACCAGGTTACTTCAAGTACCACCACCACTCAGTAGCTGATCACTGCTTCAGAACAGCTGAACTCGCACAAATGATGGGTGATATCGAAGAAGTTCACGGCAATAAGAAGATCAATTGGAAGGCCCTTTACGAAAAGAGTTTGAATCATGATTATACTGAACGTTTCATCGGTGATATTAAGACACCAGTTAAATACGCTACTCCTCAACTTAGAAAGATGATTGGTGATGTTGAAGAAACAATGACCACTAAGTTCATTAAGGATGAGATTCCAGAAGAATTTCAAGAAATTTATACTAAACGTCTCTCAGAAGGCAAAGATGATACTTTAGAGGGTAAAATTTTATCAATCTGTGATAAATTAGATTTGTTATATGAAGCTTATGGAGAAATCGAATTAGGTAATCCTAACCCGGTTTATATGCAAATGTTCAAGGAAAGTCTTGAAACGATCAAGAAGTTCGACGATTTAGTTTGCGTACAATACTTTATTAAGAAAATTTTGCCAGATCTTTTTAAAGGTGATTTCGCGGGAAAGGATAAGATGCAACGAATAGCTTTTAGCATTCTATTGTTAGGGGATGATTAGGTGAAATTTCAATGTAGTTCATGCGGGCTGCGCATGGACTCTTTGCATTTTAAGCAAGAGGGGTTAATGAATCCTAAGTTGACCAGTATTTGCGACATTTGTATCACGCGCAACCTGAATCCGGAAGATTACGCAAATGATGCGGTCGCAACTTTTGCTCAAAGCTTGCTTTACACGTTTGTCGGTGCAAAGAAACAAGATCAATCAGGTTTTATTGTGAAAAATAAAAAGGACCGTAAAAAATACGAAGCCTTTTTACAAGATTATGATGGTAATGAAATCGCCCGCCAACAGATTAAAAGGTCTGATTTGAATTTGGCGGTAATTAAAAGCGAAGATGGCAAGCTTAATTATGTGCCTAACCAAGGCGTAACTTTTGAGCAAAATTTAAAGGGAATGGGTTTGGAGATCAATTTCCAGTTAAACGAAGTTGATTTTATTGATCGTGAACGCATTCGGGCCAAGTATAAATACCGCTGCCAATATTGCGGCAGACGTGGCCACAGCGTAGATCATAAGGATCCTGTTTCTCTTAGTCACAACAACAGCTTAGATAATTTAACTTTAGCTTGTGCGGAATGCAACCGAATTAAGTCGGATATGCCTTATAAGTTGTTTATTCAACTGAATGATCAAATTTCTGAGATCAATAAAAAGCTAGTTAAGTATGAAGATGCGCTGGGTACTTTGAGAGAAGAATTTGAGCATCGTCGGCGCTATTTAGCGGCTCAAGTACACCTTAAGGGTGTGATCAATGATCCTGAGCTAAATGCGATTAGAAAGCAAAATAAGAGCTTACAGGATGCCATTGATAGTTTACAAAGTGATTATGATGATTTGCGTCAAACGCGCAAGACGTATTTTGATACGGGCTGGAAATTAGCTCGCATTAAGGAAAATAAGGATATTATTTAAAACGTAAAAAAGCGCTATTTTTTGTAAACTCAATTCAAAATAGAAAATGAGTTTTAAAAAGATCATCCCCATATAGGAATGATCTTTTTAATTTTGATCTATCTAATTCGATCTTCTGGATCAAATAAATATTTGTCCCATTTAACTTCATTTTGAACAGTAGGGTGGAAGAGCAAGAATGCTAGCAACAGTTGACCAACGTAAGGAATTACGCCCAGCCACCACCAACCACCGTTAAAGCCTGCGTCGTGCAGACGACGAACAGTGTGACCTAATTGTGCTAAAAAGGCCCAAATAGCTGCTGCAATAAAGAAAATAATAAAAATGATGAAGATTACACCGATTACCTTGGCATCGCCAGAATCAGATTCAGTAACGCTGAAAGGAGCTAAAAGCATGAAAGCAAGTAGGTAACAAGCAAGTACGCCGATTGTCATGATAACTTGGCTAATTGCAGTACCTACCCAGAATGAGGTTCTAGTAGATCTAGCATCCCACTTGAAGCAGTCAAAGAAGTGTTCCTTCAAGATTTGACCAATAGTTGGTACAGGAACATTACTTTTTGCGCCGCCCTCAGGATAATCTTGATCGCTGAACAAGTACTTGCCCCATTTAACCTTGTGTTGGACAGATGGTTGAAGTGCTAAGTAAAACATAAACATTGTTCCATAACCAGTGAAGGTAGCCCAGTACCAGTAGCCGCTGTAGCCAACGTCATGCAAACGACGGATCATTTGACCAAGGCCAGCTAGAAATACCCAGACATAGATAGCAATCGCAACCACAGCGTCGATTACTCTGATACCTGGATTAAGGCCTTCATTGAAAGCATAGAATCCAACTACAATAGCTAAAATGGCAATAATGAAGTTGGTTAAGACGCTCCACCAGTAGGACTTACGAGTGGTTCTTGCGCTCCAATCGAAGGGATGCAAGTAGGTTTCGTTTAAAATTTGACCAAAACTTTCTGCGGGTGGTTTTGGTAAATCTTCATCATACGATTTGACGAAGTAATACACTCTTTCATTCATAAATATTCCTCCAATTAATTTTTTATTAATTATAAACTAAAAAAGCAGAGAAGTAATCAAACTTCTCTGCTTTTAAAATTTTAAAAGTCCATTTTTCTGAAGTTACTCAGGAACTTTTGTGTCTTTTCGTTCTTTGGATGATCAAAGATTTGATCAGGTGAACCTTGTTCAGTAATGATACCGTCACTGATGAACAATACACGGTCTGAAATGCTCTTGGCAAAGCCCATTTCGTGGGTAACGATCACCATCGTCAAACCGGTTGTAGCAAGCTTTTGCATAACGTCTAGTACTTCGCCAACCATTTCTGGGTCAAGGGCACTAGTTGGTTCGTCGAACAATAAAACTTCTGGATTCATTGAAATCGCACGGGCAATAGCAACACGCTGTTGTTGACCACCAGATAATTGTTGTGGTTTAGCCTTGATAAATGGATCCATACCAACCTTTTTAAGGTTCTCCATAGCAATCTTACGTGCTTCGTCTTTTGAACGCTTGAGGACCAATTCTTGGCCGATCATGCAGTTTTCCAAAACATTCTTGTTTTCGAATAAGTCGAATTGCTGGAATACCATGCCGACCTTGGATCTAAAGGTATTACGGTTGTAACCAGGTGCCAAAATGTTTTCACCGTGGAAATCGATCTCGCCACCAGTAGGTTCTTCGAGCAAGTTGATGCAGCGAAGGGTAGTAGACTTACCACCACCGGAAGGACCAATGATGGTCACGATCTCGCCTTTGTTGATATCGAAAGAAATGTCCTTCAATACCTTGTGAGCCCCATAGGACTTTTGCATATGCTTTAAACTTAAAATTACTTCGTTTGATTCAGTCATTAATTGTTTGCCTCCGCATCTTTTGGAGTACCAACTTGAACTTGGTTAGCCATCAAGTTGTAGTTCTTGTTACCTTCGAGTCTCTTTTCAATGAAGTTGAAGATTCTAGTAATAGTAAAGGTCAAAATCAAGTAGATTGCTGAAATCATTAAGTAAGTTGGGAAGAACTTGAATGATTGACTGGCAATAGTAGTACCAACGAAGAACAATTCAGAAACTGAGATGATACTCAATACTGAAGTATCCTTGATGTTAACGATAAATTCGTTGGTGATTGATGGTAAACAGTTTCTAATAGCTTGAGGCAAGATGATATGCCACATTCTTTGGTTGTGGGTCATACCAAGTGCACTAGCTGCTTCGAATTGACCTTCTGGAGTTGAAATAATACCACCACGGATAACTTCGGCCAAGTAGGCACCAGTGTTGATGGAAACAATGATCAAAGCGGCAACGGTTCTGTTCAAGTTCAAGTGCCAGAATTGAGCGATACCGTAGTAAATTACGGCTGCCTGAACCATCATTGGAGTACCACGGAAGATTTCAACATAAACTGATAATAACCACTTAACAAAGTTTAATGCCCAGCGCTTGCCGCGAGTAGTAGGTGTTGGAATAGTACGAACGATACCAACGAGCAAACCGATGAAGAAACCAACGATAGTACCAACTAAAGCTAAGAGCAAAGTCATGCCGATACCTGACATGATCATGCCACCGTATTGCTTCCAGGTAGTAACAAGCCAGTTTTCCTTCTTAGTTTGGTTACCAGCCTTAGGTTGTTCCTTAACGGCTTGTGACATTAATTGATCACGCTTTTTGTTAGAAATAGTTCTCAAAGTAGCGTTAACTTCGTTTAAAAGTTTAGTGTTGCCTTTCTTGACACCGATACTAGTAACGGAATCGTCGTGGTCAACCTTGAAGCCGGCCATCTTGTTCAAGTTAATGGCAACGATGTTAGGGTTAACGTTGTGGTAACTTTCAAATTCGATGTCTTCGGCAACGTAACCGTCGATAGTGCCTGAAGCTAAACTTTGACGCATAGCTGAGAAGTCACGCATCGCAGGTTGACGCTTAGCACCCTTTAATTGCTTGATTAAGTTGTAGTGCAAAGTACCTTGTTGAGCGGTTAACTTAGCACCTTTAAAGTCAGTTAATTTCTTAGCATTTGAGTACTTGCTTGCCTTGTTAGTGATAACAACGAAAGTACTCTTACGGTAAGGTTCTGAGAAGTTGATGGCCTTACGTCTTTCAGGAGTAGGTGACATACCAGCAATGATCAAGTCAATTTTGCCTGAAGTTAAAGCTGGTAAAAGTCCATCCCATTGGGTCTTTTCAACGATAACCTTTTTATGAAGTCTCTTACCAATGATCTTGGCAATTTGAACATCATAACCGTTAGCGTATGAGTTAGAACCATCGATATGAACCGCACCATTAGCTTTGGTTGGTTGAGTCCAGTTATATGGTGGGTAGTTAGCTTCCATACCGATCTTTAATGTGCCGGAATCTTTTTTAGCAGCCTGAGTCGAATTACTACTAAAGCTGAAACCGATAAATATACTGAGGAGCACTGTAAGTAATGCAGCGATCCATCTAAATCTTGACTTCAATTGTAAAACCTCCGAAAAAATAGTTTTAACATAAAGCCAATACAATAAAGCGTAAATAAAAACCTCGTTTGCCAAAACAAACGAGGGTCATAATCATCAGTATTTAAACCAAATCTTATAGCGCTCCCTGGGGACTAACCAGGACAGTCTATAGAATATTGTTCTATAGCCCAACAGATCAACACGCGAATGTTAAATCCATTTCGGCGGCAGCCCTAAGATAACCTTCATTGTCTTCGCGGACTCTGAATTATCTTGTGGTTGTCGCAACCTCTATTGCATTGGAAAATTATTTAACTGATAAAAAGATTAAAAGAAAAATGAAGTTTTGTCAAGCCCAACCGTTGCTGTAAGCGCAATCTCTTTTTTTTATATCTGAAACGTAAGGATTACCAGCAACGTAAAAACGTAATTTTTTGTTAGCCCAGACAGGATCAGATTGATTAATCCCGACGCGTTTATCTGCGATTATTTCCTGGGCAATACGTTTATGATTATCGTCTAAATCGATGATAAATGGCGAATCTGAAAGAAAATGTAGATTCCAGTTTTTATTGTGGATACCAAAAGCTTGCATCATTTTAGCAGGACCGTTGGTGAGGAGAACTCCGCTTTTACCATTTCTGTTTTTAACCATAGTATCAATACCCCAAGCAGGATCAATTGCGCGAATCAAAACTCCTTGTGGTTCATTTTCTTCTTGGCAGGCAACATCGAAGAAAAAGTATTGTCGTTGAGCATAAATATAAATGGTGCCGCCAGTGCGATAAAGGCCTTCGTTAGAGGGACTGCGGCGACCACCGTAAGAGTGGGCAGCACGGTCGAGTTTTCCTATGTAAGCTTCGGCCTCTACGATATAGCCGCCAAGTTTTTCTGTTCCATTATTAAAAGTGAGTGGTCGTCCAATTAAATCACGGGTGATTTCATCAGTGGGACGGTTAGTAAAATATTCTGCGTAATCCATAAAGTGCCTCGTTGTTTCTAATTTTTGCTTTTAGTAATACACTAAAAAAAGAAGCGAGGAATTTCAAATGACAGAAATTAAATTAGTACGAATTTATGGTCATGAACAACCCGAAGGCTACCGAATTTTAGTTGATCGGATGTGGCCACGTGGTATGAGTAAAGTTAAGGCAGACTTGGGTGAATGGGATAAGCAGATCGGCCCAACAAACGAATTAAGAAAATGGTTTAACCATGAAGATGAAAAATTTTCCGAATTTAAAGAAAAGTACATCAAGGAATTGGATGAAAATGACTTTACGCCTGAATTTATTGAGACAGTAAAGGATAAGTTAAAGTCTGGCGATGTTCTGTTTCTTTATGGTGCTAAGAATAGGGAACATAATCAAGCAGTTGTGCTTAAGGAATATGTTGAAAGTAAAATGTAACTAAAAAAGCTTACCTCAATTGAGATAAGCTTTTTGCTTTCTATAAATGTTTATGTCCATGCTTTCTGATGCGCCAGAAGTGGAAAATAATGGTTATACCTAAAATTGCAAAGACGAGAATTGCGAATGCTGTATTAGGCATTTCCCATCTTAGTGGTGGCAAAGCCAATAACAACTTAAGTGCAATAATTCCGATCAAAACATAAGCCATTGGCTGCAATTCCGGAATAATGTCCATCAACTTAATGATAATTTCGGCCACACCTCTCATGCAGAGGATACCGATCATACCACCAATTAAAACAACTACTGGGTTGTCTGAAATAGCCAAAGCTGCAAGAACGGAGTCGATTGAAAAGACGATGTCCATTGATTCAATCGAAATAACTGTCCGCCAGAAAAGAGAAAGGACGTGTTTTTTCTTCTTTTTCTTTCCTTTATGACGTGCTTCTTCACGCTCTTCCTTTTCTTTTTCGTGTTCAGCTGCTTGCTTAGGGTGGCGCTGATTATAGAAGAACTTGAATGATAGGTAGAACAAATAAATACTACCGGCTAATTTGATTTCCCAGAAGTTGATCAAATAAGTACCAATCCCAATAACGATGAATCTAAAAAGGTATGCGCCCCAAAGACCATAGATCAGGGACTTTTCCTTTTCAGCTTTAGTAGGTAATACTTGAGTTTGAGCCGCTAACACTACTGCGTTATCAACTGAGAGCAGACATTCCATGATGATTAAAGTAAGAATGATCATCCAGTCCTTGCCACTGGTTAAAACGTGCAACCAGTTATTGCCATCGAAAAAGGGTGTGTACAATTTAAGAATTGCCATGCAAATGACTCTTTTCTAGTTTAATTAATCTGATTTTTTCTTGTTGTCCTAAACGATAGGTGCCCACTTGGTTGTTAGATAAAACAACTCTGTGGTCTGGAATGAAAAATAATACCGGATTAAGAGCAACAGCGTGTTCAACTGAGCGATAAGAACTTGCATCAGGCATACTGGTTGCTACACCTTCGTAACTGATAGTCATTCCATAAGGAATTCGTTGCACCGCTTGCAAAACTCTTCGCTGAAATTCAGTTCCAAATTCTGAAATATCAATCGGAACGTCGAATACTCTTCTTGTTCCAGTGAAATACTCTTTTAGCTGCTGAACATATGGTGCCAATCTTTTAGGATCACGCACGAACATCCGGTGAGGATAGAAACTGAAGATAGGAGAAACAGTTTCATCTCATTTAAGCCCTACATATGTTAAACCGAACTCTGAAGCCGTTAAAAAATAAGTTCTCGGCTCAATCGTGACGTAATCATAATAAAAAACCTTTGCCATGTTTTCAACACCCATATAGTTATTGTTTATAAGAATAACAAAACAAAAATTCTAATTCAATTGTTTAAATGCATCAAGCGCGTCTCCAATGATTTGTTTTACGCCAGGAGCCGGAATTTCAGTTTTGTTAATCGAATAAATTTTTGCGTTTTCTTTGTGGTAGGCCAATAGTTGGGCAAATGGATAAACCACAAAACTAGTACCGCTGATGATAATTAAGTCGGATTTTTGCATAACATTGACCGAATTGTTTAGCGTTTCGGGATTGATTGATTCCCCGTAAAGCACAATTCCTGGACGAATAATTCCGCCGCAGTTTTGATGAATGTAGCCCTTGGCGTATTCATCATAGGAAACTGGCTGATGACATTTAGTACAGTATATATTATACAAATTGCCGTGGAATTCTGTTACGTGTTCATTGCCAGCTTTCGTATCCAATCTATCAATATTTTGCGTGATCAAATCGCCTTTTTTATTGCAAATTTGCGCAATTTTTTCATGAATTAGATTTGGCTTGGCATCGGGAAAGTACATATTGTCCATCACGAAATGATAGAAAAATTCGGGGCGATTATAGAGTGTACTTTCACTTAAAATCGTCTCGGGACTTTCTTGTACGCCATTGTAGATACCGTTTTTGGAGCGGTAATCGGGGATACCTGAGTGTGTAGAAACACCGGCTCCCGTTAAGAAGACAACATGTTTTGCATTATCTAAATCTTGCTGCAATTCAGTTAAATCATCATGATTCATTATTTTGCCTCTGAAAGAATTACTATGTATAATTATATATCGACTTTTTGTTATAATAAAACAAATAAAATGTTGAGGAGAATTCTTATGACATACATGTCCTACTTTTATATAGTAATTAACATCTTAATGTTGGCTTATGCTTGTTACAGTTGGTACTGGCAAGCAAAGGTCGAATTCCGTGGTCACTACCGTGCTTCCTCAATTGTTTGGGCCGTCATTTTTATCTGGCTAGGCTTTACCTGGAACTACATTGAAAAAGGTGATCCAGGCTTAAACGTCTTCCTAGCTTTATTCCTATTAATCAGTATCGTTGATGGTTTCTCAGGTTTCAGTCCTAAGAGATTAGTCGTTTCCGGCTATTTCAAACGCACTGTCAAATATGAAGATATTGCTGACATCACTTTGATCAATATGCAAAATCAAAGAAAGCCATTGATTGTGGCTCTTTTTAGAACGAAGGACAACAAGTCATACATGATGCGTTTCCGCAATCAAGTGAATGAAGTTGTACCAGCCCTTCAAAAATATATGGGCAAAAATGTCTCAGTCGAAATCCAATAATTATAAAATTGGTGATAACATACGAGAAAAACTCTGCAAGGTTCGTAATAAACGACCTTGCTTTTTTATTTCCTCAGGTGTGAGCAAATGAGATTTCTTCATATCTTCTTCAAAGACCTGAGCCATTTTTTCGTTGAAATCTTTATCGTAAAAAATAGCGTTGTCTTCAAAGTTCAAATCGTATGAACGATAGTCTTGGTTCATTGAACCGACGCTAGAAAATTTGTCATCGATGATAGTCGTTTTCGCATGTAAAAAGCCATCTTCGTAAATATAAATTTTGACACCGCAACGAGTTAACTCATTAGCGTACCATTGCGTAGCGCGATAAATGAATGGGTGGTCCGGTTTGCAAGGAATCATGATGCGCACGTCGACACCCGATGCAGCAATCGTTTGCCATGCCGCAAAAACGGCGTCATCTGGTATCAGATAAGGCGTTTGAATCCATAATCTCTTTCGAGCCAGTAGCATGAGTCGCATCATGCCGTTGCGCATGTATGGCGTGTAACGGTCGGGACCATCTGAGACGATTTGCGTAGCGATGTCGCCCTGATGAATGTTGGTTTCATCAAGATCTGGAAAAAGAGTGGAGTTAAAGCGAATGATCTGATCTGCTTCTTTAACTGAAGCGTTCCAGTCCATCACGAAACGTTCTTGTAAAAGCAGAGAGGCAGAACCCACAATGCGTACCTGACTGTCGCGCCAATGACCGAATTTCTTTTTCTTGCCTAAATATTGATCACCAATGTTGAAACCGCCAGTCCAAGAAATCTTACCGTCAATGACCACGATTTTGCGGTGCAAGTGGTAATTGATACGGTATCTGGTGATCATATTTTTAGAAGTAATAAAGGGCAAAACTTCGCCGCCCGCATCCCGCAATTGATCAAACCAGGCTTTAGTGGCACCCATTGAGCCCCAGGCATCGTAGATTACGCGCACCTTAACGCCTTGTTGGGCCTTTTTAATCAACAGTTGCAAAACACGGTTGCCAATGTTGTCACTGTAAAAAGTGTAGAATTCGATATTAATAGTTTCTTTAGCGCGAACAATGTCTTTTAGCATGTCGTGGAAGAAGGTTTCGCCTTCCGTGTAAAGCTCAACATTATTGTTTTTGGTCAAAGGAGATTCATCATCCTGGTTAAAAAAGCGGATGGCTATCTCACCGGCACTTGACGTATCAGAAGGGCTGACATGCTTAGGGGCCTCAGTAATTGACTCCTGAACATTGTGCAGGCCGATGTGTTTCTGTTTATTGATGGCAAAAATGTTTTCCTGGGAAATGCCTCGACCAAAAAAGGCATAAAGGGTAATACCGACTACTGGCAGAATAAGCAAAATAATCAGCCAAGCCCAAGTTGTAGAAACTGAACGCTTCCGGTGGAAAACGATGTAGAAGGCTAAGATCGTATTAGTTATAAAGATAATTCTGATAAAATCATGCCACCAAATCATTTTCTTCCTCCATAAAAACTATTTTTTTAAGTTAAGAAATTTATTAATAATGTCAATTACGAAAGGATTATCGTGCATCCAGCTGTGTTCCGCATCGTTTTTGCCACGGACCTCGACTTCTTGGTAAAAATGAGCTTTAGGGGCCAAAATGTAGCGAATGCTTTTAGCTGAGACGACGGAAATAAATTTATCTGTATTAGTATTGTCCAAGACGTTGCCGTAGATATTTAAGACGGAAATGTTGGGATTGAATTTTCTGCGGTTGAATAAAAGATAGAGATAATGTGGGTTCATCATGCTTGGACGTCCGTTTTCGTTTAAAACATTAACGTTAGGGATGTCGCCAAGATAAGTTACCCCGTCAAATGGACCAGCAATAAGAGCGCATTTAGTTAAATGCGGAAAAGTTTTACTTGAAGAATGCTTCATCTCGGTTCTAATGATGCAAGGACAAGCAAGTGAGTGGGCCACTGCGATGTAGTTTTTGAAGTGGTATCTTTTAGATAAAAATGGCAGGACAAAACTCAGGTAATAGTCGATGCCATAGATGCCGACGATTCTTTGCCGGAAGGCAATTTGCACGATGGGATGCTTGTCACCTGTCCAGGTACCTTCAAGTTTAAAATTACCGAGTAAATCGACAGTAACCTTTAAAAATTTCTCGTTTCCTTTGTCTTTAGTTGCCTGATGCACCATGACATTGGTGGTGTAGTCACCGCCGCGGAAGCCGTGGAAATAAATGATCGGCACTTGCTCGACGTCGCTTTCTTCAACGACCACATTATCGGTAATATGGCGCTTATGCATGCGCAAGAAAATACGGGTTGGGGCAAAAGTTGCCAGTAGTCCCAATGAAATCATGTTAAACATGGTTGGTTCTTGCTTTAGATCATGTTTATGGTTCTTTTCCGCTTCTTCAGCGTATTTTTTAGTATTGAAAAACAACTTTTGCTCACCTTCATTTCTTTTCTATATAATGTGAATAGTAACAAGTACATTTTAACATTTAGTGGAAGTTTTTTGATTTTTGAGGTAGCTATGAAAATTTATGCAGTAAAAAAAGGTCGCGTTCCAGGCGTTTATCGCAATTGGGATGAGACCAAAAAACAAGTGGATGGTTTTTCCGGCGCTGAATATAAATCCTTTGAGAATATCACCGATGCAATTGATTATTTGGGCTGGCAAGAAAAGTCACATGAAGAAACAATCAACCGCAAAGATGACACGCTAGAAAATGCCATAGAAAAAATAAAACATAACAGTAAAAAGCCGGTTAAGGCAACCAAAAATAAGAAAACAAAAAAGCAAAATACCCAATCTAGTGAGTATTTTGCGACTACTTATACTGATGGCGGTACCCGAAATACCGGTGTTTATAAGGGCGGCCACGTTAAAAAGACAGATAAGGCTGCCTGGGCCTACTTAATTGAGTGGGATGGCGGCTCTGAAGATGGTTCTGGTGGCGAATACGGCGCAACCAACAACAAGATGGAGCAGACTGCTTTGATCAATGCATTGAAAAAGCTAATTGAGCTTGGCTTTAACGAAAAGCATTTGTTGTTTGTGCTTGATTCAAAATACGTTTTAAATGCTATTAATCAGCACTGGCTCCAAGGTTGGAAGAAACGCGGCTGGAAACGCTCATCAGGTCCATTAAAGAATGTGCCTGAATGGAAAGAACTAGACCGCTTGCTGCAATCCTTCCCTGACAGCACTTTTGAATGGACTAAAGGCCACGCCAATAACCGCGGCAACGAATATGTCGATCACGCATTGAATCGCTACATGGATGAGCATATGTAATTAAAAAAGGTCATGACTATCATTGATAATCATGGCCTTAATTTTTTAGCCTAAAATAACTCCGCCGAACATGTGGCTGAAGAAGTTCACGATACTGTCCCACAATTGTTGTAGCCAGCTGCGATTTTCTGGCGTGTTGAACTTGTTAAAGATGTTCTTAGCACTATTTTCGATTTGACTAGAAAGCTTAGAAGCTTGACCCTTGAAACTGCTGCTCTTAAGGGCACCAGAATCACGGATTTCAATCAACAGGTTAACAATTTGGTTTTTTTGATTGTTGTTAATGGTGTTGCCCAAGTGATTGATATTGATTTGGTTATTTACAATATCACGAATTTGGCTGTCAGAAATGTTTTGACCTTGCTTAGCCATTTCACTCTTGGCACCGGCAACCGCGTTGTTCAATTGAGCGTCAGAGTAGCCTTTTTTATCTTTGTTGTCTTGAGTAATGCCACTCAAAGTATTCATTTCGTCTTGAGCTGCATTAACTTGCTTTTGGTTCAAAGCATTGCCGTTTTTAGCGTATGCAGCATAAACACCAGCCAAGGCACCTGAACCGTCGATTGGAATAGCACTAGTAACGTAAATGTTAGCGTCTGTGATACCGGCAGTTAAAGCCGCGTTTTTGTATTGGTTGGCAGTGATGGTTGTAATGTTGTTTTTGCCGTTATAGTCCAAAATCTTAACGTTAATTCCGCTACCGCTGCTGGTCTTTTGAATCATGGCACTGGACCAAACGCCAGAAGAAGTAGTGAAGTTGTCACCAGATGGATTCAAATATCTAACCAAGTCAGAACCGGTAACAGTGATGGTTTGGTAGTTGCCGCCATTTAATGGGGCAGTCAAAATCTTTAATGTACCATCTTTTTGTGAGTCGGTTAATGAGGTACCAAGTGTTACCACGGGAGTTTCATCGTCAGCTAAAACACGATTGTTTTGACCAACTACGATTATCGCGACAGCACTAAACAAAATGGCTGTTAAAATTTTAATAGTTTTTTTCATGTTTTTTCCTCTTATCGAATGTTTATTCTGTTTGATACGAAATATTATACTAGATAATTTTGAACGGAATGTAAATCTTCTCCTAAAACTTTCTTAATTTCAACCTAAAACTTGAAGATGGTATAATTAAGAGCAATA
The DNA here is from genome assembly GCF_001006945.1 of Lactobacillus sp. OTU4228. Classification (NCBI taxonomy): domain Bacteria; kingdom Bacillati; phylum Bacillota; class Bacilli; order Lactobacillales; family Lactobacillaceae; genus Lactobacillus; species Lactobacillus sp. OTU4228. The sequence continues at coordinate 57,865 of NZ_CDLD01000001.1, forward strand.
AAGGGGGACAATATGTTACAAGTGCCTAAGTTAACTATCATTATGCCGGTCTATAATACGGCACAATACCTGCCACGTGCTTTTGAAGCTCTGCTCAAGCAAGTCGACAAGAGTTTTAAGTTAATCGTGGTAGATGATGGCTCAACAGATAATTCGGCTGAGGTAGCACAGAGCTATGCCAAACGTTTTCCATACTTCAAATTAATCAAAAAGAAAAATGGTGGCCCATCCGACGCACGTAATGTCGGTATGAAATATATCGATACGCCATATGTCACCTTTCATGATGGTGATGATTGGGTAGATCCAGGTTACACAGCATTCTTTATCAGAGCTTTTGAAGAACATCCAGATGTCAGTCTGGTATCTTGTGGCTACTGGATGGATTATCCTGACAAAAAATCTCATGTTGTTGGTCATCCTGAAGGTGGTCTTTTAACACGCGGTGAAACTTACCTTAAATTGACCAATGTTTTCGGCTCGCCAATGAAGGGCTACAGCTGGAACAAAGCTTATAAGACGGCAATTATTAAGAAATACCACTTAAGATTTGATTGTGATATTTCACTGCTTGAAGATCAAATTTTTAACGTAAAGTACATCTCAGTCTGCAAGGGTGTATATTACACGCAAAAGCCTTACTACCACTACTGGCAAAGAAAAGGCAGTATTATTCACCAACCTAACATCAAGAAGGTAGCAGATAATTTCCGTGGCAATTATCGAGTATGGCATAAGATTATCAAGACCATGCTTAAAGATCGTGAAGATGAGAAGCTACGTAAGAAGATGGATGATAATCCAGCTTTGCGCGACAGCGACGCTCAATAAGAGAGGGTTTTATGAAAGAAAAAGTCAACGGTGTTGAATTTTATTACCATAAATTAGGCAAAGGTGCACCTTTGCTTCTTCTTCATGGACATCATTTAGATGGCGGCATGTTCGATAAGATCGTGGCCCCATTATCGCTATACTACTCAGTTTATGTTTTAGATATGCGTGGTCATGGACTGAGTGAAGGTGATATTGCGGAACACTATCAGACCGAAGTCGAAGACGTTTATGCTTTTATTAAGCAAGTTGGCATTGAGGGATGTTACTGCTTTGGCTTTGATGCAGGCGGCTTAGTAGCCATGATGCTTGCCAAGCAGCATCCTAATATCTTTAAGAAAATGATCGTGGCCGGCGTTTTTGTAAATGGTGCAGGAATTCGCCCATATCACTACCTCACTGAAGGATTTCATCGTTTCTTGAAGCTAGATCGTGATAGCCGCGTTGAATTGACTGAATCATTTATTTCAGAAGACGATTTGAAGAAAATCAAGACACCAACTTTGTGCGTGGTCGGTGAAAAAGATTGGATAAAAGTTGAACACGTTCGTTGGTATAGTCAATTAATGCCAAATGCGCGCTTAGTAATTATGCCCCGCCAAACACATAATAGTTATGCGGTTAGAAGCCTAAAATTGCTTGATTTAATTAAGGATTTTTGTAAGTAAATTAGCTTATTTTTTCATTTTGGTCTAGTATGTAGATAGAATAATGCATAATGAATTTTGACTAGATTAAAAAGGAGAAAATTATGGTTAAAGTTGTAGTACTTGGTGCTCACGGACGAGTAGCCCAAATTGTAGAAAAGTTTTTATTTGCGGATAAAGACGTTCAAACATCATTGTTTTTGCGTAACGCTTCTCGTATGGCAGACAAGAAGAATCAAGCTACGATTTTTGAAGGTAGTGCAACAGATGCTGCTCAACTTGAAAAGGCAATGAAGGGTCAAGATATTGTTTATGCTAACTTAGGCGGCAAGGATGATATTGATCTTGAAGCTGAAGCTACGGTTGAAGCAATGCAGAATGCCCACGTAAAGAGACTGATCTGGATTTCAACTTTAGGTATTTATGATGAAGTTCCTGGCAAGTTCGGTGAATGGAATAAGGAAACTTTAGGCGATTACATTACTGAATATGCTAAGGCTGCTAAGAGAATTGAAGAATCGGGTTTGGATTACACGATTATTCGTCCAACTTGGATGACCGATAAAAACGAAGTTGACTACGAAAAGAGTGAAAAAGGCGAGCCAATCAAGGACACCGAAGTTTCACGTAAATCTGTCGCAGCTTACGTTTACCATTTGATCAAGTATCCTAAGGAAGATATTGGTAAGTCAATCGGTTTAGGTAAACCAGGTACTGAAGGCGACAAACCAAGCTGGTATTAAATGAATTTACGTTTCATTTTAAACGTAAAAAGGGACGCAAAAAAATGCGTCCTTTTTTACGTCCTTTTTTGGACGTAAAATCTGAAATTTACGTTTTAAAAAGGACGCAAATACTATAATTTAGAAAAAAGAAAAGCAGGTGACTTAAATGCGTGAAACGAAAAATTTGGAATTTAAAGAAAGTATAACTAATACCTTTTTAAAAACAGTTAGTGCTTTTGCCAATTATAGCGATGGAGAAATTAATTTCGGTGTTAAAGATGATGGAACTGTAGTTGGAGTAAAAGATCCAGTTCAAACATGTTTGAATATTGAGAATAAAATCAATGATTCAATTAGACCACAAGTTGATTATCGTTTACATATTGATGAACAAACTAATGTAATTACATTGAAAATTTTTCAAGGATTATATCCTCCATATTTCTATAAAGAAAAAGCCTACAAAAGAAATGATAGTGCATCTGTACCAGTAGATTCTTTAGAATTATCACGTCTTATTCTAGAAGGACAAAATTGTTCATACGATAGTTTGCCATCTCATGCATCAAATCTACACTTTTCTATTTTGGAAAAAGCTTTACAGTATTGAAAAACTTACGCCAGATTTATTGATTACGCTTGGCTTGAGAGAGAAAAATGGAAAATATACTAACGCTGGTGCATTATTTGCAGGTGAAAATGATTATCGAGGCATTGACTTAGTTAAATTCGGTGACAACATTAATGTAATGCTTGATCGCGCTCAGATAGAAAAGGTGTCAGTATTGAAACTTTGTCAAGATGCATTGCAAAAGTATCGACAATATTATCAAAATGAGGTAATCGATGGGGCATACCGCAGAAAAAATGAGCAAATTCCTGAAAATGCCTTTAGAGAAGCGATTGCTAATGCGATTGTTCATCGAACTTGGGATGTTAATGCTCAAATCAAGGTCGCAATGTTTGATGATCGAATTGAAGTGGTTTGCCCAAGGGCCTAAGTAAAGAAGAATATTTAGCTGGTCAATTATCTATTTTACGTAATCCAATTATTGCGAATATTTTCTTTAGACTAGGTTTAATTGAACAATTTAGTACAGGAATTCAGAGAATTCCTGCTGCTTATGCTGATAGCAAGACTCAACCACAATTTTCGATTTTCGAAAACTCAATTAAGATTGTTTTGCCAGTGGTTAAAATGGAACTTCAGGGTATTTCAGAAGATGCCAATGAAGTATACTCAATTTTACAAAGTGCACCGTTATCAAGTTCTCACATTAGTCAAGAGACCTCTTTTAGTAAAAATAAGGTTCTGAATCTCTTAGAAGAATTAATCCAAAAGGGCTATGTAGTAAAGATTGGCAATGGTCGTGGCACTAAGTATCGTAGATCAAAGTAGAAAGAAACACCTCTTTTATTTCTAAGAGGTGTTTTTTTGTATATAATAGACCTGTATATAATTTTTAGAATTCAGAAGAGGTCGTTATGAACAAGGAAGAACTCCATCAATTATTACACCCAATGAAGGTGATCGGGTTAGGTGGTAATCCCGCATTAAATGAAAAGATTGCTTCAATTTTGCATCAACCACTAATCGAAACTGCAGTTCATCACTTTAGCGATGGTGAAATCCAAGTTAACATCGGTGAATCTGTCAGAGGTTGTGACGTTTTCGTTATTCAATCTGTTCAAGATCCAGTTAACGAAAACTTCATGGAACTTGAAATTGTGTTGGATGCACTTCACCGTGCATCAGCTCATGCTATTAACGTGGTAGCCCCATACTTAGCATATTCACGTTCAGACACCAAGACACGTTCACGTGAACCTATCACTGCCAAGCTTGTTGCTAACTTGCTTCAATTAACTGGTATGGATCGTCTGATCACTGTTGATTTGCACGCTTCACAAATTCAAGGTTTCTACAACATTCCTGTAGATCATTTACACGCTATTCCACTTCTTGGTCAATACTTCTTAGACAACGGTATTGCTACCAAGGAAGACGATGATATCGTAGTTGTTTCACCAGACCACTCAGGTGCTAAGCTTGCTCGTAACTTTGGTCAATACTTCAATGCTCCAATTGCTATTGTTGACCAACGTGGTGCACGCTACGACACTGAAGTTCACGATATTATTGGGGATGTAAAGGACAAGAAGTGTATCATTGTTGATGATTTGGTCGATACTGGTTCACGCATTTCATCTTCAACCAAGTCAGTTTTAGCTGCAGGTGCTAAGAAGGTTTACGTTGCAGCAACTCACGCACTTCTTTCAAAGAATGCAACCGAAGTACTTAACGAATTGCCAATTGAACAAATCGTTGTAACTGATACTATCAAGCACACTCGTTACCCAGACAGAATGGTTCGTATCTCTGTTGATCAACTTTTGGCTCGTGGTATTGATTATGTTTACAATGACCGTTCAATTCACCAAATTTTTGATGAGCAAAATCGCTTAAAGTAAAATATAATCCAAAGTTGATATATAATAATCCTCATCAACAGTGAGGATTATTTTTTGTGTTAAAAAGTTGAGTAGATAAACCATAAAACTATTCATAAATAGCAATGATTGATATAATTGATGTAAGTTGTATAGAAAGAGAAAGTTAGAGGAATAGACATGGCACGACGGAAAAACATGAAAAGACGGAGAATTATTCTTGGCAATACTTTCCATCTGATCAGAGAAAATGGAATGGATAATGTTTCTTTGCAAATGATTGCAGAAAAATCAGGCATTTCCAAATCCCTGTTGCAATCATATTATCCGCATAAAGCCAAGTTGACTAATGATATCATCCGCAATCTTTTTAATACGTTAGGTCAACAAGTAAATAATTACGACATGGCAAACAGTAGCGCTCCATACGCTAGAACCAAGGCCTTTATTTACACAATTGTTATTTTGGGGATGCACGATGAAGGGTTAGACAGAATCATCTCAGAAGCTTTCGCAAGCAATGCTACCTTGGATAACTGGGGCGTAATGCTCAACGACTGGATTCAATCTAATCATTTGTTTGATGGCATCGATGTTGATGAAAAAGAGCTTGAAACTGGGATTGCTTTTGTTACCAGCGGTATTGGTCGCGTGTACCATGACCGTAAGAAGCATCAATTAACAGCTGAAGCATTGGCTGACTACGCAACTAGTGCATTGATGTTCAGTTTCTTGCATTGTTCTTCTGATGAAATCGATCATGCCTTAAAAGAAGGACACGAAATTATTGAATCAGCTGATATGGAAGTCGTTCATCGTGCGATTGATACGATGTTTGACGAAGGTAAAGAAATTTTCAGCTAAAGGGGAATCGTCATGGTTGAAGGCAAAAGAGCTGATTTGCGACGAATGGGACATGAGCAAAACAATCAGTATAAACGAACGCTTGCTTTCGTAATCTTTTTGATTGCGGCATTAGCCCTAATCACAGCTACTTTTCTGAATCCAATTTTTATGAAAGGTCAGATTAGAACTAGCTCCAATCAAGCTGTTGTTGTCAGACAAATTAATAAAAATTTTGATAATCTTGCTGATTTGGTAGGGGCAAGAAGCGAAGATGATGCAAATTTGCTTGCTAATGCGCAAACTCAACCCATTGCCGACCATGTTATTGACTACTCGCTAGGCATTCATGGATTTAAGGTTAATAATCTAGATCTGGCTAATCAAATTCTGACAGATATTCATAAGGGAATTGATAAGGGTTCATCTAGTGGAGCCCAAACAATCGACAGTAAATTGAAAAAACAAGGGACTAACGCACCATATGCGGTAGCTAAGGCATTTAATCTAAGTGTAGTAACGTTAGGTGCCAATATTGCTTGTCTGCTAGTGATTGTTAATATCATTATCATCATTGTCACTATCATTACTTTGTTCTCACTGCTCAATGATATGAGAACTAAGTCGGCAACACGCATGTTGATTCACGACATCGCGGCAGCTGGCATGTGGGCTGGTTTCTGGGTGATTTTGATTTCAGGGTTGTTAGCAGTAGTGCCAGTTATTTTTGACGTTGATAATATTGAGTTGGGTTTCTTGCTAGAAATTGGCAGCAGCGTCTTCTTAGAGTACGTAATTACGGGGGTAGTTATGTACGTGATCTGTGCCATTCCTTGGCAAGCAACATCAGCTAAATAGTAATGTGAAAAACGTAATCACGCAGTGTGGTTACGTTTTTTCTCTTGCACAAAGCTTATTCTTTCTTTACAATTAAAAAATAATTAATAATCTTTATATGTATTTAACGAAAGAGTTAGGCGAATTGATATGAAAAAAGCAAAGATAATCCATTTGTTTCTTGCTTTCATTACACTAATTTCAACTCTTTTTTTGTTTAATCGGCCAACTTTTGCGGCCACTAAGAAGGTCGAAAACGGCACAGTCATGAAGAAGATTAAACAATCAAAAGAACTAGTTGTGGGTACCTCCGCCGATTATCCGCCACTTGAATTTACTACTAGTGTGAATGGAAATACTAAATATGTTGGGGTCGATATTGAATTAGCTAAGGATATTGCAAAAGACTTGCATGCCAAATTGGTCATCAAGAACATGAGCTTTGACTCACTTCTTGTTGCGCTTGAAACAGGCAAGGTTGATATGGTTATTTCAGCTATGACGCCAAACTCTGAGAGAAAGAAGAGCGTAGACTTCTCCAAGATTTACTACAAGCCAAGTGGTGAATACTTCTTAATTAATAAGCGTGATCAATCTAAATATAGAAAGATCAAGGACTTCGCTGATCAAACTGTTGGTGCGCAAACAGGTAGTATCCAATACCAATTGATCCAATCTCAAATGAAGAAGTCTAAGGTTAAAGGCTTAGGCAAGATCAACAACTTAGTCTTGGCATTGAAATCAGGCAAGATGTCTGGAGTAGTCATGGAAGAATTGACTGCTAAAGCTTATGCGCAAAATGACAACAGTTTAATGGCTGTAAGAAGTGACTTACGTGAACAACAAGCTGGTAACGCGGTAGCTGTAGCTAAGGGCCAAGGTGACCTGGTTAAGGCAGTTAACAAGACAATTAACCGTGTAGAAAAGAAAAACTTAATTAACAAGGAATACTTGCCAGCAGCTGCCAAGTACATGAAGACAGCACAAAAGACCAGCACTATGGCAAAATATGCACCATACTTTGTTAAAGGGGTTGGCTACACTCTTGTAATTACTGTGTTCTCAGTTTTGATTGGTATCGTTCTGGGGATGCTGCTTGCACTAATGCGTTTGTCTAGAAACAAGTTGCTCCACTGGATTGCAGTTTGCTACATTGAATTTATTCGTGGTACACCGCAAATGGTGCAAATCTTATTCGTTTACTTCGGTGTTGGGGCATTGATTTCTAATTTGTCAGCCGTAGTTGCAGGTATTATTGCTATCGGGCTTAACTCAGGTGCCTATGTTGCCGAAGATATTAGATCTGGTATTGCCTCTGTTGCTAAAGGTCAAACTGAAGCTGCAAGATCACTTGGACTTAGCCAAGCCAAGGCATATCGCTACGTCATTATTCCTCAAGCGCTAAAGAATATTTGGCCAGCTTTAGGGAACGAATTTATTACTTTATTGAAGGATAGTTCATTGGTTTCAGTCATCGGTGTAACCGAATTGATGTACCAAACTGAATTGATTCAAACTTCAACTTACCGTGGTGTATTGCCATTGTTTATTGCGATGATCATCTACTTCATCATGACCTTTACTCTAACTAGATTACTTAACTACTTCGAAAAGAGGATGAAACACAATGACTAAAATGCTAGATATTCAACATCTAAAAAAGACTTTTGGCAAAAATGAAGTGTTAAAGGATATTTCAGCTTCTGTTGAAAAGGGCCAAGTAATTTGTATCATTGGTCCTTCAGGATCTGGTAAAAGTACCTTTTTGCGCTGTCTGAACGTGCTTGAACATCCTACAGCCGGAAAAATCCTTTTTGATGGCACAGACCTAGCTAGCTTAAAGGATGGCAAGGAACTAGATCAATTGCGTGAGAAAATGGGCATGGTGTTCCAAAACTTTAACCTGTTTCCAAATATGAATGTCATTGAAAATGTTAAGTTGGCACCAATGAAGGTTAAAGGAATTAGCGAAGCGCAAGCCGAAAAAACTGGCCTAGCTCTTTTAGAAAAAGTAGGTTTGGCTGATCGAGCAAAGCAATTCCCAACTAGTCTTTCAGGTGGTCAACAGCAACGTGTGGCGATTGCTAGAGCTTTAGCAATGGACCCAGAAGTGATGCTGTTTGACGAACCAACTAGTGCACTTGACCCTGAAATGGTTGGCGAAGTTTTGAAGACCATGAAGGATCTGGCTAGCTCAGGGATGACGATGGTAATCGTAACCCACGAAATGGGCTTTGCACGTGAAGTGGCCGACGAAGTCTGGTTTATGGCTGACGGCTACTTGCAGGGAAAGGGTACGCCTAAAGAAGTATTTGAACATCCTACAAGTGAAAGAGCAAAAGACTTCTTATCCAAAGTTTTATAAACGAAAAAAGACCAAACAATGTTTGGCTTTTTTTAATGCTTTTGAAGGCGAATGGTTTTGACAAAGAAGTTTTGTTTCCATTTGCCTTTTTTAGTTAATTGATCAAATAAATTATTTGAATTAGTTGGCAGTGATACGGTTTTGGCATCAATTGCCGCATTCAAGATTTTATTTTGCAATAAAATCGGTGACTGTACTTCAGTTTGTCTATCTAAAGAAGTGTTAGTCTGATTAGTTTGGTTAGCTTGCTGCTCTTCTTGAGTGGCATAGATAGTAGTGTCATTAGTGGCATCTTGTTTGAAGAGTTTAAATCTGTATTTGTAGACACCGTTGATGTTAATCTCGTATTCATGGCCTGATCTAATAACCGTCTTACCAGGTGAGTAGGTAATGATCGTCTTGAAGTTGCCATAGCCACCAGAACTATAATTTCTTACGTGCGTACCATTCGTAACGATATCTGTATCTAAATCCCTGATGGTGATCGTTGGCGTAGTTCTGACGACTCTGTTAGATAGATAAATTGACCAAACGATGTTCTTGCCTTGGGCCAATTCTGAAGGAAAGAGCCGGACGCTAGGGTAGGTAACCACTGGCTGACTAGATGCGCGGAACATATCGTTAGCGTTGAGCACTTTCTGCACGGAGTAGCGATAACCGTTATTGCCATAGGCGGCACCGATTCCGGTCGTAGTCAAACGAGTAGAAAGCAGCCATGCCCGGTGACCGGTGTCTGTTCCGCTTAAGTTATAGTGATCGGTAACCAAGTCGGTAATTACTTCGCCGGCCGATTGACGTGATACATTAAAGTTTAAGTTGGAACTTTCAGAGGTTTCTTTTGCTAATTTCCAAGTTGCTTTAGAAATAAAGCTTGGTCTTTTTTCACTAGGCAAACCGTGTTGATTGATAAAAGGATTGGCATTGATTGCGGCCATAACGGCTGCTGTTTTTTGCGTATCACTATTTGAAGAGTCACTAGTAGTAACAGGCGACAGGCCGAATAATGAGCGATAGTAGTTGATGTAGTCGATTTGCGTATTGATGTATTTAGAACGTAAGCGACCAGCTTTAAATTTTTTGCTTAAATGAGGCTTAACGGCATAAATGTTTGAAGCGCTATAATTAGTTTTATCTAAACTAGCGTACTCTTTTTGAAAATTATGGATTTCGTTAATTTCTTGAGTAGTAAAAGTGGCGGCTTGCGCATCTTGACTCACAAGCGGCACGAATAACAATGCTACGATAGCCGTGATAGAGAATTTTCGTAAAAGCATGTTTAACTCCCTTCTGGGGCTTTCTTAATATATTATTAATTATAAACTATTGTGAAAGGGCTTTAATGAAAAATATTCCACTATTTTGAGTTTTTCTGGTATTCTTTGCGTATAATAAAGGTTTGGAACATTTAAAAGAGGTATAAAACAATGACTAAAAAAATACAAGTCGGATTAATTTTTGGTGGTAACTCATCAGAATATGAAGTATCAATTGTTTCGGGTCACAACATTTATAAAGCGATTGACAAGGATAAGTTTGATGTGCACCCAATCTGGATCACTAATGAAGGCTACTTTGCAAACGAAGAAGAAAGCTTCAAAGTATTGGAAGATCCTTCATACCAAGTTAAGAATCCACACAAGGTTCACAACATTTCTAACTTAATCGAATTAGAAAACTTACCAGAAATTGATGTCTTCTTCCCAATTGTTCACGGTAACTTAGGTGAAGACGGTGTATTGCAAGGTTTATTCCGTTTAATGAACAAGCCATTCGTTGGTGACGACGTCTTAGCCGCTGCCGTAACTATGGACAAGGAATTTACCAAGATCTTGGCTCAAAAAGTTGGTGTTCCAGTTGCTGATTGGATTTCAATCAAGCGCTTTGAATACGATGACAAGAATAATGATAAACTTGATTATGAAAAGGTTGCTGAAAAGCTTGGCCGTGACATGTTCGTTAAGCCATCCAACCAAGGTTCATCAGTTGGTGTAAACCACGTTACTAACGCTGATGAATACGCTGCAGCATTAGAAGAAGCCTTCAAGTACGATGATAAAGTTTTAGTCGAAGAAACTGTACCAGGTACTGAAGTTGAAACAGCCGTTTTGGGTAACGACAAGCCAATTGTAGCAGGTGTTGGTCAAATCACCAATGCAAAAGGCTCATTCTACACTTACGAAAACAAGTACGATGACAACTCAACTTCTAAGTTGCAAATTCCAGCAGACTTGCCAGATGAAATTATCGATACAGTTAGAAAGAACGCTCGTAAGGTTTACGAAGTTACTGAATGTAGCGGTATGGCTAGAATCGACTCAATGCTTACCCCAGGTGGCAAGGTTGTTTTAACTGAAGTTAATGCTCTTCCTGGCTTTACCAACATCAGTATGTATCCTAAGTTGTTCGAAGAAGCTGGCATCCCTTACACTGAATTGATTACTCGATTGATCGAAGCAGGTATGGAAAGATTCGACCACAAGAAGACTTTGCTTCACAAGCACGATTAATGCCGAAAAGTACAGAGGTAGATTGTAATGACTAACACGCGTGATTTTGAGGAATTAGCTGCACCTAAAACAGCCGCAGAAGAATTAGGTATTAGTGTAGCTACATTAAGGAAATATTCTTTAATCGTGGAAAAGGTAACGGGCAATACTAACTACTTTGCTCGTACTAAGCAAAAGGCTCGTTTATACCATCAAAAAGATATTGATGACTTGAAGGCCCTCCACCGTTTATCTAAGAATAGCGGTTTGACTTTGCAAGAAGCTGCTCGTCAAATTTATGCAGTTAGTGATAAAAAAGACGAAAGACCAAAAGAAGAGCCAAAGAAGGTAGTTCCATACACCAATAGTGATGTAATGGATACTAAAGAAGTAGTAAAATTACTCAACACTCTTCAACAAACTATCTCTAACCAAAATGAGGCTATTAGTTCTTTGCAAAAGCAATTGAACGTGATTCAAAAGCAGAATCAAGATTTAATTGAGGCCCAAAAGCAGCTTGCTGCACCTAAGGATAATTCTGATAAGATCGCCGCATTGCCGGATATTTCTGGCGTCGTTAGCGACGATGACGCTGAGCCTAAGAAGGATGCAGAGCAAAAGCGCGAAGAAGTAAAAGAAGACATGCATAAGAGTCAAGAAGAGATGCATGACGAAATTATTTCTAAGGCCAAAGAAAATGCTAAAAAGCGTGCAACTGCAAATGTTCACAGAACTCTAGAAGATATGCAACTTCCAGAAAGAAAGGAACATTGGTGGCAAAGAATTTTTAAATTTTAAACGAAAGTCTAAAGATTTTATTGAAAATCTAAAGAATTGAAAGGCGACCTAACATTAGGCCGCCTTTTGTTTTACAGTAAAAGTATCAAAGAAATAGGAAGTTGTAATAATGAAGCATAAATGGAAAAAACGCTATACTGCAGCGATTATCGTTGCAGTAGTGGGAGCAATTTTTACGGTTTTGACCTACTTTGCAACAGACATCTATCATAAGGATGAAGTAGCACTTATTACAGATGCCCAAATCAAAGATACGCTGATCGAAAAGAACGAAGACGTTTATAAGAATCAGGATCAAACCAGACAGCAAATTTTGCACTTGAAGATTCTGTCAGGTAAGAATAAAGGGGAGACGTACACCACGAAAAACGTGTACTATCCTTCACAGCTGACGACTCAGAAGTTCCGGCCGCGGCAACGAATTTTCGTGAACATCAAAAAAGGTGATCCGGCAATCGTAAATCCTAAACGTGATTGGGTATTGGTGTTAGTAGTTACGATTACTTTGACCTTGATGGTGGCTGTATCAGGTAAGCATTCGATCTCGCTGGTGGTTTCGATGATCCTCAGTTGGATTACCTTTTACTTGATCATTGTCTGGGACGTTCATTTAAATGGTGCACACATCATTTTATTGTTTGGCCTAGCCGACATTATCTTCTCATTCGTGAGTCTATTAATTGTGCAAGGCTTTAATAAAAAGATGCTGGCTACGTGGCTGGCCACACTGCTCGGAGTATTCGTCTCCTTTGCCTTGTGCTATGTCATTATGAAGTTAACCGGCGAATCTGAAATGAAGTATGAAACTGGGGACTACGCAACGCAGGATCCACGTGGATTGTTTTTAGCCCAAACCTTGATCGGAATTTTGGGTGCGGTAATGGATGAAGCAACGGATATCATTTCTAGTTTGTACGAATTGATTCAAACGAAGAAGGATATCACAACGAAGCAATTGATCCAGAGTGGTCGTACCATGGGACAAGAAATCATGGGGCCATTGATCAATGTTTTGGTTTTGATTTTCATCGCTGGGGCCTTGCCTGAGACGATTTTGTACTTGCGGGACAATAATACGTTTGCATCTACTTTCGGCTTTACGTTGTCGCTAGGAGCCACACAGAGTGTAATTTCTGCGATTGGGATTGTCTTGACGGTCATTTTTGCGACGGGATGTAGTTTATTCTTCTTGAAGAATAGAGATTGGAAGAGTTTGTTTAAAAAAGAAGGTGAGAATAAATGAGTACGCTAATGGCGTTAATCATCGTTTTAGCGATTTTGATGACGATTGTCGGCGGTGAAACTGGAATTCGTAGTTTCTTTAGTGTTTTGATTAACACCTTGCTGCTGATCTTGGTAGCGATGCTAATTTCATGGGGAATCAATATTGCAATTTTGACGTTGATCTTCATTCCGCTAAAACTAGTGACGATCATTTTCCTAGGAACGCACGATTATACTGTAGCGAAAAATTCATTCTATTCTGCCTTCTTGGTCTGCTTGATCGTGAGCTTGTTTATCTGGGGCTGCCAATATTTGGCACAAGCTGCAGGACTTGGACCAGAGGCAGGAGAACTGCTGGTAGGTTTGTCACAGATGCCAGGCTTGAGCTACCCAATGATCGCGGTAACTGTAGCCATCTTCTCAACTCTAGGTGCGATTGCGGAAGCAGCCGTAGCGATGAGTTCAGGTTTGCTTGAAATTAAGAAGCACAATCCTGATATTGGCAAAGAAGAGTTAATGAATAGTGGTACGGCGATCGGTAACGACGTTTTAGGTACAGCCATGAACACTATTTTATTCGGAATGTTTGGTAGTTTCTTATCCTTGTTCTTATGGTATTTCCGCTTAGGTTATACACCAGGTGAAGTCGTTAATGAAAAACTTTTTGTTAATGAAGCATTAATTATCATGTATTCTTTAATTGGTGTTATATTAACGGTACCTCTTTCATCATTTATGTTATCTAGAGGAATGGGTAAGAAAGGACTGAAACATGAAGATAGAAAATCTGACGCTAACTAATTTTAATCAGCGTGAATTCAAAATTCATACTTACGTGCTGGATCAAAATCCGGAGCTGGTGGAACAAAAACGTCCTTTGGCAATTGTGGTTCCGGGCGGCAGCTTTGAACACTTGTCTCAAAGAGAAAGTGAGCCAGTTGCTTTAGCGTTTAACAATGAAGGTTTTAATAGCGTGGTAATGGAATATAACTTAGTGCACGATGAGGGCAAGATTTATCCTGATGCGGGTCTTGATGTTTTATCAACTGTAAAGTTCTTTAGAGATCATGCGGAAGAATATAATTTAGATCCTGAACGCATTTTGACAATTGGTTTTTCAGCTGGTGGACATGTTGTCAGTGTAGCCAACAATATGGCAACTAGTCCTTTGTATCAAAAAAAATACGGTTTTGAAAAAGATGATGTATTACCTAATAAGACGATTTTGGGATATCCACTAATCAATATTGAGAAGATTGGTTTTCCTATTCCAGAAGATCAAAAGAATAAGATGCCAGAAGAGAAGGATCTTTTGGATAGTGCATTAGGTGTTACACGTGAAACACCAGATACATTTATCTTCCAGGCATGGGATGATCCAGTTGTTTTGATTGGAAACTCAATTGAATATATTGGTGCATTGAATAAGAATAAAGTCCCAACTGAAGTACATTTGTTTAATCACGGCTATCATGGATTTTCTTTGGCACGTCATAATGTACAAACTAAGGGTCGTGAATGGCAAGAAAATCCGCACGCAGCTCATTGGTTTAATTTAGCAATGGAATGGCTAAAGAGCGAATGGGGCGAATAAAAAAAGAGTTCTCGTGAAGAGAACTCTTTTTTAGTTTGACTATATTTAGCTTTATTTCTTTTCTCTAAAGAAGATAATTTCCTTAGATGCGATAAATGGACCAGATGACTTGTAGACCTTCAATCTGATTGCCTTAACAGCCACATCACGTAAGCCCACAACTTTATTCTTGCTGTCGGACTTCCAAGTGAGACGTTCGCCATAAGGCTTAAAGTTGACACCATCCGTTGAAGTTTCAACGCTAACCTCAACCGGGTCACCTTGATGATCAATCTTGCGAGGTACCCAAACCATGCGGCTTAAATGCTCTAATTGGTTAAACTTGAAGTTCAATTCAAGTGGTTCATCTTCACTTACGCCATTAACTGTTTTCCATTCGCTAGCTAATTTCAAATCGGTCAAATATTCAAGTGGGTGGTCTTTTTGACTGGTTAAATTGCTAGTGACCTTGATATTGTTAATCGCATAATTCATTGGGTCCGGCTTAGTAATTGCGCCAAATGGATCTGACCATTCAGAAACCTTATTACCTGCAACGTAACGCAAACGCAATGTGTAGCGAGTATTTGGTACCAATTCATGGAAGGTGAATGAACTGCCATCAATGCCATCATGCAAAATACCATTAACTTCGATTTGAACTTTATCAGTCAATTGTGGCCAAACAACCGTCAATGAGTGTGAGCTGATCTTATCAGGATCAACTGTTGGTTGTTTTGGTGAACGAAGCAAAGAGTCAGTAATTGCGTGCACCAAAGTTTCGTTACCATATCTAAAGTTGCGGATGGTAATTTCAATCTTAGAATCAGTGATGTCACGCTTAGCCAACTTAATTTGCAAAGCCGTTTGCTTCTTTTCTTGGTATTGATCAAATTCAGGCATCCAGCTGTAGTTGGTGTTGAAGAAGAAGCCTTCCTTTGCGTGGGCAAAAGTATCAACTGTGCCATATTCTTGCATGTTGATGACTTGATCATTGATCTTAACGGTTAAACCATCAGGATAGCCGTCACACATGATGTTCAAGTTAGTTGTATTTTCCGTTTGGAAAGTACTGAAATCACCTTGAGTTGGATCAATCGTAATAGTTAACTTGCTTGCTTCAAGATCACTGCTGATTTGGGTAGAAACATGGTTTCTTGAGTAATCGTTGTAGCCATTATCATCGTAAGTAACCATTTTGCTGTGGCCTTGTGGGTAAAGGACGTAGTTGCGTTCACCTAAGTCAAAGATTGAACCGCCACGAACAAAGACAGGTAAGTGCCAAGATGGGTAAGATTGCTTGTTGTAAACTCGGCCACCCAAGTATTTCTTACCGTCGAACAAGTCAACCCACATTGTGCGGTGGTTTGGCAAGTAGAGGTTATCTTTTCTAGAATTGCCGTTGCCATCTTCACGACCATTAACGATTGGTGAAATCAGTAAGTTAGGTCCAAGCATGAATTCATGACCTACTTGAGGCGTGTAGTTGATTTGTTCATGTGGGAATTCCAAGAAGAGTGGTCTCATAATTGGTTCACCCACTTGTGCGCAGTAAATCAACGTGTACATGTAAGTGCGAAGTTGTTCACGCAATTTCAAGTAAGCGCGATTAATTTGAGTCATCTTGCTGTTATAAGTAAATGGCGTCTTACTGAATTTGCCTTGGTCATCCAAATTAAAGAGTAGTGGAGTGAATGCCTTCCATTCAAAGTCACGGATACTGATTTGGGCATTGCCGCCACCAGCGGTACCGTCAACTGCACTACCGATTAGAGGTTGGCCTGAAAGACTAGAACCTAAGAAACCGGCAACCTGAGTTGGGATATTTTCCCAATTGCCGCCAATATCGCCAAAGGCTAAAATAGTTCTGCTTTGGCTACCAGCAATTCCCGTATTTGAGAAAATAAGCGGGCGCTTGCGCTTTAAGTTATCACGCAAAATAATCGCATCATCTTTTAAAGTCTTAGGATTGCTGCTGGTTGTTTGAATAAAGGGAGTATCTGGAGCTGTCTTAGGCGTTTCGTCGCCACTCCAAACACCGGCATTAACGTCGCGGCTAGAAGCATAATCGCTAAAGCTGGCCATTGCTTCTGGGTTAACGTCTTGAATTTCGTAGTTAGGCACAATCCAACTTAACTTGAAGTGTTGCTTCTCATAACGATCAACCATCGCACGAGCAGAGAATTGATATTCTTCTTCGCCATTCAAAGAAGCCTTACCGTTAGAATCTTCTGGATTATCGGTTCTAGTGTAGTAGTTGCCATCTTCAAAGACGGTGGCATTTCTTTCCTTGGCTTCGCCAGGTTGCCAAAGCGTGGTCAAAAAGTTGCCGATGTGGCCCAAACCTAATGCGTACTTAGGTGGCATCAATGGCTTGCCAGTCAAAGTGTAGTATTTAGCCAAAATATCTTTAGGAGAATTGCCCAAAAGATAGAAGGTATCAAACACGTTAGTGTTGTGCTTCAAGATCGTGGCATCAGCTTCAGTTTTACCGAAGTCATAGCTACCAGTTGATTCAGTGTTGCGCAATTCACCAAAACCTGAGTTAGCCCAGAAAAATGGGATTTGGCTTAGCACGCCGCCTTTACCCGTAATCTTGTCACGCTTAATTTCGATGACCTTGCCTTTATGACTGAAGTAGCCATTTTGCATCCCGCCACCAAAGTAAAATTCATTCTTATGTTGCTTCAAAATCTCAGTTGTTTGATTTTGATCGAGCTCAAGCGGACTAAGCTGCATTACGCGGTTGCGGTGCAAAGTCTCATCAAAAATATTCATCACGGCTGGTTTTTGCTGAAAAATAAGCTGGTAATTGCCAGATTGAATAATTAATGAATCGCTAGTAGCCTTAGGCTTAGATTTTTCAAAGTAACTATTATCAAATTGAGCCAGGTCAACAAAAGAGGAGTGATTCTCGTCAAAATTTTTAGCAGGATCAAGGAAATAACGGAATATTCCCTCAGCTAAAATATAAAGACGAGCAACTTCTCCAGTGGAATAATGGAGTTCATAATAATGATCACGTTTATTAGCACCGATAAGCTGACCTAATTGGTGTCTTTCTATTTGAGTATTTTGTGTCATATTGCTTTCTTCCTAATTTTACTTGTTACCCTATATTATAACGAAAAAATAGAAAACTTTTTGTTCAATTATATTAAAACTGGTATTGACCAATTTTATCGGATATAATAAAGATATTGAAAGCGATTATTATTTTTTTGATGAGAGAAGATACATATGACTTATTACATTCATGCAGACAAGTTTTTCTTAGAAAACAGAACAGAAAATGGCGGTTATCTTGAAGTTCAAGACAACGGCAAGTTTGGCTTTTTCTATCCTGAGTCTAAAAAGCCAGAAGGTAAGATCGTTGACTACAAGGGTAAGTGGGTTGCTCCAGGTTTAGTTGATACTCACATCCATGGTTCACTTCGTGAAGATGTTATGAAGAGTGACTGGGAAGGCATCAACAAGATTTCTAATGGTCTTCTTAGCGCAGGTGTAACCTCATGGCTGCCAACTACAATCACTGCCGGTAGCGATACTTTGACTAGAATCTGCAAGATGTTCGCAGACCACAAGGGTCAAGAAACTGGTGCCAAGATTCAAGGTATTCACTTTGAAGGACCTTTCTTTACTGAAGAACACGCTGGTGCTGAAAACCCTAAGTACATGATGGATCCAGACATCAACGAATTTAACAAGTGGCGCGATGCTTCAGACGGCATGCTTTGCAAGATCTCAATGGCTCCTGAAAGAAAGGGCTCAAAGGAATTTATCCGCGAAGCTGTTAAGGAAGGCGTAGTTATTTCATTAGGTCACTCAAGCGCAACCTTTGAAGAAGCAGTTGAAGGCGTTGAAGCTGGTGCAACTATGTTTACTCACACCTTTAACGGGATGCCAGATCCAAGCCACCACATTCCATCAATTTCAAACGCTGCAATGGCTTTGAACAACGTAACTGACGAATTAATCTGTGATGGTCACCACGTTCAACCATCAATGGCTAAGACCTTGATCAATGCAGTAGGTCCAGAACACATTGCTTTAATCACCGACTGTATGGAAGCTGGTATGATGCCAGATGGTGACTACATGTTGGGTGAACTTCCAGTTTACGTAAAAGACGGTATGGCTCGTCTTAAGGACGGCGACAACTTGGCTGGTTCAATTTTGCAATTGAAGCAAGCTATCAAGAATGTCGTTGATTGGAACATTGTAACTCCAGAAGAAGCAGTAATGATGGCCAGCTACGTTCCAGCTAAGAGTGCTCACATCTTAGACAAGTGCGGTACTATTGCTCCAGATAAAGATGCCGACTTCTTGATCTTGAACCCTGATATGACTTTGAGTGAAACCTACATGAATGGTGAATCAAGATACAAGGCTTAATTAGTGATAAAAGATATAGAAAAATGGCGTTAGAAAGCTAACGTCATTTTTTATAATTATTTTTATGTAAGCGCTTTTAATTTTGAGAAAAGGTGGTATAGTATTGGTGAGGAGAAAAATAATTACTAGTTGAAAGGTTTGTGATACCGATGGGCATTGTAAATTGAACAGTAATAATTTCTCACCAAGTGACGAATAATTAATATAAGTGGTCCGGACCTTGTAAGGTGGACATAGAGTAATGATAATTTGGCAGTCGCTTGAAGAATGTATGTAATCTGTAGTAGAAAGACAAAAGATACATGACAAATTCTAATAAAAAATGACCTCTCGTAATATAAGTGAAATTGCGAGGGGTCATTTATTTTGTCTTTTTTATTTTTTCAATTAATAGACAGCACCATCGTAAAAGTTGAAGCGAGGTCTGTTAAAGTCGAAGTCTTTCAATTCGCTGATCTTGATTACGTTGTCGCAAACGCCCCAACTCATCAAGTTGATTGGCTTACCATAGTCTTCGTCAGGGATGACAAGCAAGATGTATTTACCTTGAGACAATGCGTAGCCAAGTTCCATCCCAAGGCCAACATCTTCTTCTTCAGGTAAATAAACACCGAGCATTACGTCTGAAGACTTAATACCAACTAAGTCATTGTGGTAGGTAGCAGATGCCCATTCAATATCGTGTAAATATTCTGGGTGTTCATCAACGCGGATGCCTTTGTATTGGTTATCAAGTGGGACGTAACTGTTTTCTAAGTCAACAGTAGGGTTCTTCTTTAAAGCTTCCATGGCTTCTTTGTAAGCCTTGTTTTGCTTTTCGTTGAACCAACCAGCACCGAAATATAAAGTCTTTGTTTTTGTCATGATATTCTCCCTAAAAAATAAACAACTATTAAGTTAACTTTATCATCTTTTTGGTTGAAAAAAACGTCTTGTTAACTTATGGTGAAAATGTTAATTCCACATTTAGAGAGGAAATTTCAATGACTAATTCAAAAAAACTTTTCGCACCTAACGCTGTCTTCGTGTCAGACCAGCCTAAGCAAGATTTAGTGTTAAAAGAAGTCTACGACAACTTGCTTGAACAAGGCTACGTAAAGGGTAACTTTTTATCCCACATTGTTGAACGGGAGCACAATTTTCCTACAGGTTTAGACACTTCAACCTTGGGTAAAAATATTCCTAATATCGCAATTCCGCACACGGAAGGGGAGTTCGTCAATACCAAATTGATTGTTCCAATTTCATTGACTACCCCAGTTGTTTTTCACAATATGATTAATCCAGAACAACCGCTTGAAGTAAAATTTTTATTCATGCTGCTAGACAATGATCCTGATGGTCAAGCCGAATTGTTGGCCAGTGTTATGGACTTTTTGGCCGACACGCCAGCCAATGAATTGCGCGAAGTTTTTAACTTCACCGATCCGCATGCAATCTATGCTTTTTTGAAGCAAAAATTTGAGGACAAAGAAAAAGAAGACTAAAAATTAGTCTTCTAAGTAAATATCACGTAATTCCATGATGTCGGCACTTGAAAGCTTCATGACATCACGCAAGTAGTCGTTGATACTGCCGTATTCGTCGTTTAAAACTTTGACTGCGTGGTCAAGGTATTCTGCACGAACGCTTTGGATATCACGAATAGATTGCAAAACATTTTCATTACGACCATTTTGACGGGCATGTTCGATCATGCTGTCAATGAAGTCCTTAGTCGTGATGTTGGTTAAAAGGTAGTCTTTCTTGATAGTGCTAAATGGTACGCCAAGTGCACTAAGAGCAAGTAAAGCACCAAAACCGGTTCTGTCTTTACCAGCAGTACAGTGGAAGATTACACTTTCACCATCGACAGTATTTTTAAGCAAAACGTCGAAGAACTTGCGGTAAGCATTTTGGGCAGATTCACTTTCAATCATGTCTTCGTATGCGTAGTGCATATGGTTGAAACCGAAGTCTGCATCATCATGAGCTTGCTTGTTTAGGTCGTTTAAACTCTTGGATGAATTGGTCAAGTCTTCGCTAAAGACGGGATCGTAGATGTATTCTACGCCATCTGGCACACGGTCTGGTTGGTTATCAACTTCTTGTTTACTACGGAAGTCGACATCGTATTTAACACCGTAATCAGTTAAGAATTGCTTGTCGAATGGTGATAAATCGGCTAAGTTACCAGTTCTTAGTAATTTGTGCATCTTGATTTTCTTGCCAGACATGGTTTCGTAGCCTCCAAGTTCGCGGAAGTTACGGCCACTGGTGACGCCGATTAATTGATTAGTTAATTTTTTAGTCAAAAATTGCTCCCCTTTCCTTAATCTATTCATGAACAATATTTTATCAACAAAACTCACACTAAACAATTATTTAGAAAGTAACGGCTTACAAAATTATGCTAAAATAAGAATTAAGTATTAATGCATTTTTAGGAGATGAAAATTATGGCAAAAGAAAGCATTTTAGTTCCAGTAGATGGTTCAGAATCAGCTGAAAGAGCTTTTGATAAGGCTGTTAGAATCGGCCAAAGAGATGGCGCTCATGTTGATGTATTAAACGTAATCGATACACGTCAATTTATGGGTGAAATGCAAGATACCTTGATTTCTGGTGACACCATTTATCAAATGACCCAAGACTCTGAAGAATACTTGAAGAGCTTGAAGAAATGGGCACATGACAACTTCAACTTTGATGATGTTGATTACCACATTCGTTATGGTAGTCCTAAACGAATTATTTCTTACGACTTCATCAAGGACCACCACGATACTTTAATCGTAATGGGTGCTACAGGTTTGAACGCCGTTGAAAGAATGTTGATGGGTTCAGTTACTGAATACGTAAACCAACACGCTTTGGCTGATGTTTTGGTTGTTAAAACCGATATGGCCAACAATCCAGTTAAGCCAACTATGAAAAAGAACTAATATAAGAATAATCGTCAAATGATCCTAAAGTCATTGGCGATTATTTTTTTGAAAAAAGTTGCAAAATACCTTGATAGAACACGAATGTTTCTGGTATTATTTTATAAAATGAACGTGGAAATGTAATAAGGGGGAGTGAAAGACAGTGTTTATGCAATCAGAACAATTTATCGTAATGAATGATGTGTCTTTCGCTCGAAAAGACGTTTTTTCTGTTCGTTTAGTTATTAGAAACGTTATCAATTAGACTTAATTATTGATCGTCTTTGGCGACCCGTAATTAAGTCTTTTTTTGTGACGTTGGTAGTTTGTTTTATCACTATTTTTTATGTTTATGGAGGACATAAATTAAGATGAAGAGATTTAGAAGAATCTTGGTAGCGGTAGTTGCTCTTCTTGTAGCAGTAGTCGCAACTGCCTGCTCAAACAAGAGCAATAGTTCTAAGGGCGGCTATACCCCAAAGTCATTGACTATTCAATTTGTGCCAAGTCAAGCCGCAACTAAGTTGCAAGCTCGTGCAAAGCCTCTTGAAAAGATGCTTTCAAAGAGATTGGGTATTCCTGTTCACGTTTCTATGTCAACTGACTACAACACTGTTGTGGAAGCTATGAAATCAAAAAAAGTTGATGTAGGTTTCCTTCCACCAGATGGTTATGTTTTAGCTCACAAGCAAGGTGCAGCTGATTTGCTTTTGCAAGCTGAACGTTACGGCGTTAAGCAACCAGGTGGTAAAGCAACTAACCAATTAGTAAAGAGCTACCGTGCAGAAATCCTTGTTAAGAAGGGTTCAAAGATCAAGAACTGGAAAGACTTAAAGGGTAAGTCAATTTCAGTTCAAAACCCAACTTCAACTGCCGGCTACGTATTCCCAGTTGCTGAACTTAAGCAAAAGGGTTTGGACGTAACTAAGGATTGTAAGTTGGTTACTGTAACTGGTCACGACCAAGCTGTTTTGAACGTCTTAAACGGCGATACTGATGCAGCTTTCGTCTTTGAAGATGCACGTAACATCGTTAAGAAGGACAATCCAAAGATCATGAGTCAAGTTGTTCCAATTTACTTTACTAAGCCAATTCCTAACGACACTATCTCAGTAATTCCAAGTATGTCTAAGTCATTCCGTAAGAAGCTTGCTAAGGCATTCATCGCTGTAGGTAAGTCAAAGGAAGGTAAGAAAGTTATCGAAAGCGTATATAGCCACGAAGGTTACGCATACGCAAAGGATAGCGACTTCAACGTTATTCGTAAATACGACAAGATTGTTGAATCAACTAAGAAATAATAATTCAAATTAAGGGAGTTAACGATTAAATGGCAGATAAGCCAATGATCCAATTAAAAGATGTTTCCAAGATCTACGACAACGGTACTGTCGGTTTAAAGGACATCAACCTAACTATTAATAAAGGCGAATTCGTAGTAGTTGTTGGTTTGTCTGGTGCTGGTAAGTCAACTTTGCTGCGTTCAATCAACCGTTTGCACGATGTTACCTCAGGCGATATTTTGATTGACGGCAAATCAATTACAAGTGCCAAGGGCAAGAATTTGCGTGAATTACGTCGCGATATTGGTATGATTTTCCAGAACTTTAACTTGGTTAAACGTTCTAGCGTTTTGCGCAATGTTTTGGTAGGCCGCGTAGCTTACTACCCAACTTGGAAGACTACTTTTAACTTATTCAGTAAAGAAGATAAACAAAAGGCTTATGAAGCTTTGCAACAAGTTGATTTGGCCGATAAAGTTTATGCACGTGCTGACGAGTTATCAGGTGGTCAACAACAACGTGTAGCGATTGCGCGTGTACTTATGCAAAATCCAAAGATCATCTTGGCCGATGAACCAACTGCATCACTTGATCCACAGACTTCAGTGAGAGTCATGAACGACTTGAAGATGCTTAATGAAAAATATGGCATGACCGTAGTTGCTAACTTGCACAGTATCGAACTTGCACAACAATTTGGTGAACGAGTAATCGGTATTCGTGCCGGTCAAGTGGTTTACGATGGCAAGATGAAAGATACTCCTAAGTCTGTCTTCACTAATATTTACAATGGTGGTAACGGCAGCGAGGAGGAAGAATAATGCCTGAACAAATAAATCAATTGCCTAAGCGCAAGTTCAAAGTCATGAACTTGGTTTGGACAATCATCATGATTGCAGGACTATTTATTTCAATCAACGTCACTAACACGCACATTAGCGTCTTGTTTGAAAACTGGGACCAATTTGCTGATATCTTCGTGCAAATGTCTCACCCAGACTGGAGCTACTTGAACGTTGTTTGGCCTAAGTTGATTGAAACCATCAAGATGGCCGTTTTGGGTACCGTAATTGGATCTGTTGTCGCATTTATCTACTCATTATTGATTGCCCGTAATATTGTTAAGAATAAGGCTGTAACTGGCGTACTTCGTGTCATTATGAATATCGTCAGAACTATTCCTGACTTGCTTCTTGGTGCGATCTTCGTAGCTATCGTAGGTATCGGCCCAGTTGCCGGTATCTTGGCTTTGGCAGTCTTCACCTTTGGTGTGGTTGTTAAGTTGTTCTACGAAGCAATCGAAACCATTGATCCAGGTCCAATTGAAGCTTTGACTGCTGTAGGTGCAAACAAGCTGCAAATTATCCATTACGCAGTTATGCCACAAATCATCACTTACTTCATTTCATATGTTTTATACGCATTTGAAATCAACGTCAGAGCATCAACAGTCCTTGGTTATATCGGTGCCGGTGGTATTGGTCTTAACTTGCAACAAACTTTGCAAGTCTTCAATTACGCTCAAACTGGTACGATTATCATCGTTATCATCGTAGTTGTTGTTTTGATCGACTATGTATCATCTAAGTCACGGGAGGCGTTAATGAAATAATGGATACTACAATGAAAAAATTACCCGCTAAACCCGTTGACCGTAAGAAACAAGCAGCGCATTGGCTGATTGCGATAGCGACTGTTGTAATTATTGTTTGGTCATGTACCGGCATTAACTTCGGTGGTATTAAAGCTACTGCTGGTCAAATTGCTGGTGCGATCTTCGCCGGCATTTTCCATCCGGACTGGAGCTATGTTTACAATGGCTCAGGTGAAGACTTGATCTCACAATTATGGCAAACCATTTGTATCGCTTTCTTAGGTACATTTATTTCCGCAATCATTTCATTGCCATTTGCCTTCTGGGCAGCTCACACTAGACACAAGCATTGGTACACTTCGAGAATCGGTAAAATTGTTTTAGCAATTATCCGTTCATTCCCTGAAATTGTTCTTGCTTTGATGTTCATCAAGGCCGTAGGCCCTGGTTCTGCAGCCGGTGTTTTGGCATTAGGTTTCCACTCAGTTGGTATGCTTGCCAAGTTGTTCTCAGAAGCCATTGAAAACTTGGAAGAGGGACCAAACGAAGCTGTGATCGCAGCCGGTGGTTCTAAGTTCCACGTAATCATGTTTTCAACGATGCCTAACTTGATGCCAGCTTTGATTTCTAACACCTTGTACCGTTTTGATGTTTCAATTCGTTCTGCATCTATCCTTGGTTTGGTAGGTGCCGGTGGTATCGGTTACCCATTGATCATTGCACTTCAATATCGTCAATGGGACCGTGTAGGTATCATCTTACTTGGTATCATCATTATGGTTGTCATTATTGACTGGATTTCAGGTTGGATCCGTAAGAAGTTAGTTTAATTGTTAATGAACTCAAAAAGAGCGAAGATAATTCTTCGCTCTTTTTTCTATGCCCGGTATTTGAAATTGCAGCGCTCTAAATGATCGTTGATTAAGCCGATCGCTTGCAGGTATGAATAAACGATAACTGGCCCCACAAAGAAGAAGCCGTCTTTTTTCATTTGCTTAGAAATCTTCTTGGAAAGATCGTTTGAAGCAGGGACATCATCAACGATTTCGGGATGATGCATGATTTGGCTAGGGATGAAATTTTGCAGGTATTTGGCAAAACTGCCATGTTCTTCTCTTGCTGCTAAAATTGCTCGCGCATTTTTAATTGCGGCGTTTATTTTCAAATGGTTGCGAATGATGCCCTTGTCCTGCATGAGCATCCTCGCATCGTAATCGGTCATCTGCGCCACTTTTTCCACGTTGAAGTCTTTGAATGCTTTTCTAAAATTCTCGCGCTTATGCAAAATCGTGCTCCAGCTCAAACCTGATTGGAAAAGTTCAAGCACCAGCATCTCATAGAGATATTTCTCATCTAAATTAAGCTTGCCCCATTCGTGGTCATGGTATTCTTGCATTGCCTTGTCTTTAACGTCGCCCCATGGACAGCGGCTAATAATTTGATCGTTCATATTTTTCTCCTCAATCTATATTTTTACCCTACACTATTTATTACGCAAAAAATACCAATTTTTTTCTAAGAAATTTTATTTTTATGCATGAAATAGGGGCCTAAATAGCTTTTTTTGTTATAATTAGGGTTGAATTTTAAGGAGGATCATATGGAAAAATTAGATACCATGATGTTGGCTGACGATTTAGCCTTATCACAAGACAAGATTTTGAATGGTGAACAAGACTTTGATGCCGAAGCTGTTTACAAGGTGATCGACAACTTAGGCGTTTTAAATAATCCGATCAAGGATTATTTCGATATGACCGAAGAACAATACTACGAAGCAGAAAGCGATCATAAATTAACTTTGATTAAGATGGCAAACAAGTTAACTGATTTGCATGATCGTATTTTAACGAACCACGTTGACGGCTACGTTGATAAGGACGAAATCAATTTAACTTACAACCATGAAAATCCATATGAAGATGATTTATACGACCCAGCAACTGATTACCGGGTTATTGTGTACAGCTTGAAGGTTATTGGCGCAGTCCAAGCAATCGCTGCCAAGGATTTACAAGAAGTATTATCTAAAGACGCTGTATTATCAATAGGACTTGCTGCTTACGCTTTAGCACACAACGAATAAATTATTTGAGTCGGTTCGTGTTGGACCGGCTTTTTTTGTCTTTGAGGCGAAAAGAATGAATCTTTTTAAACAAACAAAAGGAATAGTTGATAGGATCATCGGAGCAAAAAAGCGTTCCGCAATCGAGAAAGAGGGGGGCTTGCTCGATCCGATGCAAAAATACACGACCATTGGCGAATACCATGTGGGACCAGAAGATGGTACGCCTGATGGCAAGAAGTTTGTCTTGACCGTTTATCAAGACAAAGATGGTGTTTTGCGTCAAGGCTTAAGCTCTGAGAATACAGCAGAACTCGCACCAGAATACGTGCGTAAATATAATGAAAAGCTGGGGCGTTTTCGTGCTTTCCGAAATAAAAAGACGGGCCGTCGCTATTTAGTAGAAGATTATCTTGATGATTTTACCAATGAAGTAAAAAAGCATATTCGTGAGGGTAGAAACTCAGTGAATATCGGCGTGATTACCGATACCCACTTTAAAGACAAGGATAGTATCGATTTTTACGGCTGGAATGGTTTGCAGCACGTACAAGAATTTTCTTACCTTGAAAAATCAGGTTTGCTTAACATGAAGGCCCACCTAGGTGATTGGATCGATGGATCTGATGCTGGTCTACTTGGCGAAAGCGAACTGATCAAGTTAAACAATTCGTTTAAGTCTGCTACGCTTCCTTACTTAAATATTAAGGGCAACCACGATGAAAATGATAAGTTTGACGAGCAACATGATTTGAAGGCTTCATTCCCAGAAAATGAGTTTGAAAATATCATGTGGCCTGACATGTACCGGCAAAAGAATATCCATTATATTTCACGCCAACATGGTGTAGCATACTTTGACTTCGATGATATCCGCGTCATTTCCGTTAATACGTCGGATTTGCCTTATGTTTTGAATAATAAGGGACAAAAGAAATACGATGCCAAGATTACTTTGGCCGTGCGTGAAGACCAAATTGAAGAGATCATCGAAATTCTGACTAGATCATCCAACAAGAAGATTATCTTCATGAGCCATGCCAACCCAATTAATCGCAAGGGCAGTAACGCCCTTAAATATAACGGTAGATCTTTGCATGAATTGCTCGTTGCCTTTAATCAAAGAGAAAAGGGCCGCATGCATGCTAGCGATGGTGAACCAGCAGAATTCCGTTTATCCAATGACTTCGACTTTACGCACGTAAAGAATGCGCGCATCATTGCCTACTTCTGCGGCCACCGTCACCGCGAAGATCAATATCGCATCAATGGTATCCAATATATTCTGTTTAATTGCTCAGCCTTAATGGGGCCAAAACATTCTTTAACAACCAAATTCAATAAGAACTTGAAGCGGCAGATCGACCACAGCAATGAAGCGGCCGGTTATATCGTTAACGTTGATTTGAAACGCCACCGCATTCAAGTCTTTGGCTATGGCGCTGCCGCAAGACGGCGAGTATATTTTATTTAGTTAAAGAAGAGTAAAGCTATTTGGCTATTACAAGTGTTTAGCTTATAATAAAAAGGTTAACGTAGAAAAATATGTATAGATAAAGTAGAGAGAATTTAGCTTAGGGGAAGTTTAAATATGTGCGGAATTGTCGCATTTTATGATCCAAAAATAAACGAAAAACAGGCCGTTATTGGCAAAATGATGGCTACGATCAAGCACCGTGGACCTAGTTCCGACGGTTACTACACTAACGATGAGGTTGCCCTTGGTTTCAGAAGATTGTCAATTATCGATCTTCGTGGGGGTACGCAACCTATTTATAATGAAGATAAAACTAGAGCAATTATCTTTAATGGTGAAATTTACAACTTTAAGCCATTAAGAGAACAATTAATTAAAGCAGGCCACACTTTCACTACCAAGGCCGATACTGAAGTATTGCTTCACGGTTATGAAGAATGGGGCATGGATGGTTTACTTAAGAAGGTACGTGGTATGTTTGCTTTCCTTATCTGGGATGACAACAACAAGACCCTTTATGGTGCACGTGACTTCTTTGGTATCAAGCCAATGTACTACAGCAACCAAGATGGCCACTTGCTTGTTGGTTCAGAACTTAAGAGTTTCTTGGAATATCCAAAGTTCAAGCGTGAATTGAACGTTGAAGCTGTTAAGCCATACCTCATGAACCAATACAACGACCTTGAAGAAACTTTCTTTAAGGGTGTTTACAGATTCCCAGCAGGTCACTGGTTCGAATACAAAGATGGCGAAATGAAGACCCACCAATACTGGGATGCTGAATACAAGGAAAACAGCTTAAGCTTTGAAGAAACTTTGAAGCGCATCAACGATGACTTGAAGGAAACTGTTGACTTGTACAGAAACGCCGACGTTAAGGTTGGTGCCTTCTTGTCAGAAGGTATCGACTCTTCATACTTGACCACTTTGCTTAACCCAGACGACGTTTTCTCAGTAAGTTTTGACGACTCAACTTACGATGAAGCTTCAAAGGCTAAGGCTTTAGCTGACATCAACCACTGGAAGTTCTTCAGTGACAAGGTTGACGCCGATGAAGCTATGCGTGATTTCCCAGAAATGCAATACCACATGGATGAACCTGATGCCAACCCATCAATCATCCCACTTTGGTACTTGTGTAAGTTGGCTCGTAAGCACGTTACTGTTGCGCTTTCTGGTGAAGGTGCCGACGAATTGTTTGCCGGTTATGTTAACTACGGGATGCACACCCATAATGATTTGATCAAGGTCTTCACTAGCGAACTTAAGAAGTTGCCTAAGAATAAGCAAGTTAAGTTGGCCCACAAGATTAAGAAGATGCCTAACTTCCCAGGTAAAGTTCACATGTACACCAATTTGGCTGAACCAAGTGAATTCTACGTTGGTCAATCAGTAATTTACGACATGGATTACCCAACTATCTTTACCTCAAAGGATGCCAACAGCATTTTGCAGCCAACTTACCGCAACAAGTTGACTGTTAACGGCATTTACCAAAAGGACTTCAAGAAGGTTAAGGGCATCGACAACGTTAAGCAAATGCAATACATCGATTTGCACCACTTCATGCTTAACGATATTGAACAAAAGGCCGACAAGATCTCAATGGCTCACTCACTTGAAGTTCGTGTGCCATATCTTGATAAGAAGATCGCAGAATTAGCTAACTCAATCCCAACTAAGTACTTGGTAAACCGTCATGATACCAAGTACGCACTTCGTAAGGCTTCAGAAAAGGTATTGCCTGACGAATGGGCTAAGCGTCCAAAGCTTGGTTTCCCAACACCAATCAAACAATGGCTTAAGGAACCACGCTTCTACAAGCAAGTACGCAGCTTGTTCGAAGAAGAATTCGTAAATGATATCTTCGATCAAAAGAAGATAATTAAGCTTCTTGATGACAACTACGAAGGCGATGGCTCACACAGAAGACAAATCTGGGCTATCTACACCTTCCTTGTTTGGTACAAGTTGTTCTTCGTAGATTACGAAAACACTGTTAAGAAGTACCAACATGTTCAACCTGAAGTTGCTAATTTGATTAAGCAAGGTAAGTTACTTTAATTTAGGGGATTATTGAAGATAATGAGTAAGAAATTTACACCAATTTTACTTGGTAGTGACATTAACGTTTATGGTATGGCTCGTTCATTCAACGAAGCATACGGCATCAAGGTTAAGGCAATGGCTGATGCCCAACTTGCCGCAACCCGTTATTCAAAGATTGTTGACGTAGAACTTCACCATGGTTTTAGCGCAGATCCAACTTTTATGGATGTTATGCGTAAAAAGATGGAAATCTACAAGGATCACAAGGAACCAGTAATTTTGATTGCTTGTGGTGATGGTTATGCGGAACTTCTTTCAAAGCACAAGGAAGAATTGAGCAAGGTATTTATCGTACCTTACATCGATTACGACTTGCTTGAAAAGTTAATTTCTAAGGAAGGCTTCTACGAAGTTGCCGAAGAATATGGTTTGCCGTATCCAAAGACTAAGATCATCACTATGGATGATTACAAGTCAGGCAAGTACACTGATGTGCCATTCCAATTCCCAGTAGAACTTAAGCCAGAAGACCCAGTTTCATGGCTTAACTGCCAATTCGAAGGTCGTAAGAAGACTTTCACCATCCACGATGAAAATGAATTCAAGGATATCGTAGGCAAGATCTACACCAATGGTTATACTGAAGACCTTATTTTGCAAGACTTCATCCCTGGTGATGACTCAAACATGAGAACCTTGAATGCTTACGTTGACAAGAACCACCAAGTTAAGATGATGTGCTTAGGTCACCCATTATTGGAAGACCCAACCCCACAATCAATCGGTAACTACATGACTATCTTGCCAGCATACGACGAAGAGTTATACGAACAAGTTCAAGCCTTCCTTGAAAAGTTGAACTACACTGGTATGGCTAACTTCGATATCAAGTACGATACTCGTGACGGCAAATACAAGTTCTTCGAAATCAACTTGCGTCAAGGTCGTTCAAGCTTCTACGTAACTTTGAACGGTTACAACTTGGCTAAGTGGTACATCGACGATTACGTTGAAGACAGCTTGAAGGATAAGGACACCGTATACGGCAATAAGTTGAAGTCTAAGCACGTTTTATGGATGGGTGTACCAGTTAAGATCTTTAAAGAATACGCCTTTGAAAACGAAGCTAAGGACACTGCAGAAGAATTAATTCACGAAGGTCGTTATGGTACTACTGTCTTTTACGACAAAGACCGCAACTTTAAGCGTTGGCTTTTGATGAAGTACATGTTCCACAACTACTACGCTCGTTACAAGAAGTACTACGAAGTAAACAAGGGTCAATACTTCAAGAAAAATAAGTAATTGAATATTTAAGAAAGCTTGGAAGTTATTTCCAAGCTTTTTTATTTTTGTTTCTATCCTTGGAATAAATAATTGATGATATAATGACAACGAATTTTTTCAAGGAGGAAAAAAGGATGAAAATTAAAAAGTTAGGTATTATTGCGGCAGCAGCTATTATGGGGATTTCTGTTGCGGCTCCAGCTACTAGTGTATAAGCTAGCCCATATTCAGATGCCTTTTTGGGGTCCTTTTAACGGTTATTTAGCCGGAAGAGCAGTAAATATTAATGACTGAGACTATGGTAATTTAAGCGATGGCAATGTTGAAGTAAAGACAAAGACTGGCGTTACCTATGTTGGCGATGTAGTCATTCCAAACACTGCTGATTTATCTTATGCCTTTGCTAGTTCAGGTACCTTGCAGAAGCTTGATGTTGGTGCTTTGGATACAACTGGCGTCGATAGGATAGCTCAAACTTTTGCGATGGATCATAATTTGGTTGAAATCGATGGTTTGGAAAATTGGGATGTTTCTAAAGTAACTAATTTTACTTCTACTTTCTTAAGTGATTATAAGATTCAATGTTTGGTTAACTTAAGTAACTGGGAAATTCAAGATAATGCTCATACGGATAATATGTTTAGCCCAAGTCGGGTAGCAACACCATTAATGGTTATTGTAAAGAGTGGCGCTCAAAATATTAATAGAGGTACTGATGTTTTTGGTAAAGATAATGCCCAACACTACTTATACAAAGTAGAAATCAACGGCCAAGTTGTTGAAACACTTCCAGCTAAAGCATTTAACTCTGCTGAAGAAGCTGTAAACGAAATTCAAAAGCATTTGGGCGAAATTGCTACTAGCAGAAACTCCTGTGACTCCGGCTCAACCAACCACGGCTCCAGTCAAACCAGAAAACAAGCCTAACAAGACTAAGGACAACGGTAAGACCGTCAAGCCACACGCAGAAAATGCAACCAACAGACATGGTAGAAAGTACGCTCCAGCAGTTGCAGTAAAGAACACTACTAAGCCACAAGGTACTGTATTGAATAACACACAAACCAAACAACATCCTCAAGCAACAGCTAAACCACAAGGTGTAGTGTCAGCTAACAAGAAACAAAATCAAAAGCCTTTGCCACAAACAGGTGCTAAAAAGTTGGGAAAAATTTCTCCCAACTTTTTTTCGTGCTAAAAATCTCTTAACAGCAGTCTTTTGCTAAATACAAGGTGTAGACGCCTTTATATGTATAGAATACAAGATATTGTGTTTTATGGTAAGATTGATTCATAAATTTAGAGAGGTTGATCTTTATGTTAAAGCAAGAATTGGAGCAAAAGCTAGAAACACCAACAATGTTCGTTAAGCGTGACGGCTCTAAATATCCGTTCGAATTATTCAAATTGGAAATGGTTATTCACGCTCTCGGCTTAGATGATGTTAAGACAATTATTTTAAGCAAGATTATGGACAAGCTTGATGATGACACCGTAACGGCACAAGATGTTGCGGCCGCATTTAGACAAAGCTTGAATGAACTTGGCTATATTGAAGCTGCCAAAAAGTATGTTGCTTACCGCAAGCACGACGTTGCCGAATGGGAAAAACAAATTGATACTAAGGACCGTTTGGAACGCTTAGTTCATAAAGACCCAACCATCGTTAACGAAAACGCAAATAAAGATAGTGATGTCTTCAGCACCCAACGTGATTTGACCGCTGGTACAGTAGGTAAGACCGTTGGTTTGACCATGATGCCTGAACACATCGCTAAAGCCCACCTTCGCGGCGACATTCACTGGCACGACTTAGACTACACTCCACTTTCACCAATGTCTAACTGCTGCTTGATCGACTTCAAAGAAATGCTTACCAACGGCTTCAAGATTGGTAATGCCTACATGGAAAGTCCTAACTCAATCGGCGTTGCTACCAGCCAAGTTGCCCAAATCATCACTAACGTAGCTTCAAGTCAATACGGTGGTTGTTCGTTTGACCGTGCCGATGAAGTTTTAGCTCCTTTTGCTCAAAAGAACTACGAAAAGCACTTAAAGGATGCTAAAGAATTAATTGACGATGAAGAAAAAGCAGATGCTTTTGCTAAGAAGCGTACTAAGAAAGACATCTACGACGCTATGCAAAGCCTGGAATACGAGATCAACACTATGTTCTCAAGCCAAGGTCAAACA
Source organism: Lactobacillus sp. OTU4228 (assembly GCF_001006945.1). NCBI lineage: Bacteria > Bacillati > Bacillota > Bacilli > Lactobacillales > Lactobacillaceae > Lactobacillus > Lactobacillus sp. OTU4228. The sequence continues at coordinate 91,894 of NZ_CDLD01000001.1, forward strand.
CCATTTACTAGCTTGGGCTTCGGCCTTGGTACTTCTTGGATTGAAAAAGAAATCCAAAAAGACATTTTAAGAATCAGAATTGCTGGTTTGGGTAAAGAACACAGAACCGCGATCTTCCCTAAACTACTCTTCACCCTTAAGAAGGGTCTCAACTTGCACCCAGGCGATCCTAACTACGATGTTAAGAAGCTTGCCATCGAATGTTCAACCAAGAGAATGTACCCAGACGTTTTGAGCTACGACAAGATTAAAGAAATCACCGGCTCATTCAAGTGTCCAATGGGTTGTCGTTCATTCTTACAAGGTTGGAAGGACAAGAACGGCAAGGAAGTTAACTCAGGCAGAATGAACTTAGGTGTTGTCACTGTTAACTTGCCAAGAATCGCTATGGAAAGTCACGGCGATATGGACTTGTTCTGGAAGATCTTCGACGTTAGAATGCAAACTTGCCACGAAGCCTTACAATTCAAGGCTCACCGCGTAACCGAAGCTAAGCCAGTCAACGCACCAATCCTTTACCAATACGGTGCATTTGGCAAGCGTCTTTCAGAAGATGGCAACGTTAACGACCTCTTCAAGAACGGCCGTGCCACTATTTCCTTGGGCTACATCGGCCTTTACGAAGTAGGTACTGTCTTCTACGGTTCCGATTGGGAACACAACAAGGAAGCTCACGACTTCACTGTTGAGATCGTTAAGAAGATGCATGACTTATGTGCTAAGTGGGAAGAGGAAGATCCTAACCACTACCACTACAGCTTGTACTCAACTCCAAGTGAAAGTTTGACCGACCGCTTCTGCAGACTTGATACTGCTAAGTTCGGCAAGGTTAAGGACATCACTGACAAGGAATACTACACTAACTCATTCCACTACGATGTTAGAAAGCACCCAACTCCATTTGAAAAGTTGAGTTTCGAAATGGATTATCCAAAATACGCTGCTGGTGGTTTCATCCACTACTGCGAATACCCTAACTTGAAGCAAAACCCAGCAGCTCTTGAAGCCGTTTGGGACTGGGCTTACGACAAGGTAGGCTACCTTGGTACCAACACCCCAATCGACAAGTGCTACAAGTGTGGTTTTGCCGGTGAATTCAAGGCTACTGCTAAAGGCTTCCAATGCCCAGTCTGCGGCAACCACGATCCACGTACTTGTGACTGTGTAAAGAGAACCTGCGGCTACCTTGGTAATCCTTTGAAGAGACCTATGGTTCACGGTCGTCATGAAGAAATTGCTCACAGAGTAAAGCACATGACCATGGGCTTGGTACGCGAAGAAGCTGAAGAGGAAACTAAAGAAAATGCCAAAGAAAGATAAAAACGATCAAGAAGGCCCTGACATTCGCAGCAGTTTGATCAAGGTTAATATTGATGGTGATACGGTATTTGTTGACTCAAATCAATATAAGCCTCAGGTCGATCATGCAAAGAAGTTGCTTAAGCAAAAGGCGATGCCTAAGAATCCTAAACCACAAGAATGGAAGAGTGAAGAGCATAGTTTGCACAAGATTGCGGACTATAAGCCGTTCAACTTCGTTGATGGTGAAGGTGTAAGATGTAGCCTTTACGTTTCTGGATGTTTGTTTGACTGTCCGGGTTGCTACAACTTGGCAGCGCAGAACTTCAACTATGGTCAGCCTTATACGCAAGACCTTGAAGACCAGATCATCAAAGATATGTCTCAGCCTTATGTGCAAGGTTTGACCCTTTTAGGTGGTGAACCATTCTTGAACACTTGGGTTTGCTTGAAAATTATCAACCGGGTGAGAAAAGAATTTGGTCATACCAAAGACATCTGGTCTTGGTCAGGCTACACTTGGGATGAATTGCAAAAGGAAACTCCTGATAAAAAAGAAATGCTGTCGAAGATCGATATCTTGGTTGATGGACGATTCCTTGAAGCAAAGAAAGATTTGACCTTGCAATTCAGAGGTTCAAGCAACCAACGAATTATCGATGTGCCTAAGTCACTCAAGGCTGGCAAAGTCGTTATTTGGGATAAATTGCAAAGATAGATAATAGATAAAAACAAGGGGTAATTGTAAAATTAGATTTACAGTTACCCTTATTTTGTGGAGAAAAATGATGAAAAAAGAAAAAATAGAGTTAGTTGATCAAATTATGACAGCCTTGCAAAAGGTCATCGATCCTGAATTGCAGGTTGATATTGTTAACTTGGGTTTGATCTATGGCATTGATATTGAAGGCACGAAGGCTACGGTAAAAATGACTTTGACGATCAGTGGTTGTCCATTGTCTACTTATTTGCAAGACCACATTAAACAGGCTGTATTGACCGTTAACGGCATTGATTCATGTCAGGTACGATTAGTCTGGTATCCTGTTTGGTCGCCTGAGAGGATGACTGAGGCCGCTAAGAAGCAGCTGGGGATGCTTGATGATCAAAGTGAAAAAGAAGAGATCGAAGATACTGAAAAAGAACAAAAAGTCATCGACTTTTCTGTGCCAATTAAAAAGCTGGCTGATGAATATCCTGATTTTATCCAGATTATGTATGACTGCGGTTTTACCAGAATTAAGATTCCAGGCTTGCTCAGCACAGTAGGTAGAGTAATGACGATTCCGCTTGGTGCACAAGCAATGAAGATCGATTTAAACAAGATTAAACAGGCTTTTGAAGAAAAGGGCTACAAGGTGATTGAATAATGGCGAATTTAAGTAAAGAAAGACAAGAGGCGCTGCTCAAGATCTTGCATTATATCCAAGATGGCGGCGATTTTGCGACAGCGAAGAAGATGTTTCAGGAGGCGTTCGATAAGGTCGACGTATCTGAAATTACGGCAGCAGAGCGGGAATTAATCGCACAAGGTTTGGATCCACGCAAGATTCAATATTTGTGTAACGTTCACGCTGATGTGTTTAGGGGCAATATCAAGGAAAACAAGGAGAATCCTGATTTTTCCATGCCAGGTCATCCGGTGAACACAATCAAGCAGGAAAACGTGGTTATCAAGTCGCTGGTCAATGACTTTTTATTGCCTAACTTGAAAAAGTGGGAAGATAACAAATCTGATGAAACCTTAGATAAAATCAAACAAGCATTGTCTGATTTAGCCACGATCGATAAGCACTATGCGAGAAAAGAAACCTCGCTTTTTCCACTAATGACCAAGTACGGCATCACTGCTCCGCCACAAGTAATGTGGGGCGTGGATGACAAGATTAGACGTTTAATTAAACAAGCAAATGAGATTGCTAATACTGATCCAATTGATGCAGAAAAATTAGATAAGGCAATCAAGGAAACTAGCCACGAAGTACTCGAGATGATCTTCAAAGAAGAAGACATCATGATTCCAATGATCGATGAAGTGGCATCCCCCGAAGATTGGGAAAACGTTAAGCAAGAAGAAAAGCAAATCGGTTACACCTTGATCAACCCACCAATGAATTGGAAGCCAAAAGCAGAACCAAAGGCTGCCGGCCCAATTTCGGTTGATAATCTTTCCAGCTTGTTCATTAACTTCAAGGAAGGATCATTGAATCTAAAACAACTGTCCGCAATTTTAGACATGTTGCCATTTGCTTTAACTTTCGTCGATGCTAACGACAAGGTAGCTTACTTCGGCGGCGGTGCGAATATTTTCCCTCATTCTAAAAACGCGATCGGCAACTCCGTCTTCTCCTGCCACACACCGGCCAGCAAGCCAATCATCGAGAAGATCTTCAAGGAATTTCATGAAGGTAAGAAGAACGAGATCTCATATTGGTTCACGCCAAGAAAGATGGGTAGAAAGCTCTATTTGCGTTACTACGCCGTCCATGATGACAATGATCAGTATCTGGGATGCCTCGAGGTGGCGCAAGATATCACCGACATTGAAAAATTGACGGGACAAAAGAAAACAGAATAAGTTAAATAGTTTACGAACAGTGTCAGCTTGGCACTGTTCTTTTTTTGTACTTCTTGATAAGCTAGACAATGGAGAAAAAGAACATTAGGGAGGCAAATATGAAAAATGCACATGGAAAAATTAAAACTGATGAAATTAAGTTAATTTGGCTGATCGTAGGTGAATTAGCTACTTGGATCGGTGCTAGTTTCATTTGGCCATTAACTTCTGTTTACTTAAACAAACAGCTGCACATCAGTCTGTCAATCATTGGTGTGGTCCTGTTCTGTAACTGTGCCGGCAACATCCTCGGCTCAATTATTTCAGGACGTCTTTATGATAAATACAATCCGTACCCATTGATGCTCTGGGGCTTAGGTCTAGATGCCGCAGTCTTATTTTTGATGGCCGCATTTCATGGCTGGCCAGAATATTGGGTCTGGCTGACTTTGACCGGCTTCTTGGGCGGCTGGAACGGAACCTTGATCAACTCCGTTGCCACTAGTTTGAAAAAATATCCGAGCCGCTACGTCTTCAACGTTTTGTACTTCTCACAAAACTTGGGTGTGGTAACCGGTACTTTGATCGTAGGATACCTCTACGACTTCTCAATTACACTTCTATTCGTGATTGCGGCACTACTCTTTGTAATTGCCTTCATCAATGCAGTCTTCAACTACAAGCCAATTATCGCCTTCCACAAGGAAAGAATGGCCAAGCATAAGAAGGGTGAAAAGCACAAGGCAGAACCAATGCCAAAGCGCAACTTCATTATGACGATGGTCTTCTTCACCACCCTGGGCGTAACTTGGCTGATGTACATGAACTGGGAATCCAACTTGTCCGTTTACATGGTTTCACTTGGAATTCCATTCCACTTGTACAGCTTGCTTTGGACCCTTAATGCCGGCGTTATCGTCATCATGCAAGGGATCCTGGCTCGTTTTCCTAATATTTTTAAAAATCTCTTCCATCAGATCATCTTTGGGATCTGCATGTTCTCACTATCGTTTATCACATTAGTTTTTGCCAAAGACTTCGCGCACTTCGCTTTATCAATGTTCATCTTGACCTTGGGTGAATCAACCGCGTTCCCAGCTATTCCTGCTTACGTCAACGACTTGTCACCACTTACCAGTAAAGGCAAGTACCAAGGTGCCAACATGGTGGCTTCCGGGATCGGGCGTGCGTTTGGACCGCTCTTTGGTGGTTTAATCATCGACCATGCTGGTTATATTCCATTCTTCTGGGTAGCCGCTATCGTGATTGCCTTGATGATCGTAGTCATGATTCCAACTTACATGAGAGTGCACAAAGAATTAACTATTTATAAGTAAGTAAAAAGCATACAAAATTAAATTAAAATGATATAATTAGCTTGATTTAATTTTTTAGACACCAAAAAAGGAGGATTTTCCTGAATGAATAATAAAATGGCCGTTCGCGGCGGTGCCGGCGACATCCTCGAACCCAAAGTAGGTACTCGTCCACAAGATAATTTATACTTAGCAGTTAACTCTGAATGGCTTGAAAACGTCAAGATTCCATCAGATCGTTCAAGAATTGCCAGCTTCGACAACATTGACCTTGATGTTGAAAAGAAGTTGATGAAGGACTTCGCAGATTTTGCCGATGGTAAAAAAGAAGTTGCTGATGTGCCTAACTTGAAGAAGGCAGTTGAACTTTACAAGTTAGCGCGTGACTTTAAGCGTCGTGATGAAGATGGTGCTAAGCCTATCCAAGCTGATTTAGCCTTGCTTGAAGGTATTCGTGACTTTGCTGACTTCAACTTGAAGGCTCCAGACTTGTTCAAGGCGGCTTTTGCATTGCCATTCAGCTTCGACGTTGATGCCGATATGAAGAACACTAAGATCAATGTATTGCAATTCTTCGGTTCATCAATTTTCTTGCCAGATACAACTACTTATAAGACTGATGCGGCACAAAAATTGCTCGACGTTTTGAAGAAGCAATCAATTGAGCTTCTTAAGATGGCAGGTCTTTCAGTGGGTCAAGCTGAAGAATACGTTGACGATGCCATGAAGTTCGATGACAAGGTATCTAAGGTAGTTAAGTCATCTGAAGAATGGGCAGACTACCCAGCAATGTACAACCCAATGCCAATCTCAGACTTTGAAAAGAAAATTACTAACTTCAAGATGGACTACTTCTTGAAGGAAGCTTTGGGTGAAGTTCCAGACCGCGTAATCGTCGCAGAACCTCGCTACTTGGATCACTTCGATGAATTGATTAACGAGGACAACTTCGATGAAATCAAGGGTTGGATGATCGTTAAGTTCATCAATGGTGTTGCTAGCTACTTGTCACAAGACTTCCGTGAAGCATCATTCCCATTTAGCCAAGCTTTGTCAGGTCAACCAGAACTTCAAAGCCAAGAAAAGCAAGCATACCACCTTGCTAACGGCATCTTTAGTGAAGTTGTTGGTGTTTACTATGGTAAGACTTACTTTGGCGAAGACGCTAAAAAAGACGTTTTATCAATGATTCACAAGATGCTTGATGTTTACGAAGAACGTATCAAGAACAATGACTGGCTTTCTGAAGAAACTAAGCACAAGGCAATCGTTAAGTTACGTGCCTTGATCTTGAAGATCGGTTATCCAGACAAGATTGAAGAAATCTACGATCGTTTGCACGTAACCCCAGCTAGCGAAGGTGGCAGCCTTTACTCAAACGCTAGAGCTGCTGAAATTGAACAAGTTAAGTACAACGTAGAGAAGTTGCACGAGCCAGTTGACCGTACTGTATGGCTCATGCCAGGTAACTTGGTTAACGCTTGTTACGACCCACAAAGAAACGACTTAACTTTCCCAGCCGCAATTTTGCAAGCACCATTCTACGACTTGAAGCAAGATCGTGCTGAAAACTTCGGTGGTATCGGTACTGTTATCGCCCACGAAGTTTCACACGCATTCGACAACAACGGTGCGCAATTCGACGAATACGGCAACATGAAGAACTGGTGGACTGACGCTGACTACGCAGAATTCAAGAAGCGTACGCAAGCTGAAATCGACTTGTTCGACGGCATCAAGTATGGTCCTGTAACTTTGAACGGTAAGCAAATTGTTTCAGAAAACATTGCTGACCAAGGTGGTTTGACTGCTGCTGTTCAAGCTAACAAGGGTGAAAACGGCGATATGAAGAAGTTGTTTGAAAACTTTGCTCGTATTTGGGCTAACAAGCAACTTACTGAGTCTATTAAGACGCAAGTTTCAGTTGACGTTCACGCACCTGGTCCAGAACGTGCCAACGTTCAATCACAATGCCAAGAAGAATTCTACAAGGCATTTGACGTTAAGGAAGGCGACGGTATGTGGCTTGATCCTGAAAAACGTGTGGTAATTTGGTAGTTTAGATAAAGAAATAACCTCATCCAAATGGATGGGGTTATTTCTTTATCTATCGTTAAAAAATGCCGTTTTTTTGATGATAGAAATTAGTGTAATAAAATAATATCAAAAAACAGTTGGCAACAAGGCCAACTGTCCTGGTATGGTTTAGTCGGATTACGATTTAACGCAGGTAGTGATTGAAAAGTGACTTAAGACTTTTTTTGATCCACTTCTTAAGACGCTTGATCATCTTACCGTCCGATGGTATAAATACTAGTATGAAGAAATGATACACTATAACGTATGTTGAGAGTCGACTAGCTATCGACTCGAAAGAATTGTGGGCGGTCGAAAGACCGCTTTTTTTATGCTTTATTTTCTATCGACAGAAAATTGATACAACTATAATATTTGCTCTTTTTTAATGAAAAACGCCCGAAAATCCCCGTATTTTAATGCGGGGATGGATAGGGCCAAGCTGACCTAGCAGTCAGCTTTTTTTATTCTAAAAATAGAGACATATGTTCGCTTATCCTGTAAAATATAAATATCTAATCTATGAGGAGGTGAAATACATGAAAAGAATGAGCAGTTTAGCCTATCATTTTGGCGTTAAGCTTCGCTTTTATCCTAGTTCTAAGCAAAAGAAAATCATTAAACTAAACTATGATGCGCAGCGCTTTGTCTACAACTCTTATGTCGGACGCAATCGGACTAGCTACCATGCTAAAAGTTATTTAGCTAATAGGCAAAATCGAGCAATGCCCTTTGCTTTTTCTGCTCTTAATAGCTATGAAGTCCAACTGGCAGAAACAGTAGTCATCAATAATGAATTATTGGCTAAGCCTAAGAATATTCGTGATACTTATAGCTTTTTGCGTGTTAAAGAAATTGATAGCCTCGCTATTGCCAACGCCATTCAAAATTATCAGAAAGCTTGGAACAACTATCGCAAGATTGGTTATGGAATTCCGACTTTTCACAAAAAACGCAGCGACTGGTCATATCAGACTAACTGTCAATATCCTAAGCAGTCAGAAGCCTATCTTGATAACGGGACAGCTAGATTTATTGATGCTAAACATATTAAATTGCCTAAGCTGGGAATTGTCCGCATTGCTGGTTTTAGAAAACTGATTA
>NZ_CDLD01000002.1:0-31538 GCF_001006945.1 Lactobacillus sp. OTU4228
CAGAATCCTAAAATAAAAAAAGCAGCCTAGAAAGGCTGCAGTCCGTTAGCAACTCGCGGACTTAAAAGGCTTTGGTAATTAGACGACCTCTATCGGCAATAGTCAAAAGACTATTGCTGGTAAGTCAAGTCCGTATCTAAGCAAGTTGGTGTTCTGGTTAGCGCAAGCTAACGAGCCACTAAGCCCTAGACTTCAGTCTAGGGTAGTTGACGAGCCTGCTTAGTAAATGAATATGAGTTTTGTCTTGGCTTAAGTCAGTTGAAAGCCTCGTAAAGTTGTCCTGCCAGTATTGAAAAAGATTATTCTTTTTTGGTGTGTTATTAAGCAGGTTAAGTCTGATATTGACGAAAAAGAAAAGATAAGATGCAGGAATGTAGCCAAATGGATAGATATGACTACATTCACACAATATTTTCTTACATAGAGTACTAAAAAAGACGCCCGTGATGGGCGTCTTTTTTGCTAGCTTCTATTATTTACTTTTAGCGTTGGAATAATCCTTAGGCTTAATTCTCTTAATGTAAGATGGATTTGGACGACCTAAGATCAATGGAACACGTTCGATCACAGTGTCCGCATATTCCAAGCCGAACCATGAGGCAGGGTTGGATGACAAGTTCTGCAAACGAACACGTGCTTCAACCAACCACTTTTCATAACCAACCAATTGGGTTTGTGGACTGATGACGTCGTTTACGATAACAAATGAGAAGTCACCTACATCACGCCCTGGGGTGGTGGTGTATTTCTGGGGTTGAGGTTCAATCGTACCGTCTGCGATCAAATCATGAACGATCTGACGAATGTAGACGTTAACGCTAGTTTGTTTCTTAAATCCTAAATAAAGCTGAATGTTGATTACGTTCTTTGTACCGTACGTGTTAACTGCGTATTCGGCGGTAAATGGTTCGTTAGTTACGTTAACAGTGACGAACCAGTAAGCCTTCGCACGCTTTGGACGTTTATCCAAAATTGAGTACAAGATTTCACGTTTAATGAACTTGTTGTACTTAACGTTGGCCATGTAAACCAAGTTAGTTGCGTAGGTAGGATAATCTTCATCGTGACTCAAGTTAGTCAACATGTCGGTGTATTCGTCAAGACGAACATAGGCATTGCGTGATTCACGCTTGTCACGAACCTTGTTACCGTAGTACCAAACATACATGATGAAGCCAATTACACCGGCGATGAAGAGTGAAACATAACCACCGTGAGTGAACTTGGTCAAACTTGAAATCATGAACATGATGTCAAGAACACCGAAGAAAATTAAGAAGATCCAATTCCAGATTGGGTTAATTTTCTTCATCGCTAACCATTCATAAAGTAGGATGGTAGTTGCTAACATTGAAATTGTGATGGAAAGACCATAGGCTGCTTCCATGTGAGCAGAAGTTTGGAAGTACAAAACAATTGCAATAGTTGCAACACAGATTCCCTTGTTAATAGAAGGAATATAGATCTGACCTTTTTCTGTTGATGGATAGTTGATATTCATTCTTGGCAAGAATTTCAAACCACTAGCTTCAGCAACCAAGGTGAATGATCCAGTGATCAAAGCTTGTGAGGCAATAACAGCGGCAATAGTAGCCAATATGATGGCGAACAATCTGATGTTGATTGGAATCATTTCGTAGAATGGGTTAAGCACTCCGCCATCGGCAAGCTGGAAATGAGGATTATTTAAAATCCAAACCCCTTGACCAAAGTAGTTAAGTGACAAGCAAACAAATACAAATGGCCAAGAACCAATGATATTCTTCTTACCAACGTGACCTACATCTGAGTAAAGGGCTTCAGCACCAGTAGTAGCCAGGAAGATTGATCCTAAGATAAAGATTCCAGCTTTATTGTAAGGGCTAAATAGCAATTTAATGGCGTAAACTGGGTTAATTGCTTGAATGATTGTCCAGTCGCCAGCCATGTTGATTACACCCATGACGCCTAAGAATGTGAACCAAATAAACATGATTGGTCCGAATGCCTTACCGATAATACTGGTACCCATCTTTTGAATAGAGAACAGTACCAGCAAAATGACCACGGTAATGACAATTACCATTTCCTGGGTAGAAACAGGAACGTTGCCACCGAATTTAAGACCTTTTAACCCTTCAATCGCGGTCGTAACAGTAACGGCAGGAGTCAAAGTACCATCGGCTAGGATAGCGGCACCACCGATTAAGGCTGGTAATACAAGCCATTTGGCACGCTTTCTAACCAAAGTATACAAGGCAAAGATACCACCTTCACCGTGGTTAGTTGCTTTCAGGGCAATTAATACGGTTTGCACGGTTGTCAGCAAGGTTACAGTCCAAAGGACTAGGGAAATAGAACCAACAATAAAATCGCGGTTCACATTACCAATACCACCATTGCCTTCGACAATAGACTTCATAACATAAAGTGGACTAGTTCCGATATCACCATAGACAATACCAATGGCGATAAGTAAGCCAGCCGCACTCATACGTTTTGACTTAGTATTCATTATAAATATCTCCCACAAATAAATTGTAGCTATCAATAAAAAAAGAAAATGCCACGATGACATTTCCCTCTAATACATTCATTTTCGTCTATTTTAGTTCACATTGCAAGTAAAATAATTATGTTTTAATTTTGCAGCCAAAAAGTCAGGGTGTTCGATATAACTGACAGAATTCGCATTTTTTGTCAGTTATACTGAACACTTTGACTTAATTGAAAAGGTTAATTTGTTAAAATCAGATGTTAGTTTTCACTATGTTGGACGATTATCTTCTCAAGATAAGAATGGATTGCGTAAATTCATTGATGAATTAGGGTAACAAAAAAGACTCCCAACTCGGGAGCCTTTTCTGTCTTCAAATTATGAAAGTGATGAAGGAATCTTGGCACGTTGTTCTTCGTCCCATTTTTCCCATGCTTCATAAGTAAGCATTTCTTCAGGCTTAACACCAGTCTTGTCAGCCATTACCTTAAGCAAATTCTTGAAGTTGTAATCATGGTATTGCAATACGTGATCAACAAGCTTCTTACGTGGGAAGTGAATGTTGTTCAAAAGGTAGCTGTTGATGTCGACCATATTGTGGTTTTCATCATAAAGGTTGATTACTTCGAGGTCATCTTCATCGAATTCAGCGATGTAGAAGTTAGCGAAAACCTTCAAGTAATCAGGTTGTTCCTTGAATTCTTCAGCTGGCATAATGGTCTTGTTAGCTTCTGGCATAACGACTTTAAGATCGTCGTTTTCTTCTTTGTTTTCTTTATCAGCTTGTGCTTGAGCGTTTTTTTCTTCTTCAGTCAAAGTTGTTACCCCTTTATTTAGAAAATAAGTAGTACAAAGTCAATAATAATTCTATCTACTTTTGCAAATAAAAGCAAATGTAACTAATCTATTTTACTACAGTTGTTAGGATGATGTGGGGAAATATTGGATTATATAAAGTAGGAACTTTCCAAAACGATAAAAAAACCTTGCGATAGGACGTATCCATTAGAGCAAGGGGATTGATCTTTCTATAATTCTAATAGATATTGAACTTTAAAGCAAACTACCGTATGTATGGGATGAAAATTGGGGCAATGATGTGAGAATTAATATTGTTCCGTTTGGAAAATATCTTTTAGATATAAATTTACGTTGGTGTTAAGGATCTTTCTTGATGATCTTAGTAGATTCATCACTAGGTGAAGAAATTCGATTAGCATTCTTAACTGCGGTTGATATTCTATCACGAAGGATGTTTATCTTTTGTCCTTTGTTTCTAGAGTATTCTTCATTGAAATATTTCTCGCCTGATAATTTAGCAAAAAGTTGTTTTCTAGTGTAAGCAGCAGTTACTGGTTCAAAGTGCATTAAGATCCAAACTTCGAAGCAAATGTTTGAGAATAGAATCGTAATATCATATCTAGATTTTTTGGCTTGATCAAAGCATTCTAATAATTCTTGTGGAGTGTGTTCATCGTGGTCAAAAACTAAATATATCTTGTCTTGCTTATTTAATTTAGGGTCTTCTAGCACATCGTGCAACAAAGCCATTCCTGAACGAGCCATTGATTTTACTTTGATAGAGTAGCGTGAATTTACGGAATACATTGCTTTGATGATATTTCTGCTTGAGCATGTTGAAGTAATTCTCTTCAGTTTTGCCTTCGCAGTAAATTCTAATTGTTGGACGTAGGTCTAACTTTTTACTCTTTCGTTTTCTCATTGTAGGTTCCTTTATGAATCTCTTGCAAAATATCCATCAATCCTTCTGTATCAACTACAGGCATACTGCCGAATTTGCCCTCGATGTACTTCTTGGCCAAGTTGACATCGAGTCTGCCACTGGTTCGGGGATTGCTAAAGTCAAAGACTGATTTCAAATCACTGACGCCTTGGAAGTTCTTGTCGACGAGATAGATTTGGTCGATTCGAATTGGATTATCTAGTAGTTGCACATCTTGAGTAGTCAAAATGAACTGATTCAAATTCTCTTTTGAGTTGAAGATTTGGATTAATGTTCTGGCGAGTTCGGGATGCAATGAAGAATCAAATTCGTCAAACAAGATAGTTCTGTGATTACCATGCATTTGAGCATCCAGAATTACCAAGGCAATGTACAAAATGCGTTTGGTTCCGTCGGATTCTTCAGTTAATGGAAGTTCGGCTTGCCCTAGCAAGTCACCGTCATCGTTGTAGACCTTGTGACTGGTGAAAAGCATAGGGACAGTTCTAGGACTGGTGTCTAAAGGATCACTACCAGTTGAATATGGAATGTTTCTTACTGTGATGTCAGAAATGTTGAAGTCAGCAGCTTGCAAGAAAGAGAGTAGTTCATCTTTTATTTGCTTATTTTTCAATGGCTCTGCGAATTCCTTGCCGATGATTACGTGGTTGCCAGACAGGATGATAGATAAATCTTCGGCGAACCACTTGTAAATATCACTTGCAGGGCTATCGTTGTTTTGCTGGGCTAAGAACAAGAAGAGGGCATTCTTCCTTAGGCGAGGGATGAGATCTTTCAGATTATCAGGAATAATTAAAAAATCTTGCCCAGTTCTTTCAAAGTATGTTTCTTCCTTGTCGCCGTTGATGAGTACAAGCTTTTCAGTGGAAATCTGTTCATTATTATAGCTGAAAGAATAGTCGTAGATCTGCTTGTTGAATTGAATGACAATACCCAAGGTTGTGTCTTCATGTTGATTCTTCTCGTTAAAAATAAATGGGGTGTATATTAGGGGATCGGTCACAGCCTTAGCGCCACCATTGAGAACAAGATGCTTCATTACATCTAGTCCGCGGAGCAATCTAGATTTTCCGGCACCGTTAGGCCCGAAGATCAGGAGATTCTTGAGCAGAGAAACATCCTTGCCTTGGAATGTGTTGGTGTCCTTGTACTTATATAATCTTTCGCCGGTTTGAGCGGATAAAATTGTTTCGTTCTTAAAGGAAGCATAGTTCTTTAGTCTGAATTCTATTAGCATTGTCTTCACCTCGTGTAGTTACTTAAATTTTAGCATCATTTGCGCTAAGATCACATAAAAATGTGATCCTGTACTAAAATGCAATAAAAAACACCATTTCTCATCCGAAGATGAAGAATGGTGCTTATTTCCCAGTCTTGTCACCTTGGATGTTAGATTGAGCGGCTGAAGATTGGGTTGATGACTGAGTAGAAGATTGCGTGGTGCTAGATTGTTGCTTGTCGTCATCGCTTGAAGATGATTGCGCAGAACTGTTCTTGTCCTTGTCTTGCTTCTTGTCGCTGCTGGAGCTGGAAGAATTGCTGCTTGAGTCGGAACTTGACTTGCTTGCATTAGAATCGCTAGAAGAATTATCTTCCTTATTATTGTTCTTACCATTATTATCGGCAGGGCCGGACTTAGGATTCTGACCCTTGTCGGAACCGGACGTGTTGGTGGTGTTCTCGTGTTGCACAGCGTTGGTGTGATGAATGTAAGCACCGGCGCCGCCTCCACCTAAGACGAATAGCGCAAAAATAGTACCCCAAAAGATTAATTTCTTCATTATGTTTCGTAACTCCCCCTTGATTAGAAAAATTATTTCAACAAATTTGGCCCATTTTTGGGTTTCAAATTGTTAGTAATAGTGTAAGACATCTGGCCGGCAGGTTGATTACAAAAAGCTCAAAATTTAACAAATATTAATAGTAGGAGAGAACTAAACATGAATTTTGAATTAACGGAACAATCAATCCAATTTACTTTCGGTAACAAGAAATACAAGAGCGGACTTAAGAACCGTACCTTCATGAAAATGTGGGTAAGGCCATTGCCAGTCTGCAAGACGATTCACTTGATGATGCGGTCTTAATTCAGAGAAGACGTATTGTCGAAGTAGCTGAATAATTAGGCAAGATAAGTTAGTTAACATAATAAGGAAAACAAGGAAAATTTAAATGGCTAAGACTACTAAGACTTTGAAGTTAACTTTTTTGAATGGTAAGAACAAGAAGACAAGTGTTACGTTGGGGGATGCAGTAGATAATCTTACTGCGGAACAAGTTCGCGGTGCGATGACTACTATTGCGCAAGCCAACGTGTTTGAGAAAGACGGTGTTAAGAATTACGTTACTCCTCAATCTGCTGCGTACATTGAACGTACTGTTAGCGACATCTTTAACGATGGGGATGCTGATCAAGCAGAATCTGCAGACAAGCAAGACTAATCTTGAGTTGTTATTTGAGGTCATAGATTTACTAAAAAGTAAACTTGTTAAAAAGTGAAGAAACACACTAGTTTAAATACGAACTCTTTGTAGAAACATTAATGGAAATATTACTTTTTTGTTGAAGTTTGTTATACTTTTGTAAAAAAGATAAAGATTCTAAAAGGAAAAAGGCGGACGAGAGTCCGCTTTTTTATTGTTATAGCTAGGATTTGGCTATTTATTAAAAAAGAGGTCGGTTAAACGTTGATGTGACGGAAAAGGTGAAAAATATTACAAAAGAAAGATTTCAGTTTATTTAACTTGCTATTTTGTGAAGAGGTTAGTACAATATGAATCGTGGTAAGTAATAGGACGTGCTTCAGGCGTGCGGCCTGTACGCATGCTGATCCTTCAGCAAGACTACTACCTCGCGAGAGTTATAAACTCGTGGATCCTGCTTTGAAGGGTTTTGTACATTATAGGCTCCTATCACATGCTGAACCTATGGCCTATTACATTTTTTTATATTTCAAGGAGGAAAAGACCACATGAAGAAAAATTTAAGAATCGTTAGCGTTGCTGCTGCTGCTTTATTAGCTGTTGCTCCAGTTGCTGCTTCTGCTGTATCTACTGTTTCAGCTGCTGACGCTACTACAACTACTACTGCTACTACAACCAACAAGCCAACTATTGACTTAACTGGTGCAGGTGCTGTTACTAACGCAGCTGATACTGTTACTGTAACTCCTAACTTTACTTTGACTGCTGCTGTTGCTAAGGATAAAAAAGTTACTGCTTCAGCAACTTTACAAGGTACTATTACTGCTTCACTTAACGGTACTTCAGTAACTGCTAACGTAATTGACGCTGCTAAGGATGTTACTTTAAAGAGTAACACAGGCTACACTACTATTTACAAGTACGATGCTACAACTAAGACCACTGAAAACAACCTTGGAAAGTGGAACGAAGCAACTAACGATGTTTACGTAAAAGCTGGTAACGACTACCAAGTTGAACTTACTGGTGTAGGCTTCAGCTTTGGCTCAGCTAACGCAAACAAGGAATTATCACTTAAGTTGCCTTCAAACGTAACTGTTACAGGTGCTGCAGTTAATGGCAACAAATTAAAGTTAGACCAATACGGTAACGTTACTAACTTAACCTTTACTGTAAAGGGCATTAAGGCTTACGATGCTACTAACACTAGTGCTGTTCAATTCTACAACACTAACTCAGGCTTAATTGAAAGCAAGGCTGCATCATACATGGCTCTTGCTGACAACAACGGTAACCTTAATGTAAACACTCTTCTTGACGGTTTGAAGAAGCAATACAAAGCTGTTCAACTTCAAAATGGTGAACTTAAGGACGTTAATGTAACCACTACTGCTGCAGACCTTACTGCTGAACTTGAAAAGGCTGGTATTAAGGTAAATGCTGCTGGTGACTTTGAAGCTCCTGCATCATTCACTGCAACTTTAACTGCTAAGTCAACAGTTAACGGTAAGGTTGCTACTTTGCCTGTAACTGTAACTGTTCCAAACGGCAAGGTTGTACCAAGCCAAAGCAAGACTATTATGCACAACGCATACTTCTACGACAAGGACGCTAAGCGTGTTGGTACTGACAAGGTAACTCGTTACAACACTGTAACTGTTGCAACTTCAACCACTACTATCAACGGTAAGGCTTACTACGAAGTAGTTGAAAACGGCAAGGCAACTGGCAAGTTCATCAACGCAGACAACATCGATGGTACTAAGCGTACTTTGAAGCACAACGCATACGTTTACAAGTCATCAAAGAAGCGTGCTAACAAGGTTGTTCTTAAGAAGGGTACTGAAGTAACTACTTACGGTGGTTCATACACCTTCAAGAACGGTAAGCAATACTACAAGATCGGTAACAACACTGACAAGACTTACGTAAAGGCTTCAAACTTTTAATTAAGTCTAAGTAGTATATAAGGAAAACGAGGCAAATGCCTCGTTTTCCTTTTGCTCTAATAAATAGTACTAAAAATACCGTAGCCAAATTAAGCTACGGTATTTTTTAGGTTAAATCATTTTACTCTGCCATGCCTTCTATCATCACGGTACACCTTATAGATGACAAAAGCCAATGTTTTATACTTTTTTCTTCTAGTTTAATAACATATATCTTATAAAATATGTATATAATTATTAGAAATATAATAAATATAGATATATTTAGACATAAGGGAGTGTGATGAATATGTCAGCCTACAAGCGTCGTAACATGGGGGTTATCAGCTTGCCCACTGACATAGAATATCGTAATTGGTCCAAGGACCTTACTAAGTGGAAAATTGAGAACGACTCACAACTAGCGCAGTATCTCGTCTATGATCTCGGTGAAGCCGCAGCTTGGGATAACCTTGTTGCATTAAAGAATGAAGCTAAGAAGCTTAGTCAGCTTGAACAGGTAATTCTGTTTGAACATTTGCTTGAGAAGAAGACGATCACGCAATTAGTCGAAGAATGTGGCGTGCCACGCATTACGTTGAAACGATTGAAGAAGCAGTTATTGCAGAAGCTGCGTAATGTAATGGAAAAATAGTAAACAATGAACTAGGTGCTAGACTATACAGAAAAAATTACGTTATTAGGTGTAGGTTATATTAAGAAAACTGCATTTTATTCAAAAAAGTGCAAACAAAGACCATTACTCGAATTCCGGTTGAGTAAAGGATTTTATTAGTTGTACTATAAAATCCTATCTTCTTTTTCTAGTATGTTTGGTAACTTTCTTATGAGCTTTTTGTGACTTCTCTTATGTGTTACTTTTTTATTTCTCTTTTTGGCTTTTTTCTTAGTGGTTTTCTTGGTATTTTTAGCAACATTTCCTAAACTTGTACAACTTAACTTACCATTTTTAATAGTAAAATCAAATTCGATTCCGCCTTGTGCAATGGTACCGTGTGCACTAACATTCGCTGATCCCAGAATTTCGCCATTATTATTCGCAATAATAATTGATCGATCAGTTGAAGTGGGTGTCAAGCCTATTACTGTTGCCTGAGCTTTCAAAGTATATTTACCATCGGTTAAAACAGTATCATTTGTTTCAATCTCAGTTCCAGAATTATTGACTAAACTAATATTATTAATTGAAGCAGAGCCGTTAATTTTAGTGCTATTAATATATATATTTCGTTCACCAAGAAAATGAGTTATAACATTCTTTTTAGTTATAGTCGATGCAGCTTGAGTAGTGTTGGGAACACTAGTTTTTAATGAAAACACTGGAGCTGTAGCGAATAATCCTGCTAAAATAATACTGGTAAATTTAAAACGTTTTTTCATTATAATTTTCTCCAAAAAAAGACAGAGCTTTCGCCCTGCCTTTCTTATTTATCAGTGTGTCCTACAAGACTTAATTAAAAGTTTGAAGCCTTTACGTAAGTCTTTTCAGTGTTGTTACCGATCTTGTAGTATTGCTTGCCGTTCTTGAATGTGTAAGTACCACCGTAAGTAGTTACTTCAGTACCCTTCTTCAAGGTAACTTTGTTAGCACGCTTCTTTGAAGCCTTGTAAACGTATGCGTTGTGCATAATAGTCTTGCCTTGGCTTGGAACAGTAGTGTCTGGCTTAGTTGCAGTTAAGTCTGAGCTCTTTACGAATTCGTTTGAGCCTTCCTTGTTGATACGAGTGTATTCAACACCGTTAACAGTTACCTTGCCGAAGGTGTAAACAGCTGCACCCTTTGAAAGTGCTGAAATATTATCAGCTTATGAAACAACGTTACCGTTGATGTTGTAAACCTTAGTGTTATCAGCCTTTACGTATTCTTGTGGAGCCTTTTCAGTAGGACCCATTACAATTGCGTAAACAACAAGCTTTGAAGTGAAGCCAGCTGGGTTAGTAGCAGTAATAGTTACTGGGTACAAACCTGCAACACTTGCATTAACCTTGCTTGAATCAATCTTGATGTTGCTTGGGTTAATTAATTGTTGGTGAGCAGCTAAGTCTTTTGCAGTCTTGTCAAAATCAGTACCATAAGCGCTTTGTACGTAAGCTTGGACAGAATCAGTTACAATAGCATCGTTAAACTTACCGTTTACAATAACCTTTGTCTTATCAGTATCCTTAAGTACTAAATTGCCAGAAGTCTTACCGTTTGGCATAACATTGTCATTGTAGTAAACATTTCCATCAAATACAAATGCTGGTGCGTTGTAGTTTACTGAAGCGTTAATTCTTACAGTGATTGAAGCAGTGTTACCATTTTCTGTCTTAGCAGAAGCCGTTTGCTGGGTACTCAAAGCTACCGTTTGAAGCACGCTTCAAGTCTTGAGCTACTAATTGGCTTTCAACATCTGAAGCAGTAGTAGTCATTTCAATGTTATCGTTTGATTGATCACTAGTCTTCCAAGCGTAGTGTTTCTTAATAGCAGTCAAAAGTGAATCTGGTGTAAAGCCGTTAGCAATTTCATTTAATGAAACAGTGCTACCATCATTTACAACAGTGTTGGTATCTTTGTTGTAGAAGTAAGGAGTACCTTGTTGGCTAGCAAACTTAGCATTTACAGTAACTTCGTAAGGTTTGTTGTTTACAGTAAATGTAATAGTTTGTTTGAATACACCATTTGCATTTTGACCAGTTGCTGACTTAACAGCAATGTCCTTCATGTCTTCAGGCTTAGCATTGCTTAAATCAGTACCACCTAATTGCAAGATAGCATCTTTTTGAGCATCGCTTAACTTAACGCTAAATTGAGTGTTTGAGCCACGGTCAAGCACAATAGTACCCTTTAAAGTACCAAGATTTGTTACTTCTTGAGTAGCAGTAGTTGCAGCAGTTGAGTCGGCAGTTGAAACAGATGATACGCCAGCAGCAACTGGAGCAACAGCAAGTAAAGCAGCAGCAACGCTAACGATTCTTAAATTTTTCTTCATGTGGTCTTTTCCTCCTTGAAATATAAAAAATGTAATAGGCCATAGGTTCAGCATGGTGATAGGAGCCTATAATGTACAAAATCATTCAAAGCAAGATCCACGAGTTTATAACTCTCGCGAGGTAGTAGTCTTGCTGAAGGATCAGCATGCGTACAGGCTACACGCCTGAAGCACGTATATTGAGTACGCGATACTAGAGTAGGTGTGGTGTGGGAGTGATCCTTCCTCTTATTTGCTAAGGGGAGGTTGGATGGATTCTTTCCGCCGCAACTTTTCGCTAGCTGTGAATAGAGCACAGCAAAAACAAAAAAAGGTTTCCAACAATAACATCGTCCTCAAAATTAAGGTGTAAATATGCATACTTAATCATTATTAAAATAACATAATTGAAATATTACTTTTATCATACAAATCAGCCGAATCCCTTGTTTTAAAATAACTTGCTAGATACAATAGAACTGTTAATAATAGGAGGAACCAACTTATGAAGAAGAGACTTTTGACCAGCATTGCTAGCGCAGTTATGTTGACTTCAGTAGCTACGCCAGTTGTAAGCAATGCTATAAATATTGTTCATAGCCAAAAAGTTTCCGCAGCAACAACCGATGAACAAGCAGAATTTTTAAACAAAGCCGCAAAGCAAGCAGTGAAGGCTGCCAAGAAGTACGGTACTTATCCATCAGTAATGATCGCCCAAGCCATCGTTGAATCTGGTTGGGGCCAATCAGGATTGGCAGTTAATGCGAACAATCTTTTTGGTATGAAGGCTGATGATAGTTGGACTGGTGCCACTTATACTTCTAAGACGCGTGAAGAAGATAAGAACGGCAAGAGTTACTACGTCACCGCTAAATTTAGAAAATACGATACATTGGAAGAATCATTCGAAGACAACGGAAAAAAGTTGCGTGAAGGTGTTTCATGGCAACCACTTCGCTACAAGGGTGCCTGGATCGAAAATGCCGATAACTATGCTCAAGCTACCAAGGCTTTGACCGGTACTTACGCAACCGATACCCAATATGATTCCGCACTTAACTCAAGAATCACCGCTCACAATTTGAGCAAGTATGATCCAGTTGTCACTAAGACTGCTAAGGTTTACACCGTCGAAAAGGGCGGCTCAGTCTACAACTGGCCAACCGACCACTCAGTTGCTAGTCCAGTCGGCTCAGTTAAGCAAGGCGAAAAGGTTACTGTAACCAAGACCATTACCTATAATGATGGCTCATCTAGAATGTATATCGACGGCAAGGGCTGGATCAACGGCAGTGCTCTTGGCAAGGGCAAGAAGAGCAGTAGCAGTGAACCAATCACTCAAGCTCCAAAGGGTGTAACCAAGATCCAAAAGAACTTGATGCACAATGCCTACGTTTATGACAAGAACGGCAAGAAGCTCGCTGGCAAGATGTTCAAGGTTAACGACGAAGAAGGCGCTAAGTTAATCAACACTTACGGCACCAAGACCATCAAGGGCAAGAGCTACTACCGTATTGGCGAAAATGAATACATCGCAGCCGGCAACATCGACGGTACCCTTAAGTTCTTGAAGCGTAATTCTTACGTTTACAACCAATATGGCAACCGCGACAACAACTTGAAGCGCAAGAAGAACGAACAAGTTGCTACCTACGGTAGCGCCGTAACTATTAACGGTGCCAAGTACTACAGAGTTGGTATCCGTCAATACATCAAGAAATCTAACTTCATGTAATAAAGGATGGTTTAGTGAAGCTAAAGAAATTAACGATCGCATTTATTGCGGCCATCAGTTTAATCGGTACGTTTAGTTTTAATAATGAAGAAACTCAGGCGGCATCGATTAACACTGAAGCTAAGAAATATAAGTACAGCGGTGTTACTTATTTATACAAAATGCTGAAGCTAGAAGGGATCAAGTACAACAAGTTCCCTGGTGTTGAATATCAAAATGGTAAGCCAGAAGGCATCGTTGTTCACGAAACTGACGATCCGGGTGCTACCGCCCACGATGAGGCTATTTACTTCAACCGCGAGTGGATGAACATTAATGCCTACGTGCATGCGTTTGTTGACAGCAACCAGGTTATTCAGATGAGATCGCCCGACATGGGTACTTGGGGTGCAGGTCAGCAGGCGAATAACCGATTTATTCAAGTTGAATTGTGTGAAGAAGATAGTAGGGATGCATTTATTAAGTCAATTAATAATGATGCGATCTACATTGCTAAGCTTTTACACCGTTACGATTTGAAGCCGGACAATGCCTGCGATGATGGTCAAGGTACGATTTGGTCGCACCACGCCGTCAGCAACTTCCTTGGTGGCACTGACCACGTTGACCCCGATGGCTATTTTGAAAAATGGGGCTACAGCATGGATCAATTTTATTCATTGATTAAGTATTACTACGACTTGCAAAAGAAGAATACTCAATTTCAATCTAACTTGGAGGACAAGGATAAGGATCCAAACAAGACTAAGGAAGAAATCCCAGTTGTTCAAGGTGCTGTAACTTTAGGTCACGATGCTTACATCTATGATGCTAAGGGCAATAACACCAAGAAGCTCAAGTATGCCGGCAGTCCAGTTGTGGTCATGGGCTACAAGATGATCAATGGCAAGAAGTACTACCAGATTGGCAAGGACCAATACGTAGTTGCTTCAAACATCGACGCAACGCCTAAGACCGTGAACAAGGATACTTACTTACGTACTCGCACTGGTGAGATCGAAAAGCAAAACAAGGTCAAGAAGGGCAGCCGAGTATTAGTCTACGGCAGCAAGATTACTATTAAAGGCCAAAAGTACTACGCACTGAATGCTACACAATATGTTTTAGCAAGTGACGTAAATTAAGAGAAAAACACGTCTTATTCCTAAAATTATGGGAATGGGGCGCGTTTTTTTGTATAATTGCTGTTGATTGAATGAGAAAAGGGGAGAGAAATGGCACAATTATCGCTATTCTTAGTCGTATTATTGGCATTAATCATTCCAATATTTATGGCTCGTTTTCAAATTAGCAATGTCCCAACCGCGGTAGCCGAAATTATCGTGGGGATTATCATGGGATCGAGTGGTTTCAACCTGATTTCTTCGACGCACGATCTGACTTTTTTGTCTAATCTGGGCGTGATCTTACTGATGTTTTTATCAGGGATGGAAATCGACTTCGATTTATTGCAAAGAAAGAATAATCCGAAGGGGAGATCACAAGCCGGAAAAATGGTTGATCCGCTGAAGACAGCCGTGATTGCCTTTAGTGGAATCGTCGTCATGGCTGTGGCCTTGGCCTTTGTTTTGAAATGGATCGGTTTGTTCAGCGAAGTTATGCTGGCTGCGATTATCTTGATGACCGTTGCTCTAGGCGTGGTGATTGCCACCTTGAAGGAAAAGGACATTTTGGGTCGGCCAATTGGCCAGACGATCCTGTTGACGGCTGTTCTTGGTGAAGTTATTCCACTGCTTTTGCTTACCATTTATGCATCAATCAACGGTGGTAATGCAGGACAATTATGGTTGATTATCTTGCTGTTTTTGGCCGCAATTTTTCTTTTGCGTAGATTTAAGCAACCATATTTGTGGTTTGCCAAGGTAACTAAGGCAACGACGCAACTAGATATTCGTTTGGCATTTTTCTTAATTTTTGCACTAGTTACTGTTGCCGAAACTGTTGGGGCTGAGAACATCTTAGGTGCCTTTTTGGCTGGGATGGTCATGAAGCTGCTTGAACCAAGTGAAGCAACTAAGGATAAGTTGACCTCAATTGGTTATGGCTTTTTTATTCCTATTTTCTTCATTATGACAGGGGTAAGATTGAATTTGCGTTCATTCTTGACCCATCCCTCAGCCTTAATGCTTTTGCCAGTCTTGGTTATTTTCTTATTGCTCGCCAAGTTGCCGGTTGTTTTAACCTACATGAGATTCTTTGAAAAGCGCAATGCTTTTGCCGGCGGCTTCTTAACTGCTACAACCATTACGATTGTTTTGCCAACCTTGCAAGTTGCGAGAAGATTGCACGCCATTACTTCAATGCAATCCGATGCCTTTATTTTGGCCGCAGTTATCGTATGTATTTTGAGTCCGATTGTCTTTAACTCAAGCTTCATTTTGTCACCGGAAGACAGAATCAAGAAGACCGTTACCTTTATTGGGGCCAACGCTTTCACGGTGCCGGTTGCACACGATTTGCACGATAATTGGTACTCAGTCAAGATTTTCACTGCTAATAAGGTCGACTATGAAACTTACGACAGCCGAGTTGAGAATATTACTTTATTACCTGACTTGGATACAAAGACGCTGGAAAAGGCTGGCGCATATGATTGTGATATCTTTGTGGCTGCGAGTCACCAAGATGAGAACAATGCCGATTTGGCAAGGGATGCTAGAGAAGCTGGAGTAGAGCGTGTAATTGCACGACTCAGTCAGGTTGATAGCGATATTGTTGACGAATTTCATCAAAGAGATATTGAAATTTTCAACTTTACCAATATTCGTTCTGCCTTGATGCGTGCGTTGATTGAGTCACCAACTGTTTACCGGATTCTTACTGATACGAAGAATGTGCTTTACTCAGTTAAGGTTACGAATACGCATTACACTGGGCGTCCTTTGGCCGATTTGGACTTTATCGACAAGATTACGGTCAGTCGAATTTGGCGTGGAGATCAGTGGCTGGCTCCGCACGGCTGGACTGTGATTGAGCCGGGGGATGTTTTGGTCTTCTCTGGTGAATTCAAGGATGCTGATCAGGTACGGAATTTGTTGAGTAGTCATGAATAATTTTAGGGAAGTCATCCATTTGGATGGCTTTTTTGTTTGGAATGTATTCCAAATGAGAGGTAAAAGTGATATTTATTTGGAATGTGTTCCAAATAAAGGGCAAAAATTCGGCTTTCTTGGAGTATATTCCAAATGATGATAAAATTAGTGCAAGGAAGTGAATAATATGGTAGAAAAACGATACGTTGCTAGAACTGAATACCTCGATTTTTTAAAGAAACATCAAGGAAAACAAATTATCAAAGTCGTTTCTGGTGTTAGAAGATCCGGAAAAACAATTTTATTTTCGCAGTTTCAAGAATATCTTCGGTCTAGTGGTGTAGCACCTGAGCAGATAATCACCATTAATTTTGAAGATATGGCTAATGAATCTTTGCGCGATCCTCATGCTTTGTATAAATATTTAACCAATCGTCTTGATAATGGCAAGATGACCTACATTTTTTTGGATGAAATTCAGCACGTTACTGATTTCGAAAAAGTAGTTGACTCATTGTTCATTAAAGACAACGTGGATTTATACATCACAGGTTCTAACGCTTATTTCTTGAGTGGTGAAATTGCGACATTGCTGACGGGTCGCTATGTGCAAATAAATATGTTGCCACTATCTTTCAAGGAATTTGTGGAATGGCACAAGCAGAACGATTTATTCACTAACGATACAGATATGTTCAATGAGTATTTGAAGAGCTCATTTCCTTATACATTGTTTGTCCAAGATGAACAAGAAAGAATGGAATATCTGCAGGGAATCTATTCGACAATTGTTTTAACCGACATTGTTACCAGGCTTAAGGTGAGGGATGTCCCTGTTTTGGAGAGAGTAATCCGTACTTTGTTTAGTGACATTGGTAGTGCAATTTCGATTAGCAATATTGCTAATACCTTGAAAAGTGCTAAGCTGTCAGCAGACAATAAGACGATTGACCGATATGTGGAAGGCATTCTGAACAGCTTGCTAATGTACGAAGCTAAGCCATATGATATTCACGGCCGTTCGATTTTACGTGCTAACAGTAAATATTATGCTGTTGATTTGGGCTTGCGGCGTTTGCTTTTACCAGATCACCAACAAGATTATGGTCACATCATCGAGAACATTGTCTTTTTGGAATTGAAGCGCAGATATCCGCATGTTTATGTCGGTCGAAGCAATGATTTGGAAGTTGATTTTGTGGCATTGAATATCAAAAATGAAGCAAGATATTTCCAAGTTGCTTTGACTACATTAGACGAAAAAGTGCTGGAAAGAGAATTACGTCCGTTGAAACAAATCCATGATTCTTATCCGAAGTATTTATTGACGATGGATACTTTGAATAAGGATGCTAATTATGATGGTATTCAGAAGATGAATATTTTGGATTGGCTTTTGGAAAGAGATTAGAGAGCAAAAATAAAAGATTGGTTATCAACGCTTTTGTAGCGAAGATAACCAATCTTTTTTAGTTTAATTTTTTATTCCTCAGAATTTCTTGCAGCAGTCAAAATTTGCATTGACTCAAGCGTATTCACAAATGCTTCATCAGCTTTCACCGTATCATGATTATCGATGATCTCACTAAACGCATTAAACTCGCTCGTCATACGGTGGTCGTATTTATTCAAGTTGTAACGCTTAGGTTCTTTGCCTCGCATTTGTACTGTAAAGTTGTTAAGTTCGCCAGTTGAGCCATCGATATAGATGCTGCCTTTTTCACCTTCGATGAATGAACGTGGCGTTACGTAGCTGTCCTTTGATGCGGTGAGGGATGCTTGTTTGTCAGGGTAGGACAAGTGCAAGATACCTGATGTATCAACGCCTTTTTGCATGTTGGCGTAATATTGAACCTTATCAGGCAAGCCGAACAAAGCCGCTAAAAGATGGATGTTGTAAATGTTTAAATCCATCAAGGCACCACCATCTTTATTTGGATCAAAGACTGGTGCAATCTTGCCTTCAAGGAAAGCATCATAACGGCTTGAGTATTGCGTATAGTTCATGTTCACGATATGAATTGGGGCAATATTCTTGAGCTCTTTTTGAATTTGCTTGAAGTTCTCTAAGTAAAGATTGGTAATTGCTTCAAGAATGATCAAATCTTTTTCGTCGGCAAGCTGCTTCAATTCTTTTGCTTGTTCAGTGCTTTCGACAAATGGCTTTTCGCAGATTACGTTTTTACCATGCTCTAATGCTTCTTTGGCAATCTCATAGTGCAAGAAGTTTGGCACAGCCACGTAAACCGTATCGACATCTGGATCTACCATCATTTTTTCGTTATCAGTGTAGGTTTTCTTAATGCCATATTGGTTAGCTAATTCCCGAGCAATATCTTTGCTACGGACAGTTGATGAAATTGCTGTGAGTTCTAGATTGTTGATCTTATCAGCAGTCTTCAAAAAATCGTGGACGATCATTCCACTTCCGATAATTCCTAATTTCATAATTCAACCTCTACTTTTTCTTACTATTATTATCAGTTGTTGGCAATGGCTTAGCATTAGTTGCGGAAGTTGGCACTCTTAAGAAGTCGTGGTTACCAAAGTTGCCGTAACTTTGACCAACCTTAACGGTCATCATCTTGCCAAGCTTCATGTTAACGAATACGTTGAAGCCAGCCAATTTGTTGTCTCTAACCACAGTCTTAACGGTCATATTCTTGTACTTGCCATATTTTTGAATTTGCTTAAAGACCTTAGCTTGGTTGGAGCTTTGAGCCACAGTATTAAAGACTGGCGTTGCTGCTTTTTTCATTAAGTCCTTGTCTTTGATATTAGCAGTCAAAATGTAAGTCTTTTCCTTCTTATTACGTTTCATCTTGTAGGCGTTAACCAAAGTGTCGCTTGGATTATGGATCAAACGATTATTCATAATCGCGTCAGTCAAATCTGCGTATGAGTGACCCGTTAATTTTTCAAGATCAGCCTTGTACCAAGTATCACGACCATTGATGTAGACGTTGTTCAGGTTGACCCATTCTTCGCTTGAACGAGTCTTGCCCTTGCTGGTTGTTTGGTTAGTAATATGGTAGACAGTTGATTCGCCACCAAAGGTAGTGCTTGCCAAGGCTACTTGGCTAGAAGTGTCAGTGCCCAAGGTAACAGATTGGATGACTTGGCCACTTCTGAAGCTCTTTTTAGCCTTTTGCACTACCTGACTTTTAGTTAAAACTGGGTCGGCAGTGTTTTTCTTTTGCTGACTGCAGCCACCCAGTAAGAACAGGGTAGCGAGTGAAATACCAATAAATGCTTTTTTAAGTTTTGTATTCATAATTTTTCTCCTATAGTTACACCTATTATTATATACGAAAAAAGCCCAAATCTCTTTGGATTCGGACTTAGTATTAATTGTTCGTGCTCATTTTTCCTAAATCGACTGCGCCTTTTTTAACATTGGCAGGAACCTCTAAGTTCTTGATCTGGTCAATTTGATCAGCATTCATCGTGAAGGTTCTCTTTTGACCTTCGTCTTTATAAGTAGAGAGCACCTTTACATCGGTGATGTGGTAGCTTTTATCAACGTCGATTTTGATTTCATTATTGATTGGTTTCACGTTGTCTAAATCGATACCGATCAAAGCAGTGATCGCAGAATCGGAAACGATGGCGTTCCAAATTTTCTTATTGTTTCCTTTATAAGAGAGGACGTAATCGTTGCCATTGGGTTTAACTTTAAAACTCTTGCTGGTAGCAACGAATGGATCAAGCATGTTGTCTAAACTGTCTGTTAATACAGCATATGAACTGCTTTTGCCTAGTTTGGTCTTAAACCAGTGACTAGAACTGGTGCCTTTCATTTGGATGTAGTTGTTTTTACCTTCAATCCACATCTTATAGTGGTTGGAAGCTGTGGCCACATTAGCGTAGATGACTGTTGGATCCTTAACGTATTGAGCTTCTGCTTTTTGAATCGTTTGCCCATTTTCAGTTTCGTTCCAAGTAGTATGCATCGAATCGAACTTGGTATTTTGCGCCTTAGTCAAAATCGTTTTGGCACTTGGCAAAGTATTTTCTTTTTTAGTAGTAGATTTATTATTTGAACAGCCTGCTAACAGCAAGACAAAAATGCCAATGAGGCCGATGATAATTTTTTTATTTTTGAATACCATAATTCCGCACTTCTTTTTTGATTAATATTTTCTGTTCTAAGTTAGCACAAAAGGGTAAATATTTGAAACAATGTCTAAAAATTAATGTTTTTTTGTCATATCTCTATGAAAAAAACTGCGAAATGTGTAAAATATGGGTGAAACATTGAATTTAAAAGGAGATATTTCATGTCAAAATTAGTTTTAATCCGTCACGGTCAAAGTGAATGGAACCTTTCAAACCAATTTACTGGTTGGGTTGACGTTAACCTTTCAGAAAAAGGTGTTGAAGAAGCTAAGAAGGCTGGTCGTTTAATCAAGGAACACGGTCTTGAATTTGACCAAGCTTACACTTCATTATTAACTCGTGCTATCAAGACTTTGCACTACGCACTTGAAGAAAGTGGCCAACTTTGGATTCCAGAAACTAAGACCTGGAGACTTAACGAACGTCACTACGGTGCTCTTCAAGGTTTGAACAAGAAGAAGACTGCTGAAAAGTACGGCGATGAACAAGTTCACATTTGGCGTCGTTCATACGATGTTTTGCCACCAGCTATTGATGACGACAACAAGTACAGCCAAGCTCACGACCGTCGTTACGCAAACTTGGACCCACACATCGTGCCTAAGGCAGAAAACTTACACGTATGTCTTGACCGTGTAATGCCATTCTGGGAAGATCACATTGCTCCAGACTTACTTGATGGCAAGAATGTAATTATCGCAGCTCACGGTAACTCACTTCGTGCTTTGACTAAGTACATCGAAAACATTTCTGACGACGACATCATGAACCTCGAAATGAAGACTGGTGAACCAGTTGTTTACACATTCGACGAAAACCTTGATGTTGTTAACAAGGAAAAGTTGGACGACTAATTAAATAGTGGTTATTCACACAAAAAGGACTTCGAATTTTCGGAGTTCTTTTATTTTTTAGGGTAAAAAAAAGACATCCCCGGAAGGGATGCCTTTTTTCATCAACTTGCTCCAAAAATTTTAATATATTATTCTATTTCATATTTTTTGAAACAAGTATATTATATTATAAACAAAGAAAAACTGCCATTTTTTTCTAAGAAAGAGGCAAAAAGTATGAAAATCTTAGTAACTGGGTTCGATCCTTTTGGTGGTGAAAAAATTAATCCGGCTATCGAAGCCGTAAAGAAGCTGCCAGATGAAATCGACGGCAATCAAATCATTAAACTAGAAGTACCGACGATTTTTTATCAAAGCGCCAAGGTAGTTAAAGAAGCAATAACAAAATATCAACCAGACATGGTCATCAACGTCGGCCAAGCAGGTGGCCGAGCTGCCATTACACCTGAAAGAATTGCTATTAATTTTCAAGCGGGCTCAACTCCCGATAATTCAGGCAAGGGTCCAAAAGAAGGCGAAATTGAAGCAGACGGTGCCGACGGTTACTTCACCCAATTGCCAATTAAAAAGATGGTCACTGCCATGAGAAAAATAGGCATCCCTGCCGAAGTCTCAAATTCCGCTGGCACGTACGTCTGCAACCACCTTTTCTACGAGGTGCAATACATGCGCGCACGCGAATTTCCTAACCTAAAAGCCGGCTTCATTCACATTCCATTTTTGCCTAGCCAAGCGAAAAATGGTCGTCGTCCATCCATGAATTTAAGTGACATGGTAGAAGGGTTAACCGCTTCCATTAAAGTGGCAGTAGCTGGCTAAAGATTGACAGTACCCCCCTTCAAGTGCTATTTTTGTCTTTAGAATTAAAGTTGGGAGAAAAATATGCAGACAATTGATGATTCTCTCTTTCAAGTCTCTGTCGATGAGAATGGGGCCAAGGTGGCCCACTTAATATCAGTAACTGATAATTATGACTATCTCGGCGAAGAAGGGACTAAAGAGGGTACGGCAATTGCTTTTCCAGTGATCAATCATGATAATGACTGGGCCAGCAAAATGCCTTGGACTGTCGTTGATAAAGGCGATACTCGAGTGAGTTTGACTTTAATTGATACACCGAAAAGCTATAAGAAATTCCCGTATCACTTTGAAGTGATGACTACATATGCCTTAGAGGGCAATCAAGTCGAGATAACCTTTTTTCTAAAGAATTCTTCGCATAAAGAAATGCCATTTTCATTAGGTTTTGTTCTACCAAATAATTGGCCTACTGAAGAGGGGATTAACAAAATTAGTTTAAATAATGGAAAACATGAAATTGATGTTGCTTCAACTGATTTTAAATTAAATGTAGAAGAAGATCATGTTACCGCATTTATTGATGAGATCAAGCTTGAAGCAGAAAGTAGCAAGACTTTTGCTTTAAATTTGACTTTGAAGTAAAAATAAGTAACGATTTTAATAAGATATAGGAAGCAGGTCAGCGATGATTTGCTTTTTTTGTTATAATACACTCAATGTGAATTTACATATAGGTATGACTTATGGAGAAAAAAAGACAATATCGTCCGAAAAGCACGCGAGTGCAAAATCATAAATATCGAAAACACCACATTTGGCCGTGGATTGTTGGTTTAGTTGTGCTAGCTGCAGTTGGCGCAGCAATTGCGTACTTTACTTCTGTTTACTTTAAAACGAAGAATGCAGTTGATAAGACCTATGATCCCCATACTGCAGTGAAAACTACAGGTGAATTTAATGGAAAGAAATGTTTTGCCGTTTTACTGATGGGTACGGATACCGGTGCCTTGGATAGAACGGAAAAGCGGGGTAGAACCGATACCATGATTTTAGCTGTAGTTAACCCTGCAAAGAAGCGCTACACGCTGATTTCTATTCCGCGTGATACGATGGCACAGATGATTGATGCCGATTCTTTCCAAACTGAAAAGATCAATGCCGCGTATGAACTCGGCGGTGCCAAGATGTCAATGGACAGCGTTTCGAAATTGATTAATGTGCCGATTAAGTATTATGCCGTGGTTAACATGGGCGGAATCATGAAGATGATCCGTTATGTTGGCGGTATTAACATTCGGCCAGCGCTCAGTTTTGAATATGGCGGTTATATCTTTAAGAAGGGCAAATTAACGCACATGGGCGGTGCCGGCGCACTGGCCTACTCGAGAATGCGTTATGATGACCCACGCGGCGACTACGGCCGACAAGAAAGACAGCGTCAAGTGATTACGACTTTGATCAAAAAGGCAATCTCTGTCAGTTCGCTGTCGAATCTTGATTCGATCTTAACGTCGGTATCAAGCAACGTCCGCACTAACTTGCCATTTAGCGCTTTGCAACAGATCGCGACGAATTATCGTGGCTGTGCGAAGACGTCTTCTAGCGACTATCTGCATGGCTATAATGCGATGATTGATGATGCTTCATATCAAGTTCAACCAACTAGCGAATTGCAGCGAATTTCTGATAAGGTTCGCACAGAACTAGGTCTTGAAAAAGAAACCATCAGCAATAACGAAACTTACCAAAATGAGCGCAATATTGCTCATGGCTTTAGTTTCAAGAGCGATAAGACGCAAGACTATCATATTTATGACTACACGGGAGATGATGATAATTGATGACGCCTATTTATGCGACACTGATCGGTTATCTCTTTGGTAATTTTCTGACTGCGATGGTTGTCGGAAAAATCTTTTTGAAAATAAATCCTACTCAATATGGTTCACATAATCCTGGAACAGCCAATATGGGTGCTGTTTTTGGTAAAAAATGGGGCATCTTAACATGTCTCGGTGATTTGCTTAAAAGCTTAATTGCCTTATTTATTGTTTACTTTGCTTTTCCAGGTCACATTAACATTGCTTTTGCCGGACTCGGCTTGATTTTAGGACATTGCTTTCCATTCTGGAATCATTTCCAAGGCGGCAAGGGAGTTGCGGTTGCAGCTCAGATCACAGTGTTCTATGATTGGAAGGCTGGTTTTGCGACATTACTGGTGGCCCTCGTGCTGACAGCAATCATGCAAAATTTGACGATTCCGCCTTTAGTGTTTATGCTTTTATTCAGTGTTTATGAATTTCTGCAAAACCAAGAGGCAGGAATCATCTTCATGGTGATTACTTTAATCATGGTCTTCAAGTTTTGGAAGGATATCGTAGATTTCTTTACCGGCCATGGCAAGAAGGTCGATATTTTATACTCGATCAAGAAGAAGCTTGGGATCAAGAGTAAGTAATGGCAAAAAAGAATTTTTTAGTAAGGACATAGACTAAGAAAATGAGTGAGATTAAGAATAAAAAATCACTAGGTGTTGTCCAAATTATCTGTATAATTGTGGCAGCATTTTTCATGCTAGTGCAAATGTTCTCATGGGGTAGCCTGTTTGGTAGACTTCCACTCAGCACTTTAATGAGATACATCCCTGGACTGCTAGACTGCAGCACGATGGTGCTTGTGCCAATGGTCTTTGGGGCTGTTTACAGCAAGAAGAAGGTCCATCCAACTGAGGCCTTCAGATTCTGGATTATGGCAGTTGTCACACTAGTATTGCTGTATTTGGTCAACTTTATGAAGCGACCAGGCAGCTTTAATATGTGGAAGTTGTGGGGCGTATTTTTCCCAGTACTAACTAGTACATCAGTACTACTTGCTGGATTAATCTTCAGTATGTTGGCTCAGCCATACATCTATGAACTGCAACATCGCATTACTACTAAGCAAAACTTGCTTTTGCTTAGTGCATTGACTTTGGTAGGATTTGCCACTAACGCTGGTACAATGATTTTCAACTACTCCATCTATGGTATTTACCTAATCTTGTACTTCGCATGGGGTATGTTTTTAGCTAATGTCAAAATCCCTAAGAAGGTATTTGGCTGGACGATTGGTGCCGGCATCGTATCATTCTTTGTAATGTTCATCGGTGTTCCCGGATTTAACGGTGTTTACTGGTACCAACGTTTATCTGGTCGTAGTGGTGTTTATTCTTGGAATCCAAGATTCTTAAGCAACGTTACATCACCATTTCTATTCTTAATGGTTCTTGCCGCATTTTTGATTTTTAGAAAAGTAATCGTTAGTTTCTCTGCTAAGGAAATACGCTTCTTTATTCCGGTTGTAATCTTTATGGATGCCCCAATTATCGGCGGCTTTGTAAGATCATTCCGCTTCACTAACAGCGCCGGATTTAACAAGTTCTTGATGATTATCATCATGACGATTGCGGCCTTTATTTTGGACTATTTGTATGAACGATATCTGTTCAAATTTAAGCCGGTCAAAAATGCAATTACATTCTTTAATAAACATGATAATCTGGCGCAAATTGTCGAAGATCTCTGGGGCAAGTTTACTGCTTGGGTTGTAGAAAACAGAGTAAGACTTCTTACTTGGGGTTGGTTCTACATCTTGAGTTTCGTCTCATTCTTGATCGAATCAGACAATTTACGTATTCAAATTACTACTGCTACAGACATCAACGCAGTTATCTTCTTGCTCGGGACTAGATTCTTCGCCATCATTTTGACGGCTATCTTCCTTGACGCAATGTTTGCGATCTTCTACTTCATTACTACGCGTTACTGGACTTCAACAGTTTTAGTCAGCGTAATTACTATTGGTTGGGCTATTGCCAACAAGATTAAGTTGAACCTTCGTGGTGAACCAATTTACCCAACCGAAATTGACGAAATCGTAAACTGGAAGACCTTGCTTCCAATGGTTGGTCAAAAGACAGTCATTATGGTTGCCGTTGCATTGGTCATTATCATTGCATTATGTGTCTTCCTTGAAATCAAGTTTCCAATTAAGAAAAAGGGTTCATGGAAACGTCGTGGTATTTGGGCATTACTCAGCTTGCTCTTATTCATGACACCAATGCGCTTTAACCACGATGGCGGTATGATCTACCACATCAACCGTGGTTTTGACAACAAGCAATCATTCAGAAACCCTGAACGTGATATTCAAATTAACGGTCCATTATTGAACTTCTTGAACTACTTCGACTTGCAAATTATGAACAAGCCAGCCAACTATTCAGAATCTACAATCAAGCATTTGGACCAAAAGTACAGCAAACTTGCTGATAAAATTAACAAGACAAGAAAGAATACTTTAAAGGATCAAACTATTGTCTACAACTTGAGTGAAAGTTTTGTTGATCCATATACTTTCCCAACAATTAAGATTGATCCAAAAACTCCAAACCCAGTTAAGTTTATCCAATCAATGAAGAAACGTGCCACATACGGTAGCATGCTTAGTGCCGGTTACGGTGGTGGTACTGCCAACATGGAATGGGAAACTTTGACCGGATTCAACATGGGTATGTTCAAGTCAACCTTGACTCCATATGTACAAATCGTACCAAACTACGACTTCTACCCAACCATTGGTATGGACTTCAACTACAAGTCAGCTGTTCACCCATTCATTGGTACTTACTACTCAAGAGTAGAAGACTACAAGAGATTTAAGTTTAACAA
This sequence comes from Lactobacillus sp. OTU4228, assembly GCF_001006945.1. Taxonomy (NCBI): domain Bacteria; kingdom Bacillati; phylum Bacillota; class Bacilli; order Lactobacillales; family Lactobacillaceae; genus Lactobacillus; species Lactobacillus sp. OTU4228. The sequence goes on from NZ_CDLD01000002.1 coordinate 26,796, forward strand.
GTTCGTTTACCTTGGTTCTAAATACAAGATCATTGATCAAAAGAAACTTGGTAAGAGTACTTACAACTCTGACTTCACTGCTTATGCTAACGGTTTGAAACAAATCAACAGCATGAAGGGTGGTCAATTCATTAACTTGATCTCAATTCAAAACCACATGCCTTACAACAACTGGTATCCAAACAACGAATACATGGGCAAGGTATCTGGTGAACTCTTCAACACTGCTGCCGTTCGTGAACAAATGGCAACTTACATCAAGGGTACGCAATACACCGACAAGGCAGTTAAGAAGTTTATTGGTCAAATCGATAAGATCAAGAAGCCAATTACTATTGTCTTCTACGGTGACCACTACCCAAGCATCTTGTCACAAAACTATACTGGCAAGTATCCAGTTCAAATGCACTCAACTCGCTACTTCATTTACTCAAACAAGTACGCAAGAGAACATGGTGCTAAGAACAAGTTGACCCACAACACTAACTTCGTCAACACTAGTGACTTCACTGCTATGATGCTTGAACAAACAAACAGTAAGGTAACTCCTTACCAAGCACTTTTGACTGAAGTTCACGAGAAGCTTCCTGCAATTACCATTAACTTCAATGGTGACAAGGGCTTCCAATTGGTTGACCAAAAGGGTCACTTTGTAGATCCTAAGAAGTTGACTTCAGAACAACAAGCTATATTGAACGATTACGAAATGGTTCAATATGATATGACCGCTGGTCAAGCTTATGGTTTGAAGGCTAAGGGCTTCTACAAGATGAACAATTAAAATAAATAAGAAAAGGACTAGAGCACTGCTTTAGTCCTTTTTGTTTATGTAATGATAAAATAATAGATATGAGTATAAAGATTAAAAGGTGAAAACAATGAAGAGAATTTTAGCAATGGCACTTGCTAGTGTTGCTGGTTTAACCTTTATGTCTACACCGGTTAACGCTGCAAGCAAACCAAATATGGTAATTGGTCAACGTAAAACTTTACAAAAGGGTCAAAGATATCATTTTTACATTAATGCGGCCGGTCGTGTCCGAATTAACGGTAATGCTAAGTTTACGATGACCAATAGTTCACGCAACAAAATTGCCAACTATGGTTCAAGCAAGAACCAAGTATTTTATTTGCGCAAGGGTAACTATTATTTAACCCCAACTAATACGGCTAGCGTTAACTCTAACTTTACGAATTTAACTAAGATTCGCAAAGATTTTGAAACAGTAGTTGAGACTAAGAAGAACGTCAATGATGTAAATCATCCAATGGAAATCAAGAGTGGTGATCATATCAAGGGGATGCTAGGCTTCTACAACTACGATGAAACTGATGCTTATACGTTTAAATTGGATGAGCCTTCCAAAGTAACTTTTGACGTTAATGCTTTGCCAATCTACCCAGGCCATTACCAATATTACAGTTTGCGTTGGAAACTTAATAGTAACGGCTATCCATTGAACATCTTTACTAAGGAAAAGAGCCAAAAAATTGTTTACAATTTGCCTCAAGGTACTTATACAGTAAGATTGTCTAATCTACGTGGTCGGTATAACTTTGATTTCAAGATTGAAGATGGTAGTGATACTGTCCCAAGTGCATCTAAGATTAAATCAGTTACCGATGAAAAGGATGCTGTACGAGTTAATGTAGCTCAAGCGGATAATGCCAAGAAATATGAATTAATGTTCACCCAAAAGGCAACTAACGGTAATGCCACTATTGGTATTCCATTCCAAAATGAAAGACTTGTAGGTCAAGCATTAGGTACAAGCACAACAATAGTAACTGATCCAGTTTTTCATAATCCTTCATACGGCATGACTTTTAAGCCAGTTGATGGACAAACATATTTAGTGCGTGTACGTGGCATAAATAGTGACACTTATCGTGGTCCAATCGATGCAGACAAAACACCAGTAGGTGAATGGTCAGATCCATATGAATTTACCTACCATGCACCTAAAAATTAAATTAAACGGTTGACTAAAACCGTTTTTCTAGTTAAGATCGTACTTAACGATAAGTAGCAAATCGATTCGGCGTTCAGAGAACTAGCGGTTGGTGTGAGCTAGACAGGTCGATTTTGACGAAATACTGATAGGGTGGTTTCTTTATCAACCGATAGAGATGCCGAATAGGCATGAACGTGGGTGGTACCACGGCTAAAGATGATAATTAGTCGTCCCTTGAGATTTATTCTCGAGGGGCGTTTTTTATTGGAGGAAAAATATGGCAAAATTTGATATTTTAGAAGACTTAAAGTGGCGCGGCGCCATTAACCAACAAACTGACGAAGAAGGCTTAAAGAAGTACTTGGCTGAACACGATGATTTGGCCCTTTACTGTGGTACTGACCCAACTGGTGACTCACTTCACATCGGTCACCTTATTCCATTCATGATCTTGAAGAGATTCCAAATGGCAGGTTACCACCCAGTAATCTTAATCGGTGGTGGTACTGGTGCAATCGGTGACCCATCAGGCCGTAAGACTGAACGTGTTCTTCAAACTGCTGACCAAGTTAAGCACAACGAAGAAAGTTTGACTAACCAAATGAAGAAGTTGTTTGGTACTGAAAACTTCGAAATTCGTGATAACGCAGAATGGCTTGGCAAGCTTAATTTGATCGACTTCTTGCGTGACTACGGTAAGTACTTCCAAGTTAACAACATGATCAACAAGGATGTTGTTGCTAGCCGTCTTGAAAATGGTATTTCATTCACTGAATTCACTTACCAAATTTTGCAAGCCATCGACTTTTACCACTTGAACAAGGAAGATGGCGTTCAATTACAAATTGGTGGTAGTGACCAATGGGGTAACATCACCGCTGGTATCGACTTGATCCACAAGCTTGAAGGTGCAGATCGTCCAGCATTTGGTTTGACCATTCCATTGATGCTTAAGGCTGACGGTACTAAGTTTGGTAAGTCAGCTGGTGGTGCTGTCTGGCTTGACCCAGAAAAGACTAGTCCTTACGAATTCTACCAATTCTGGATTAACCAAGACGATCGTGACGTTGTTAAGTACCTTAAGTACTTCACTTTCCTTAGCCATGAAGAAATCGAAGATTTGGCTGAAAAGACTGAAAAGGAACCTTGGAAGCGTGCTGCTCAAAAGAAACTTGCTGAAGAAGTTACTAAGTTCGTTCACGGTGAAGCTGGTTTGAAGGAAGCTCAAATGATCACCGACGCTTTGTTCTCAGGTGACATCAAGAACTTATCAGTACCTCAAATCGAACAAGGTTTGAAGAATGCTCCAAGTGCTGAAGCAGGTAGCGAAAAGAAGAACTTGGTTGACTTCTTAGTTGATACCAAGATCGAACCTTCAAAGCGTCAAGCTCGTGAAGACATCAAGAACGGTGCTATTTACGTTAACGGTGACCGTGAACAAAGCGTAGACTTCGACGTTGATCCATCAAGCGCCTTTGATGGGAAGTACGTAATTATCCGTAAGGGTAAGAGAAAGTACACTTTGGTAACTATCAAATAATTAAAGATATATTTTTAAAGCAAAATACAGTATCGAAAATAGAGGGTTAAACCTTCTATTTTTTTGTCTTTTTTAGTGCTATACGATATTTAAAAAATATTTTTTATGCTGAAATTGGTCTAATTTTGCCTAAAAAGTGGAATAATTTACTTAAAGTCTGCCTGTTATTTTATTTATTTCTAAAAGCTTTCATGAAAGTTATTTCAAGTTTGGTAATTGGTTTAAGTCTTGTCGGTGTCGGCAGTGGTGTTGCACAAGCTACTTCATTCACTGCTCCTAAGTTAGGAACTGCAGAAGTTGTTCCAACTGACCCTTCAATTAAGAAAGGCGACAAGGTCTTCGTAGTTGTAAAAGATACTAAGAATCAAAAAGTTGCTATTTACAACCAAAACGCTAAGAAGACCGGTGCTAAGGTTACCATGGGTTCAACTTACACCGCTAAGGCAGTTAAGAAGGTTGACAGCAAGAAGATTGTTAAGATCAACAAGAGTCAATGGTTGAACAGCAAGGACGTTGTTAAGAACTAAATTTAATGAAAAACGCCCGAAAATCCCCGTATTTTAATGCGGGGATGGATAGGGCCAAGCTGACCTAGCAGTCAGCTTTTTTTATTCTAAAAATAGAGACATATGTTCGCTTATCCTGTAAAATATAAATATCTAATCTATGAGGAGGTGAAATACATGAAAAGAATGAGCAGTTTAGCCTATCATTTTGGCGTTAAGCTTCGCTTTTATCCTAGTTCTAAGCAAAAGAAAATCATCAAGCTAAACTATGATGCGCAGCGCTTTGTTTACAACTCTTATGTAGGACGCAATCGAAGCAATTATCATGCTAAGCACTACTTAGCTGTTAGACAATATCAAGCAATGCCTTTTGCCTTTTCTATTCTTAATAATTATGAGACTAGGTTGGCAGAAGAAGTAGTCACTAATAGCGAACTATTGGATAAGCCAAGGAATATTCGTGATACTTATAGCTTTTTGCGTGTTAAAGAAATTGATAGCCTCGCTATTGCCAACGCCATTCAAAATTATCAGAAAGCTTGGAACAACTATCGCAAGATTGGTTATGGAATTCCGACTTTTCACAAAAAACGCAGCGACTGGTCATATCAGACTAACTGTCAATATCCTAAGCAGTCAGAAGCCTATCTTGATAACGGGACAGCTAGATTTATTGATGCTAAACATATTAAATTGCCTAAGCTGGGAATTGTCCGCATTGCTGGTTTTAGAAAACTGATTA
>NZ_CDLD01000003.1:0-12425 GCF_001006945.1 Lactobacillus sp. OTU4228
GACTTGTCCAATTTGTCGAATGCCCCATATTCGTGATTGGAATGCGGCCGTGAACATCTTAGAAAAAGGATTAGGCAATTGGCAGAATCCTAAAATAAAAAAAGCAGCCTAGAAAGGCTGCAGTCCGCTAGCAACTCGCGGACTTAAAAGGCTTTGGTAATTAGACGACCTCTATCGGCAATAGTCAAAAGACTATTGCTGGTAAGTCAAGTCCGTATCTAAGCAAGTTGGTGTTCTGGTTAGCGCAAGCTAACGAGCCACTAAGCCCTAGACTTCAGTCTAGGGTAGTTGACTAATCTCAAACTATTTCTTATTTTCAAACTCTTGGATTAGGAAAATGAAAAAAAGAGACAAAGACATTCGAAATGATTGTCTTTGTCTTTTTTGTTACAATAGAGACGCCGCTTTAGCTCAATAGGTAGAGCACCGCCGTGGTAAGGAGGAGGTTCCCAGTTCAAACCTGGGAAGCGGCTTTTTTTCGTGGGCAAAATAATGCTAAAATGATGACAATGTAGTGATTGATTTTAACGAGAAAGGATCTCATATGAAACACGAGCTGACAATGGCAGAAATTGCCAAATTCCAAAAAGATTATGAAGCGCAGCCACAAAACCGCGTGGCTGAACTTGCTGTTGTTAATAACGGTGTGCAAAAGGCTAGTTTTAACAACGAAGGCGTAAGAAAATTAAATCGCACTTTTTCAATTGAAATTCCAACTGACAACGTCACTGATCAAAAGCAATCAGGTCGTTGCTGGTTGTTTGCGGCACTCAATACTTTGCGTCATGGCTTTGCTAAAAAGTACAATGCGAAGAATTTTACCTTCTCTCAAAATTACCTCTTTTTCTGGGACAGAGTAGAACGTGCAAATATTTTCTTCGATAATATTTTAAATACTGCTGATCGTCCACTTGATGACAGAACAGTGCACACTTACATGCAAGGTCCCGACACCGATGGTGGTCAATGGGCCATGGCCGTTTCCTTAATTAGAAAATACGGCTTAGTACCAACCTATGCTCAAGACGAAAGCTTTTCTGCCAACAACACCGCCATGTTTAACCGTGCTTTGAACATGAAGCTGCGTGAAGATGGTTTGGTTTTGCGTAAATTTTATCAAGAAAAGAAATTCGATGAAATTGAAACTAAGCGTCAAGAATTCTTGAGCGAAGTTTACCGCATGGCTGTGATCGCCTTCGGTGAACCTGTCCAAAAGTTTGACCTTGAATTCAAGGATGACGATGGCAAATATCACTTTGATGGTGATTTGACTCCACTTGATTTCTTCCACAATTACTTCACTGATGATCTCGATGACTACGTTGTTTTGTTCAACGCTCCAGATCATGAATTCGACAAGCTTTACGCACTGCCATTTGAAGACAACGTCGAAGGTGGCACTCCTGTTCAATTCTTGAACACCGAAATCGATAACTTGAAGGAAGCTGCAATTAAGCAACTTGAAGCCGGTGAAACTATTTGGTTCGGTTGTGATGTTGGTAAAGACAGCGACCGTCAAAAGGGTATTTTATCTAAAGGCCTTTACCAAACTGATGCCATTTTCAACATTGAAACTAAGTTGAATAAAAAAGAGCGCCTGCAAACTGGGGCATCTGGTTCAACTCACGCTATGACTTTGGTTGGTGTCGATGTTGTTGACGGCAAGCCTCGTCAATGGAAGATCGAAAACTCATGGGGCACAAAAGTCGGCGAAAAAGGCTACTTCGTGATGGACGATGATTGGTTCAACGAATACCTCTTCAAGGTGGTCGTAAAGAAGCAATACGTACCAGAAAAATTGGTTAAGATCTGGGAAGGCGAAGCTACCCCAGTAGAAGCATGGGACTCAATGGCATAATGGACATCGATCAAGTCATTCAATTTACCAAGGATCATTTAAAAGACGAAAAAACCGGCCATGATTTTTATCACGGTCAACGTGTAGCTAACTTGGCTAGCAAGATGTATCTGGAAGATCATCCTGATGCTCATGAGGATAGCCGGGTAGTGGCCATTATTAAAACTGGCGGCTACTTGCACGACACGATTGATGAAAAGATTTGTGCCGATCCAGAAAAGGTCGTTGCCGAGATTAAAGAATTATTGCCTAAAGTTGGCTTTAATGATTTGGAAATCTGGGACATCTTGTTTACGATCCAGCACATGTCCTTTTCTGCCAATATTGAACATCACTATGATTTACCTCTGTCAGGCAAGTATGTTCAAGATGCGGACCGCTTGGAAAGTCTCGGTGCCATCGGCATTGCTCGTGCTTTTACCTATGGTGGTAAGCATGGTAACAAAATCTATGATCCTGAGATTAAGCCAGTCAAGTTAGTGAGTCATGACCAATATCGTGGTCATGTCGAGACAACGATTAACCACTTTTATGAGAAACTTTTTCATTTAACCGATTTAATGAACACCTCAGCCGCTAAAAAAGAGGCTGAAAGACGGACCGATTACATGCGTAATTTCGTTCAAGAGTTCATGGATGAGTGGAATATCTGAAAAAAGTTTAATAATTAATAAGCCTTGATGCTGTAGCATTGAGGCTTATTTCTTTACTTAAATATTTGCTAAAGATTAAAAAAAACTTGCAAATTAAAAATTGATAATATATACTTATAAGCAACTTAAGAAAATTTATTAATTTTCTCATAAACGAGAGGGGCAATAATATGAAGTTTACAAAATTATTTGCTGCAGGGGCAACAGTTCTTATCGCTGGTGCCACACTAGCAGCGTGTGGTAGCAACAGTAACAGCAGTTCATCAGGCAACTCTTCTGCAAAGAAGAGCATCAACTGGATGGATTCAGCCGAAATTCCAACTATGGATATTTCAAAGGCTACCGACGTTACTAGTTTTAACCAATTGGGTAACGTTGAAGAAGGTCTTTACCGTTTAGGCAAGAACTCCAAGGTTGAAAATGCTTTGGCAACTAGCACCAAGGTTTCTAAAGACGGCAAGACTTGGACTTTTACTTTACGTCCTTCAAAATGGTCAAACGGTGACAAGTTAACTGCTAAGGACTTCGTATATTCTTGGCGTAGAACTGTCAACCCAAAGACTGCTTCACAATATGCCTACTTATTTGAGGGAATTCATAATGCCACTCAAATTTCAGCTGGTAAAGCTCCAGTTAACAGCTTAGGTATCAAGGCCGTTGGTGATAACAAGTTAGTTGTTACATTGGATAAGCGTATTCCATACTTTAAGCTTTTGATGGGTTTCCCACTATTCTTCCCACAAAACCAAAAGGTTGTCGAAGCTAACGGTTCTAAGTACGGTACTTCATCCAAGACTACTGCCTTCAACGGCCCATTCGTACAAAAGGGCTGGACAGGTTCAAACCTTTCTTGGAAGCTTGTAAAGAACAAGAACTACTGGGACAAGAAGAATGTCAAGCTTAACACTATTAACTACAGTGTTCAAAAGACTCCTTCAACAGCTTACAACTTGTACCAATCAAACAAGCTTGACGCAACCGTTTTGGACGCACAACAAACTAAGAACTTGAAACACAATGCAGGCTACACATTGCGTGACACAGCTGCAACATTCTACGTTCAATTTAACCAAAGAAGAAAGATCTTCAAGAACGAAAACTTGCGTAAAGCTATTTCAATGTCAATCAACAGAAAAGCTTTGTCTAACGCTTTAGGTGGTTCAAACACTCCAGCCGATAGTTTAACTTCTAAGGGTGTCGTTAACCACGACGGTAAGGATTGGGCTTCAGTAGTTGGCGATAAGGAAAGTGCTTCTTACAACCCAACTGAAGCTAAGAAGCTTTACAAGAAGGCTTTGAAAGAATTAGGCGTAAAGAACGTTTCATTCTCAATCCTTTCAGACGATACTGATGCAGGTCAAAAGACTACTGAAACTCTTCAAAGTCAATTAGAAGAAAACTTGAAGGGCATGAAGGTATCTGTCGCAAACGTACCATTTAAGACTCGTTTGAACCGTTCAACTAACGGTAACTTCGACCTCGTAGTATCAGGTTGGTCAGCTGACTTCGCCGATCCAATTTCATTCGTTGACTTGTTCACTAGCAAGAACGCTAACAACAACGGTAAGTGGAGCAACGCTCAATACGACAAGTTGATTGCTGATTCTAAGACTACTGCAGATACTACTAAGCGTTGGAACGACCTTGAAAAGGCTGAAAAGATCTTGCTTAATGAAGAAGGTATCGCACCTCTTTACTACAAGACTGAAGCATGGCTTGTACGTCCAGACATCAAGGGTATCGTCTACAACGGTGCTGGTTTGAACTACAACTTCAAGAATGCTTACGTAGATTAAATTCATAGTACTTTGACAGGAAAAGAGTAGCTTTAATCAGCTACTCTTTTTTGCATATTCGGAGGATAAGAAAATGAGTAAATTCCGAAAATTAATGGCAGCCGGTGTTGTAACTTTAGCCGGAGCTGCACTGGCAGCCTGTGGCAACAATAGTAGTTCATCATCAGCCGGTGGTGGTAAAAAGACTTTAAACTGGATGGATAAAACAGAAATTGAAGGCATGGATGTAGCTAAGGTTACAGATGCCACTAGTTTTACCCAATTGAACAATACGATGGAAGGTCTTTATCGTTTAGGTAAAAACTCTAAAGTTGAAAATGCTTTGGCTACTAAAACTACTACCAGTAAAGATGGCAGGACTTGGACATTTACTTTACGTAAAGATGATAAGTGGTCAAACGGTGATCCAGTAACTGCTAAGGACTTCGTCTATTCTTGGCGTAGAACCGTTACTCCAAGTACAGGTTCACAATATTCATACCTATTTTCTGGTATTGAAAATGCGGATGCAATTGTAGCCGGTAAGAAAAAGCCAAATACTTTGGGCATTAAAGCAGTGGGTGACGACAAGTTAGTAGTAACTTTGGATAAACGTATCCCATACTTTAAGCTTCTGATGGGCTTCCCACTATTCTTCCCACAAAACCAAAAGGCAGTAGAACAATATGGCAAGAGCTATGGTACTTCATCAAAGACTACTGTTTACAACGGCCCATTCGTACAAAAGGGTTGGACAGGTTCAAACCTTTCATGGAAACTTGTTAAGAACAAGAACTACTGGGACAAGAAGAACGTTAAGCTTAATACAATCAACTACAGCGTTCAAAAGACGCCTTCAACTGACTACAACCTTTACCAATCAGGCAAGCTTGATGCAGCCTTGCTTGGTCCTCAAGCTTCAAAGGAATTGAAGAATCAAAAGGGCTACACTTTGAGAAAGACTGCATCTACGATTTACCTTGAAATGAACCAAAAGAAAGCACCATTTAACAACGAAAACTTCAGAAAGGCTCTTTCTTTAGCAATCAATAGAAAAGAATTGGCTAACTCTGTTGGTGGGGCCGCAGAACCTGCCGACACACTTTCTCCAGAAAACATGACCGAAGTGAAGGGTAAAGACTACACCAACCTTGTTAGAGGTACTGCTACTAAGCAATTTAATACCTACAACAAGAAACAAGCTCAAGCCTACTGGAAGAAGGCTCAAAAAGAGTTGGGCAAGAAGAGCGTAAGCTTCTCAATCTTGACTTACGATGACGATGCTTCAAAGAAGGGCGGCGAATTCTTGCAAAGTTCAATCGAATCCGCTTTGAAGGGTGTCAACGTCAGAGTTCAAAGCATTCCTAAGAAGACTGCCTTAGACCACGCCGGAAGCGGTGACTACGATGTCTTCTTGATGGGTTGGACTGCCGACTTCTCAGACCCAATTTCATTCTTGGACTTGAACACTTCTAAGAACTCGCAAAACTGGGAAAAGTACTCAGATTCTACTTATGATAAGCTTGTCGCAGAATCTAAGGTAACTCCTAGTGAAACCACTCGTTGGAACGACTTAGTTAAGGCTGAACAAAGAATTATCAGCACTCAGGGTGTTACTCCTTTGTACCACCCAGAAGAAGCTTGGATGGTTCGTTCAACCGTCAAGGGCGTTGTCTACAACGGTGCCGGTGCTCCTTACAACTTTAAGGAAGCATACATTGCAAACTAATCTTTTTAATAACCAATAAACTCCTCTCTTAAGTGAAAAGCAGACTGAAAAAATTCAGCCTGCTTTTATTTTTACCCTTGAAAATTGGTTGATCTCCTAGTAAAGTATAGCTAATAATTTTTATTTGTATGAGAAAAGGAGAGCATAATGTCTAATTGGGATACAAAATTTGCCAAAAAAGGTTTAACTTTTGATGATGTTTTATTGATTCCAGCAGAAAGCCATGTTTTGCCAAACGAAGTCGATTTGAGCACACAACTGGCTGATAATATTAAATTGAATATTCCATTAATCAGTGCCGGCATGGATACTGTCACTGAAGGAGCAATGGCAATTGCGATGGCTCTCCAAGGTGGACTTGGCGTAGTGCACAAGAATATGTCAATTCAAGCCCAAGCAAGTGAAGTTGCTAATGTTAAAAGCGTAGTCGTACCAAGCAATGCCACTAAGGCTGCAGTTGACGACCAAAACAGATTGCTTTGTGCCGCAGCTGTTGGTGTAACTAGTGATACTTTTGAAAGAGCAGAAGCACTTCTTGAAGCTGGTGCCGATGCAATCGTTATTGATACTGCTCATGGTCACTCAGCAGGTGTTTTGCGTAAGATTAAAGAATTCCGTGAACATTTTCCAAAGCAAACTTTAATTGCCGGTAATGTGGCAACTGGGGATGCCACTCGTGCATTGTTCGACGCTGGCGTTGACGTAGTTAAGGTAGGTATTGGACCTGGTTCAATTTGTACTACTAGAATCGTTGCCGGTGTTGGTGTACCACAAATTACTGCTATTTATGATGCTGCTTCAGCTGCACGTGAGTACCACAAGCCAATCATTGCCGATGGTGGTATCAAGTACTCAGGTGATGTAGTTAAGGCTTTAGCTGCCGGTGGTAACGCAGTTATGCTTGGTAGCATGCTTAGTGGTACCACTGAAGCACCTGGCGACATCTTTGAAGATAATGGCAAGAAGTACAAGCGTTACCGTGGTATGGGTTCTGTCGGTGCCATGGCTCAAGCTCACGGCTCAAGCGACCGTTACTTCCAAGGTGGTGTTAACGAAGCCAACAAGCTTGTTCCAGAAGGTATCGAAGCTCGTGTTGAATACAAGGGTGACGTTTCTGACGTTGTCTTCCAAATCGATGGTGGTCTTCGCTCAGGTATGGGCTACTGCGGTGCAGCTAACATTTCAGAATTAATCGAAAAGGCCCAATTTGTTCAAATCACTAATGCTGGTTTGCGTGAATCACACCCACACGATGTGCAAATAACTAAGGAAGCACCTAACTACAAATAAAGTACAAACAATCAAAGCAATAAATAATAACAGCAGCTTAAAAATAAGAGAAAAGCACATACTTTTCTCTTATTTTTTTAATTTTTATTTACTTTTCTCTAGTAATTTAAAATCCATCTGGTATAATTAAAACAACATTAAAAATTAAGTAATAAAGCAAAAAAGAAAATGAGGGAGAAATTAATATGGCTAGATACCTATTGAAACGTATTTTTTATATGATCCTCACTTTGTTTATCGTAGCCACGGTAACTTTCTTCTTAATGAAGTTAATGCCTGGTTCACCTTACGCTAACGAAGCGAAGATGACGCTAACGCAGCGACACATCATGGATGAACAATACGGTTTGAATAAACCAGAATGGCAACAATATTTGATTTACATCGGCGGGATGTTTCACGGAGACTTCGGTACATCCTTCCAATACAGTAATCAACCTGTTGCAACATTGATTGGCTCACGTTTGGGTGCCTCAATGCAACTTGGTCTTCAAGCTTTGATTCTTGGTGTTGTGCTTGGCGTTATCGTTGGTGCGATCGCTGCCGTAAACCAGGGAACCTGGGTTGACTCAACTGCAACTGTAATTTCTATTATCGGTAAGTCAGTACCTAACTTCGTTTTAGCGGTACTACTTCAATACTACATCGGTTTGAAACTGGGGCTTTTCCCACTGGCCGGTTGGGGGCAATTCTCCCAAACAATTATGCCGACGATTGCCTTAGCGGTAGGGCCATTCGCCGAGACGGCCCGGTTCATTAGAACGAGCATGGTTGATACTTTGAGTAGTGACTACATTGAGTTAGGTAAGGCTAAAGGTTTAAGCCGGATGGAAGTTATTAGAAAACACGCAATGCGTAACTCAATGATTCCACTTGTTACTTTGATTGGTCCTTACGCAGTAGCTTTGATGACTGGTTCAATGGTTATTGAAAACATCTTTAACATCCCAGGCATCGGTGAACAATTCGTTAAGTCAATTTTAACTAACGACTACCCAACAATCATGGGAATCACGATGGTCTACTGTATCGGATTAGTAGTAATTCTGTTAGTAACTGATATCGTTTACGGATTGATTGATCCAAGAATCAGATTAGATGAAAGCGAGGCTTAGAAGACAATATGGCTGAAGAAAAATCAAACCTTCCTACAGATGCCTTTGAACCTTTACCAAAGGATGAGGCGCAAGATAACGAAAATATTGCTGGTCCATCATTGTCATTTGCTCAAAACGTTTGGATTCGTTTTAAGCAAAGAAAAGCAGCTATGATCTCCGCAATTATTGTTATTGTCATGATCATTGTTGCCTTTGGTTCAACCCCATTCATCAATAACGCAACTTTGGTTAAATCACATCCGCAATATGCTAACTTGCCAGCCAAAGTTCCTGGCATGAGCGCAGTTAACGGTTTGAACGGTAAGATTAAGCAAAATGGCAAATGGGTTGATGCTTACGCTCAAAACAATGTGCCAAAAGACAAGTACTTCATTGCAGGTACTGACTATTTAGGTCGTTCACTTGGACAAAGAATTATTTATGGTACTAAGATTTCATTAATTGTTGCCTTAGTAGCTGCCTTCTTTGACTTAACTATCGGGGTCGCGTACGGAATAGTGTCCGGATGGAAAGGCGGGGGAGTCGATAACGTGATGCAGCGGATTATCGAAATCATCTCCTCCGTACCTAACTTAATTATCGTTGTTTTGATGCTGGTTGTTTTGAAACCAGGTATTACCTCAATTATTTTGGCTATTGCCATTTCTAGTTGGACAACAATGGCACGGCAGGTCAGAGCCGAAACGCTGAGTTTAAAGAACGAAGAATATGTTTTAGCAGCCCGTTCACTTGGTGAATCATCTTGGAAGATTGCGTGGAAGCACTTGGTGCCAAACCTTTCAAGTATCATCATCATTCAAACGATGTACACCATTCCAACTGCTATCTTCTTCGAAGCATTCCTTAGTTTCATCGGTATTGGTATTTCAGCTCCACAAACTTCACTTGGTGTGCTTTTAAACGAAGGTCAAAAGAACTTCCAATTCTTGCCATACCAAATGTGGTACCCAGCAATCGTTTTGTGTATCTTGATGATTGCCTTCAACTTATTAGGTGATGGTTTACGTGATGCCTTTGACCCAAGAGGACAAAGATAGAAAGGATTAACCTAAATGCCAGAAGAAAGAGTTTTAGATGTTAAAAATTTAAAAATTGATTTTCACACTTATGCTGGTGAGGTTAAAGCTATCCGCAATGTGTCCTTTCACTTGAATAAGGGTGAAACTTTAGCAATCGTGGGCGAATCAGGTTCAGGTAAGTCTGTTACTACTCGTAGTATCATCGGCCTGCTTGCTCGTAACGCCAAGATCGAAGGCGGCGAGATCAACTTTCATGGTAAGAACTTATTAGACTTGCCAGAAAAGGAAATGCAAAATATTCGAGGAAACGAAATCTCAATGATTTTCCAGGATCCAATGACTTCACTCGATCCTACGATGAAAATCGGCCAACAAATCGCTGAACCTTTGATCAAGCACAAGGGTGCTTCAAAGAAGGAAGCATGGGCTAAGGCACTTGAAATGATGAAGGCCGTTGGTATTCCTAACGCAGAAGAAAGAATCAACGAATACCCACACCAATTCTCAGGTGGTATGAGACAAAGAATCGTAATTGCGATTGCACTTATCTGTGAACCCGAAATTTTACTTGCGGACGAACCGACAACTGCTTTGGATGTAACTGTGCAAGCTGAAATTTTGGACTTGATGAAGGATTTGCAAAAGAGAGTAAAGACTTCAATTATCTTTATTACACACGACTTGGGTGTTGTTGCCGGCATGGCTGATCGTGTAGCCGTAATGTACGCAGGAGAATTCCTTGAATTTGGCGGCGTAGACGAAATTTTCTACGATCCACAACACCCATACACTTGGGGCTTGATCAACTCAATGCCTACGCTTAATAGTGATACTTTGGAATCAATCCCAGGTACGCCACCTAACTTGCTTGATCCACCTAAGGGTGATCCTTTTGCACCAAGAAACAAATACGCCATGAAGATCGACGTTGAACGCAAGCCACCATTTTTCAAAGTTAGCGACTCCCACTATGCCGCAACTTGGCTGCTTGCACCAGGTGCACCAAAGGTTGAACCACCAGCAGAAATTCAAAGACGCTGGAAGAAATATGATTTGATGAAAAAAGAGAACAAACTACCAGGAGTTAAATAATCGCAGCAAAGGAGAATTTTATGCCAGAAAAAAAGAAAATTTTGGAAGTAAAACATCTAAAACAATACTTTAAAAATGGCCGTAATGTCACCAAAGCTGTTGATGATGTAAGTTTTGATATTTACGAAGGCGAAACTTTTGGCTTGGTAGGTGAATCAGGATCTGGTAAGACAACTACCGGTCGTTCAATTTTACAGTTGTATAAGCCAACTAGCGGTGAGGTTATTTTTGAAGGTAAGAATGTTGAAAATCTGAAAAGTAGAGCTGATAAATTAGCTTTTACTAGGGATGCACAAATGATCTTCCAGGATCCATATGCTTCACTTAACCCAAGAATGACAGTTGAAGATATTATCGCTGAAGGGCTTGATATCCACCACTTGGTTAAGGATAAGGCCGAAAGAAGCAAGCGTGTAGAAGAATTGCTTGAAACTGTTGGTTTGAACGAAAGTCACGCCAGCCGTTTCCCACACGAATTCTCAGGTGGTCAGCGTCAAAGAATCGGAATTGCACGTGCATTAGCCGTTGAACCTAAATTTATCGTTGCTGACGAACCTATCTCAGCTTTGGACGTATCAATTCAGGCGCAAGTTGTTAACTTGATGATTGAATTGCAAAAAAAGCGTGGTTTAACTTACCTCTTTATTGCTCACGACTTATCAATGGTTAAGTTTATTTCTGACCGTATTGGTGTTATGCACTACGGTAAATTGCTTGAAGTAGGGCCAGCTGACGACGTTTATGATCGTCCGCTTCATGACTATACTAAGAGTTTGATTTCAGCTGTGCCAATTCCTGACCCAGAAGTTGAACGCAGTCGTACAAGAATTCCATACGATGCTCAAAAAGAAGAAATGGACGGAAAAGAGCGTAGCATGCACGAAATTCGTCCAGGTCACTTTGTTCGTTGTAGTGATGACGAAATAAAGCATTATGAAGAAGTAGCAGCAAGCTACGAAGACTAAGCCAAAATAATAAATCTCTCTAAATAAAAAATAAGTCTCAGAAGTTCTGAGGCTTATTTTTGTAGAACTTAAGACAGTATTTATTAAAAATAATCTGTATAATGAAAGTAGATCATACCTTCGCAATGACGGATGGATTTTCCTCTATCAGCGAAGGTTTTTTTATGGATAGAATAATATGGAACATCATCTTTCATATGAAGAACAATTATTACTTTTTAATGAAAAACGCCCAGAAATCCCCGTATTTTAATGCGGGGATGGCTAGGGCTTACCGTCTCTAACGGCATTGTAGATCTGGTCATTAATGTACTTTTCTACTACTTCTTTAGACATATTCCCTACGCTACCAAAGTAATAGCTTGGCGACCATAAATGCCCACCCCACATCCTGTTTTGCTTAATTTCGGGGTGATTCTGGAAGAATAAGAAAGCACTTCTTCCTTTGAGCGCTTTGACTACGCTTGAACCCGATTTTGATGGCCTAAAGCTAATAAGCAAATGAATATGTTCAGGCATTACTTCCATTTTTTCAATTTGGATTTGATTATCTTCGGCTATTTGCTTGAGCAGGTCTCGCATTTCTTGAGCCAGGTCTTGGTTAGTAAAGATTTGATTGCGGTATTTAGTACACCAAATTAGATGATAGTGTGCATTATAGACGTAGTGTTTTTCATAGCCTGCGTCTTTTATTTTGTCTCTCTTATTATTCATAGTCTAATATCCTTTCGTCTATTATGTATCTATTTACTGTTGATTATAAGATATACATAGGATATAATCAAATTACAATAATACAAGGAGGTGAAATACATGAAAAGAATGAGCAGTTTAGCCTATCATTTTGGCGTTAAGCTTCGCTTTTATCCTAGTTCTAAGCAAAAGAAAATCATTAAACTAAACTATGATGCGCAGCGCTTTGTCTA
>NZ_CDLD01000004.1:0-202219 GCF_001006945.1 Lactobacillus sp. OTU4228
CAGAATCCTAAAATAAAAAAAGCAGCCTAGAAAGGCTGCAGTCCGTTAGCAACTCGCGGACTTAAAAGGCTTTGGTAATTAGACGACCTCTATCGGCAATAGTCAAAAGACTATTGCTGGTAAGTCAAGTCCGTATCTAAGCAAGTTGGTGTTCTGGTTAGCGCAAGCTAACGAGCCACTAAGCCCTAGACTTCAGTCTAGGGTAGTTGACAAATAAAGAATCGATACATGAAATGTTTTCTTTATTTAAAAATTTGAAAATTATAACTTTTTATCCAGATGGAAGCTATATTTATAAATAAATATCATAAATTCTGAGAAATTGAATCGATATTAAAAAGCCAGGTCCTTAGTGGATCTGGCTATTTTAATATACTCAAATTTATTCATTAAGCTAATGAATCCCATGCTGGTAAGTCAGTGATTGGGCCTTCAGCTAATTCCTTTTGCTTGTCAGTTAAGTACTTCTTGTGAACAACAACTTCGTATACGTAGTCGTTGAACCATTCGTTGTTCATTACGTAGAAGCCCTTTGAACCTGACTTGTCGCCCCATGAGTTTTCAACTTTCCATTGACGAACTTCGCCGTTGTCTTCATCAACACCAACTAAAGTCATAGCGTGTGAAACTTGGCCGACACCAGTTCTTAATCTGTCAGCCTTTGACATCTTGAAGTCAACGCCAAACAAGTCATCTAACTTGTAAAGGTTAGTGTCAAGGTAACCAGTCTTACGGTCCATTTGACGAAGAACATCGTTACCGAACCAAACAGCTTCGCCATCCTTTAATTGAGCGATAGCGGCTGAAGATAAGTATTCCATTGGTACGTTCAAAAGCTTGATTCTGATTGAGCCTTCGATATTGTCTTCTGCTGGAAGACCGTACAACTTGTTGTATTCGTGGTCAGGTGCGTTAGTTAAAACAACGTAGTCGTCAAAGTCAACGTCGCCTAAGTACTTGTGCAAGAATTCAAGTGGAGTTAAATTCTTGTCCAAGTGGTACTTCTTGTCGTCGTCACGGTATTCAAGATCAAAAGTCTTAGGTGGTTCACCAACGGCAATAGCAGTCATTTGGTAAACTTCGCTCAAGAACTTTTCACGAGTCTTTGCGATTTCGTCGTCCTTGCCGTATTGCTTAAGGTGACGAAGAACCAAAGCATCCTTCTTAAGCTTGTCACCAAGTGCAGTAGCGAAGCCAGTAGTGTCATTAGTGTTGAAAGTTTCAGGCATTGCGTATGAAGGAACGACACCATACTTTTCAACTAATGCGGCTGCCATTTGGAATTGACCACCATCTGAGCCGGCGAAGTCTAAGTCAGTCTTAACTTGACGAGAATCAAGGGGCATGTCAGCACTGTCCAAAATTCTGTTGTAGAACATGTTGGCACGTTCAATCTTGTCCCAGAAGAAGTTGTAGGCTTGTGAGAAGGTGAAGTTCTTAGCCTTGTACTTCTTGCCGAAAGCGTGACGCAAAACGTTTAAGGTTGCGAATTCCCAGCAACGACCTGAATGCTTTTGGTTAGTAACGTTGTCAGTGTCAAGTTCAGTAGAGAAGACACGAGTTAATTTACTTTGAACGCGATCATTGTATGATGCTTCAAGCACACCACTACGTTGTGCAGCACGAGCAATAACTTTGTTTTCTGGGTTCTTGTTAAAGTCTGCAGAAAACTTTTCCAGCTCTTGTACAGTTAATTCATGAGCCATAAAAAATCTCCTTTTTCATTTTTAATTTTTTCTTAAATTATCTCTATTTTAAGCCAAAACAAAAGCGGGTTCAACATGAACTCGCTTCAGAGAATTATTTATCCGTTACTTATTAGATTTCTTGCAATTATCTAATAATTAATCAATTTGGATAGAATTGCCATCATCGCTAGCGGTTTGCTTTGGCAAAGTGATGGTCAATACACCATTATCATACTTTGCATGAATGTCACTTGCAACTACATTTGGTAATCTGTAGCTTCTTGAGATACTGCCTTCGCTTCTCTCTTGGTGAATGATGTTTCTGTTCTTGTCGCTGGTGTCCTTAAAGGCTTGTCTGGTGCCGGCAACACTCAAAACACCATCTTTATAGTTAAGCTTAATGTCATCTTTGTTCATGCCTGGCATATCAATCTTAACTACATAATCTTTATCAGTTTCAGCAACATCTGATTGCATGATGTTTTCAATTTCACTGTCATCAAAGAAGTTTCTTGGAAAACCAAACCAGTCGTTCATTGCATCCATCATATCATTACGACGATTCATCATATCGTTTGCCATAAATAAAACTTCCTTTCATTTTTTGTCTAAGTTAATTTGTAAGGAGCGAATCATTTGTTTATCTGATCTCTTTTTCCTTACACTGATTATTGTAGTCGTTTTGAAACAAAGTTAAACTATTTAGCACTCAAAAACATATAGTGCTAATTTTTGATTAAAAAGTTGATCAAATTAAGGATTAACACTTGTGGAAAACTCTTACATAATTAAAAAGCAAAAGGAGAAATAACTATTATGGTATATTTTCAAAAGATGACGCCAGAAGGCTACAAACAAATTGAAGATGAAATTGCTCGCTTAAAGAAGGGTCGTCCACGCAGAATTAAAATTTTGCAGGCAGCACGTGCGCTCGGCGACCTTTCAGAAAATACGGAATATACTGAAGCTAAGCGTTACTTAGGCAAACAATTAAAGTATACGGAAATCGTTGAAACTAAGGACGATGGCAAGGTTGATTTGGGCAAAACCGTTGTCTTGAAGTTTGACGATGATGAAGATACTGAAGAATATAAGATTGTTGGCCGGATGGAGGCTGATTTAGCCGATGGCAAGATTTCCTTTGGTTCACCACTGGGCCAAGCAATTATGAAAAAAGAGGCAGGGACGACTTCAACAGTTGGTGCACCGGCCGGAGAATATAAGGTAACTATTGTGGAAGTAAAATAATCTGTATTCAATTAACTGTATTTTTTTGGTATAATATGGGATTTGTAGGATACAATCCAGAATAGGAGTGAAAATCTTGAATACGCCAGAATCGAGAGAGGGCAATGTCATTCGCTATGCAGTGTATTTAATCTGTTACCTGATGGTCTTTGCAGTAGTGAAGCTTGTTACTAGAAAGTCGCCGTTGCATGTCTGGGACCTGATTTTATTCGGTGTCGTGGCTGCGATGATTTTACTGTTTTATGTATATCGCTATAATCGTGAGAATCGCTTTTTTGCGCGTGATTTTAAATTGCCGTGGCTGGGGAATTTCTCGGCGGTAGTTTTATTAACGCTGGTGCTGACGGCTACTCGAATTTCGATTTCATATTTGCAGGCGTATGGCAAAATACCTCTGTATGATTTCCAGACGATTTATCTTAAGAGTCAGTCAACAGGGATGTTCTGGTTCTTGATCGTCGTTCAAGGAATCATCTTACCGATTCTGCAGGAATTCCTAGCAACGGGCTTTTTATTCAACTATGCTTTCCGTAGAGATAGCGTTCAAGTTGCCGTTGTGGGAATCATCGTTTCCGGTTTGATCTTCAGCGTATTGAATTATCAAAGTTCACTCATTAACTTCATTATTGAAGCAATTTACGGCATGCTCTTTGCTTGGAGCTATTTATATTCACAAACGATTTATATGCCAATCTATCTGGCAATCTTAAGCAGTGTTCTAACTGTGATCATGGTTTAAAAAGAAAACAAGATAAAACAAAAACAGGGATGAAAAATTCATCCCTGTTTTTTGGTTAGAGCGGATAGCGTGAATCGAACCCGCATCTACAGCTTGGGAAGCTGTCGTTCTACCATTTAACTATACCCGCAATATATCTTTATTTTATCATGCTTTCGGGCAATAGAACAATTATTTTTTGTGGGGCTGCTTCTGGACAGAAAGTGAAATACTATCTCTGTTGATTAAGCTGGTAAAGTTTTGAAAGAGCCAGCGGCGCAGTTCGCTTGGTTCAATGACCAGCGGCATCCGGTTATGAATGGGCCGCATATCTGAGTTCGGGTCGGTCGTCACCATGGCAAAATTATTATGGTCATAAATACCAGCAATCATCGTAATTGGTTGTTTGCTTTTAAAACTATAGCGTTCATGGTATTTCTTACCATTATCTGCTTGATAAGTGTTTTTGGCGTATTCGAAGAATTCGCTAGCTAGGATAATGCAGCGCTGCTTGGCAAAGGACTCATCCCACATTGATGGTTTTGGTTCATAAAAACGCTCGATTCTAGCATTAAATAGCGGCTTATTTGCATCGACGGGACTAGGATAGCCCCAGTTTTTATTTACTAATTGCAGCTGGTTGTTTTGATAAAGCAAAACTGGCGCTGTTTGGTTAGGAAAGACGTCTTTTTCTTCATCATTTATTTTTGATTCAACTAAAGGCAGATCTAGGTCTTCAGTTAGATATTGTTTGATTAATGCGAGTTTGGGTATACGAAATTGATTACACATTTTGATCACCTACGATTAGTTTAATCATAGCCTAATATTTGTTAAAATTAAGTAATTACTTAAATAAAAAATAAACATTAATAATAGAAAAGAGTAAGAAGCATGGCAAAAGAAATTTTATTAACCGGTGACCGTCCAACTGGTAAACTTCACATAGGTCACTACATTGGTTCTTTAAAGAACAGAGTAAAATTACAAAATTCAGGCAAGTATGATCCTTATATTATGATTGCCGATACGCAAGCTTTAACTGACAATGCTCGTAATCCAGAAAAGATCCGCAACAGCTTGATCCAAGTAGCTTTGGACTACTTAGCTGTTGGTCTTGATCCAAACAAGTCTACTATCTATGTACAATCACAAATTCCAGCTTTGTTTGAATTGACTGCTTACTACATGGATTTAGTAACAGTTGCTCGTCTTGAAAGAAACCCAACTGTGAAGACTGAAATTAAGCAAAAGGACTTCAAAGATTCCATTCCTGTCGGTTTCTTGAACTACCCAGTTTCTCAAGCTGCAGATATTACTGCATTTAAGGCAACTATTATTCCTGTAGGGGATGACCAAGAACCAATGCTTGAACAAACTCGTGAAATCGTTAGAACTTTCAACCGAGTTTACAACACCGATATTTTGGTTGAACCTAAGGGCTACTTCCCACCAAAGGGTCAAGGTCGTCTTCCAGGTCTTGACGGTAATGCTAAGATGTCTAAGTCACTTGGCAATGCTATTTACTTAGCTGATGATGCCAAGACCGTCCAAAAGAAAGTTATGTCAATGTACACTGATCCAAACCACATTCACGTGGAAGATCCAGGCAAGATCGAAGGTAACACTGTCTTTACTTACCTTGATGTCTTTGACCCAGACAAGGACAAGGTTGCGGAACTTAAGGAAGAATACCAAAAGGGTGGTTTGGGTGACGTTAAGATTAAGCGTTACTTGAACAAGGTCCTTGAAGCAGAACTTGCACCTATCCGTGAACGTCGTGAAAAGTTTGCTCAAGATGAAGATGCAGTTTACGAGATGCTTTTGGAAGGCTCAAAGAAGGCTAACAAGGTAGCTAACAAAACTTTGCAACAAGTTCGTGATGCTATCGGCTTGAACTACTTTAAGAATAGATAAATAAAAGCAAGGGGCAAAGTCATGCATGATCGAATTCCATGGAAACAATATTTTATGATGCAGGCGTTAGTAATTGCTCAGCGTTCTACTTGTAATAGAGCGCTAGTCGGCAGCGTTTTAGTCAAAGATCACCGCATTATCGGTACTGGCTATAACGGTTCGGTTTCAGGACAGCCGCATTGCGATGACGTTGGCCACCAAATGGTTGACGGCCACTGCGTAAGAACGATTCACTCAGAGATGAATGCCATCATTCAATGTGCAAAATTTGGTGTTTCTACTGAAAATACCGAAATTTACGTGACCCATTTTCCTTGTTACAACTGCTGCAAGGCTTTAGTGCAAGCAGGCATTAAAAAGATAAATTATTATTTTGACTATCGTGATAATCCACTAGCATTGAAGTTGCTTCATGATTGCGGGGTACCATATGAGCAAATTAAGATCGATCGAAAATATGTGGAAGGTTTGGCCCATAAACTTGAAGAAGACGAGAATTAGTTTAGTTGGCTTAGTAGGTTTGTTGTTAGTCTTTTTAACGACTACGGGATTTGTGCAGCCTAATATTGAAGACCATGCTCATATTCTGAATAAAGAAACTAAGACTTTAATTACTGAAAAGAATAATCGCTATTTTCAAACTAAGGAGCAGCCGCAGATCTCTGTGATTACGGTTAAGAGACTGAATAAACTCACTCCTGAGGCGTTGAACCGTACTAAGCGATCGGTATTTATCGTGGTTGGACAAAAAGGCAAGAAGCGCAACGTGCAAATCTTTTCTACTAAGGACCTGCATGGCGCCTTTACGGCTGACGCACGGACCAACATTATTAGAGCTGAAGTAGATAAGTTGCGCAGTCAAGATAATGCCACCTTTAATGAAGGATTACGCTTCGTGTTTAGAGCTTGTGCTACCAAGGTGGATCAGCAGTATCAATATGCACTAGACAAATATGATTTATCGAGCAGCGAGCAAGATAAAATTTCGCATCCACATCGCGTAGCGCTTCCGATTGCGTTAGCACTAGCATTCTTGATCGTTGGAATCGTTTATGTTTTAAGAAGATTCGGCCGCAATAACTACAATTCACGCAATTAGGTGGCTTGACTTATTTAAATTTAGTCCTTACACTTTCTTGTGGATATAATTAGCAATTAAACTGTTAGGTGAGACTCCTACGTGAACACACGCTATCGCCCAGAAACATCCAGAGATGCCAACGGGTTAAATAGGTGTCGTCGACTTAAGGCGAGATCCAGATAGCTAGCATGTGCTTACGTCACGTAGTGTTAAAACTGAACGACGAGTATGACAAAGCCTTATTAGGTCACCTACAGAAACAGTAGGTGGCTTTTTTGTTTTGCTTGTCAATTAAATGAGAGGAGCAAAGAATGGTAAAAGCAGCTGGCAAAAAGCAGTCAAATGTCGACATTCAAAGGATTCAGCAGATTGCACGCGAATCGCGTAGTGAGACGCTAGCGCGACTTCAGGCAAGTGCTGAAGGACTTTCCACGAATAAGGCTGAAGAAAATAGAAAAGAATATGGCGAAAATAGGATTAGGACTAACTCCAATGCTTCTAATTGGCGATTGCTGTGGGAATCAATCGCTACTCCGTTCACGCTTGCTTTAATTGGATTAACTATTTTAACTTCATTTACTAGTTATATATTGGTGCCACAAGATAATAGTGATATAGATACAGTCATTGTGATGATCATTATGTTGATCATTTCTGTGGTAGTAAATTTTGCCCAAAAGATTAGGATTGCCAAAGTAACTGAAAAATTGATGGACATGGTTTCGGTAACGACTAACATTCGTCGGGATGGTAAAAACGTGGAACTGCCCACCGACGAAGTAGTTGTGGGCGACGTGATTAATTTGTCTGCCGGCGACATGATTCCTGCAGACATGAAGCTCCTTACGAGTAAGGACCTGTTTTGTTCATACAGTTATTTGGATGGCGACTCGGAACCAGTAGAAAAAATGGCCAATGTGACCATTAAACCGAGTATGCAGGACTATTTGAACTACCCTAACATTTTATATGAGGGAACGACGATTGTTTCTGGCTCGGGTAGCGGCATTGTTTTTGCGGTCGGCAACAATACTGTCTTTGGCAAAAAGGTGCAGGAAATTTCACGCAAGAAGGTAAAGACGACCTTATTTGATCGTGAGATGAGACAGTTAGCCAAGATTTTGATCGTCACGGCTGCGATTTTAATTCCGCTTTTGTTCATTATTAATGGCCTGACTAAGGGTGACTGGGGTGAAAGTTTGATCTTCGCCTTGGCGGCCGCCGCAGGGATTACGCCAGAAGTTTTGCCAATTATCGTTAACAGCAACTTGACTAAAGGGGCACTGGAAATGTCCAAAAAAGGTGTCGTAGTCAAGCAGATGAATGCCATTCAAAATCTGGGCTCAATTGATACTTTTTGTATCGATAAAACGGGGACTTTAACGCAAAACAAGGTAGTGCTGGAGCGGCACTATGACTTGGAGATGCAAGAAACGCCGCGAATTTTGAAGTTCTCGTATTTGAATGCCTACTATCAAACTGGAATGAAGGATTTGATTGATAAGGCCGTAATCGATGCGGCGGGTGACGAGCTTGACGTCAATGAAATCCAGCGTGACTACAACAAGATCGACGAAATTCCGTTTGATTATACACGCAAAAGAATGAGCGTCGTGGTGGTTGATAACGATGAACACCACGGCCAGCACATGTTGGTTACAAAAGGCGCCGCTGAAGGGATGCTCAATATTTCTGATAAAGTAGAAATTAACGGTAAAAGTGAAGAGTTGACCGATGACTGGCGCAAAAAGATCTTAAAGCAGATCGATGAATTAAACGATGATGGCTTGCGTGTGCTTTTAGTAGGCTACAAGTTAAATCCAGCTCCAGTTGGAGAATTTTCAGCTAAGGATGAAAATGATTTAACCATTGTGGGCTATCTTGCATATCTAGATCCACCAAAGGAAAGTACTAAGGAAGCCTTACAAGCTCTTAGAAATGACAATATCGATGTCAAAATCTTTACCGGTGACAATGAGGCGGTAACGCGTGCGATTGCTTTGCAGGTGGGCTTAAACGTTGATACTGTTTACGATGGTGAACAAATCGAAAAGGCGAGTCCAGAAGAATTAGCTGAGATCGTTGAAAAGTGCGATATCTTTGTTCATTTAACGCCAGAACTTAGAACTAGGATCATTGAAGCGTTAAAGAAAAATGGTCATACAGTTGGCTACATGGGCGATGGCAATAAAGACGCTCTTGCCATGAAGGTGGCTAACGTGACGGTTACCTCAGAAAACTCAGTTGATATTACGAGAGAATCTGCAGATATCATTTTTAAACAAAAAGATTTGCAGCTGCTTGAAGAAATGGTGATTACGGGGAGAAAGGTCTTCTCCAATACGATGAAGTACATCAAGACCTTCCTTGTAACCAACCTCGGCAGTATCATCACCATGGTTGTGGCTTCACTGATTTTGCCATTCTTACCATTATTGCCACTGCAATTGTTGATTCTTAATTTGATCTACAGCATCAGCTGTTTGGTAATTCCATTCGATAGTGTTTCGAAGAGCTATGTTAAAAAGCCACAGAAATGGTCGATCAGAAAATGGCCTAAGTTTGTTTTAGCCTTTGGCCCGATTCCTGCGATTATCGACTTTATTGCGATGGCAATGATGTTTTACGTGGTTTGTCCATATTTGGTTGGTTCAAACTACCATCACTGGGTCTTCATTTCACTGTTTTACTCAGGGATTTTTATTGAATCACTGTGGACAAGAGAAATGGCAATCCACGTTTTGCGTGACGAAAGATTTCCATTCTTTGGTCAACATGCAACACCAATCGTCTTCTTGGTTACCTTTGCACTAGCAATTTGGGGTTCGGCATTGCCATCTTCCAGCATCGCTTCAAGCTTAGGGATGACGAATTTGCCATTCAGCTTTATGCTGGTTGTGTTGGTTCTTGAAATAATTTATATTTTGCTTAACACGATCGTGAAGAAAATATATTTGAAAAATGGAAAATTTTAGAAAAAAGGAATTGGATTATTTCCAATTCCTTTTTAATATTGTTTTCGTGGTAAGATAGAATAGATATTTTAGACAATAAAGGAGCATGAATATTAATGGCTGATAAAGATACTTTTTACATTACAACCCCTATTTACTACCCATCCGGTAGATTAACTATTGGTAATGCTTATACTACAATCGCAGCTGATACTATGGCTCGCTACAAGCGCGCACAAGGCTATGACACCTTCTTCTTAACAGGTACTGATGAACATGGCTTAAAGATCGAACAAAAGGCTGAAGCACAAGGAATCAAGCCACAACAATTCGTTGACAAGATGGCTGATTCTTACAAGAAATTATGGAAGAGCCTTGATATTTCTTACGACAAGTTCATTAGAACTACTGATGAACAACACGTTAAGGCTGTTCAAAAGATCTTTGAAAAGCTTTTAAAGAAGGGCGACATCTACTTAGGCGAATACACTGGTTGGTACTCAGTTGAAGACGAAGAATACTTCACTGAATCACAACTTGCCGAAGTTTATAAGGATGATGACGGTAACGTAATCGGCGGTAAGGCTCCAAGTGGTCACGAAGTACGTTTGGTTAAGGAACCTTCATACTTTTTCAAGATGAGCAAATACGCTGATAGATTGGTTGAATACTACAAGGAACACCCTGACTTTATTTTGCCTCATTCTCGTGAAAAGGAAATGATCAACAACTTTATTAAGCCAGGCCTTGAAGACCTTTCAGTTACTCGTACTACAGTTGACTGGGGTATTCCTGTACCAAGCGATCCTAAGCACGTTGTTTACGTTTGGATCGATGCTCTTTCAAACTATATCACTGCCTTAGGTTACGGCTCAGACGATGATTCATTGTTTAAGAAGTACTGGCCAGCAGATGTTCACTTGGTAGGTAAGGAAATCGTTCGTTTCCACACTATTTATTGGCCAATCATGCTCATGGCTCTTGATTTGCCACTTCCAAAGCACATTATTGGTCATGGCTGGGTATTAATGAAGAACGGTAAGATGTCTAAGTCTAAAGGTAACGCAGTTTACCCAGAATCACTTACTAGCCGTTACGGCGTTGACCCACTTCGTTACTACTTGATGCGTGCACTTCCATTTGGCGCTGACGGTATCTTTACTCCAGAAGACTTCGTTGAAAGAATCAACTACGACTTGGCAAATGACTTGGGTAACTTATTGAACCGTACTGTTTCAATGATTAACCAATACCAAGATGGCCACGTTGATCCAGTTCCTGTCGCACAAGACAAGTTTGGCAAGGATTTGCAAGATACTGCTGCTAGCGTAATCGACGAATACAGAGAATACATGGATTCACTCCACTTCTCACAAGCTTTAGACAGTATTTGGAAGCTTATCGCTCGTGCTAACAAGTACATCGATGAAACTACTCCTTGGGTTCTTAACAAGGAAGGCAAGAAGGAAGAACTTTCACACGTAATGTCTAACTTGGCAGAAAGTCTTCGTTTGATCGCAATTATGATTGAACCAGTAATGACTGAAACTGCACCTAAGATGTTTGAACAACTTGGCTTGAACTGGGACGATGAAGACCAAAGAGGCTTATCATTTGGCGACTTTGCTTGGGACACTAAGGTAATCGAAAAGCCAAAGCCAATCTTCCCAAGACTTAAGGCTGAAGAAGAAGTTAAGTACATCAAGGATGAAATGGCTAAGGCTAAGCCAAAGAAGACCACTAGAAGCGAACAAAAGAAGGGTAACGAAATTACCATTGATGACTTCGACAAGGTTAAGATCCAAGTAGGTCAAGTTTTGTCAGTAGAACCAGTTCAAGGTTCAAAGAAGTTGTTGATGTTCAAGCTCGACTTTGGCGATGGTAAGGAACGTCAAATTTTGAGTGGTATCCGCAAGTTCTACCCAGACGCAAGCGAATTGCTTGATAAGAAGGTCTTGGCAGTTACTAACTTGAAGCCACGTAAGATGCTTGGTCACTTAAGTGAAGGTATGCTTTTGTCTAGTGAAAAAGACGGCAAGATCAAGTTGGCAATTGTTGGTGACGAACACGCAAACGGAGCTGAATTAGGTTAATGAAAATCATTGATAACCATACTCATTTAAACGATGAGCCGTTTCGCGGCAAGGAACAATATTACCTTGAACGCGCAAAAGCTTTGGGTGTAACCAAGGTGATTTGCGCAGGACAAGATCCTGATTTTAACCAGCGTGCAGTCGATTTGGCACAAAAATTTGATAATGTTTATGCGATGGTCGGTTACTGTCCCGATGTTGCTAAAGACTATGATCAAAAGGCCGAAGATAAGCTGGTTGAACAATTGAAAATGCCTAAGGTAGTTGCGATGGGGGAAATTGGTCTTGATTATTATTGGGACGAATCACCTCGCGATGTGCAACGTGAAGTATTTGCAAGACAAATTGAAGTAGCACATGACTTGAAGATGCCGGTTGATATCCATACTAGGGATGCCTTTGAAGATTGCTACGACATTTTGAAACACAGCAATCTTGAATATGGGGCAATTTTGCACAGCTTTAATGGTGGCGTTGATTGGTTAAACAAGTTCTTAGATTTAAACGTCTACTTCTCATATTCCGGTGTTGTTTCTTTCACTAAGGCAACGGAAGTGCATGAAAGTGCCAAGGCAGCTCCACTTGATCGAATCTTGGTTGAAACTGATGCGCCATATTTGACGCCTAAGCCATACCGCGGTCACCAAAACGAGACGGGTTATGTGCGTTATGTGGCCGAAGCCATCGCTAAGTTGAAGAATATTCCACTTGAAGAAGTGGCAGACGCTACTTATAAAAATACAGTGAGAGTTTATGGTCTTAAATAAAAAGAATTTTGATGCGGTAATCGTTGTTGAGGGGAAAGACGATACTATCCGTTTAAAACAATTTTTCCCAGGAATTGAGACGGTTGAAACAAACGGTTCAGCTGTTTCTGATGCTGTTTTAAAGCAAATAAAAAAGTTAAGTCAGACCAGACAAATTATTGTTTTTACGGATCCTGACTTTAATGGCGAACGAATTCGTCGTATTGTAACTAATGCGGTTCCGAACGCTAAGCAGGCCTTTATTACGCGTAAGGAAGGCGAGCCTCATAAAAAGGGCAGCCTTGGCGTTGAGCATGCCTCAAAAGAAGCGCTTGAACGGGCCCTGAAGGATTTGCATGAAGTTGATCCGCAAAAGAGCGATTTAACTGAAACTGAATATCGCAAGCTAGGTTTAGCAGGCGGCAGTGGTTCACGGAAATTACGCGAACAAGTCGGTATTAAGTTAAGCGTAGGCTACGGCAATTCCAAGCAATTTTACAATCGCCTGCATACCTTTGGCGTTTCACTTGATGAACTTAAGCAGGCTGTAGAGGAGATTGAAAATGGCAAATAATATTCCAATTGGCTCACCAGTCAGAACAAGAGCGATCATTAACCGTTACTTTGTTAAAGCTAAGAAAAATTTAGGACAGAACTTTTTAGTTGACCAAGCTGCTATCTTGGGTATTGTCGAGTCAGCTGATATTCAACCTGGCGATCAAGTAATTGAAATTGGTCCTGGGATTGGATCATTGACTGAGCAATTGCTTTTAGCTGGAGCTAAGGTGTTTGCTTATGAAGTCGACGACAGCTTGCCTGAAATTTTGCATAATGAATTACCCAAAAAGATTGGGGATGCGCCATTAGATGAACGCTTTAAGTTGATACTTAAGGATGTATTGAAGGCTAACTTTGAAGAAGACTTGGCTGGCTTTTTCGATATGAGTAAGCCAATTAAGGTCGTCGCTAACTTGCCTTACTACATTACAACGCCAATCATTTTTGCTTTGGCTGAATCAGATTTGCACTTTGCCAGTTTAACCTTGATGATGCAAAAAGAAGTGGCTGAACGACTTGAAGCAAAGCCAGGCAACAAGGAATATGGGCCACTCACTATTTCCGTTCAAACTGAAATGAACGTTAAGCTGGCGCTTGAAGTAAAGAGCTCATCATTCATGCCACGTCCTAAGGTTGATTCTGCGGTAGTTGTTTTGACGCCACTTGCTGAAAAGCCAGCGATTAACGATAGAAAACACTTTATCTGGGTAGTGAAGATGTGCTTCTCACAAAGAAGAAAGACTTTGAACAACAACTTGAAGACTTTGATTCCAGATAATGATCAGCGTGCAGCTTTGATTAAAGAATTGGGCGTTGATCCGAGAGTTAGACCTGAAGATTTAACAATTGAACAATTTATCAAAATAGCTAGCAATATTCCTGCTAAATAGTGTACAATATTGATTTTATTATATAATTATGGTAAAATTCGTAAGAAGGAGTTGTTGCTTAGTGCCAACGTCAATTATGACAATTAAACAGAAGTTGGATTCTCACTTAGGTGATACCATAACAGTAGTAGCTCAAGCGGGTCGTAAGAAGGTTACAAAAAGACGGGGAATTTTAAGAGAAACATTCCCTGCAGTGTTTGTGGTTGATTTAGATCAACATCAAAATAACTTTAAACACGTTTCTTACAGTTATACAGATTTATTAACTAAGAATATTGCATTAGAGTTTGATGATGAGGCTGAAGAAGCCGAAGTTTAATTATAATTTACAAAAAGTCACTAGCATTTTTGAAATGTTAGTGATTTTTTTTGTCTTTTAGAGTATATTTATTAAGTATAAAACCAAACATTAGAAAGGAAATATCATGAAACGTTCAGAAAGATTGGTGGATATGACCAAATATTTAATGGAACGTCCTCATACGCTAATTGCACTACCATTCTTTGCTAAGCGTTACGGTGCAGCTAAATCATCTATTTCAGAAGATTTAGCTATTTTGAAGCATACGCTTGCAAGCAATCAAGACGGCGTGTTGGAGACCGTAGCAGGCGCAGCCGGTGGCGTACGCTACATTCCATTTTTAGGTCAAAAGCACGCAGAAAAGTATTTATCAGATTTGTCATCAAGAATCGAAGATCCAAGCAGAATTTTGGCAGGGGGCTTTGTTTACCTGTCAGATATCTTGGGCGACACGCAAGACTTGCGTCGTATTGGTGAATTGATCGCAACTCGCTATGCATATGAAGATGTCGATGCCGTAATGACAGTTGAAACTAAGGGTATTGCTTTAGCTCAAGCCATAGCCCGATACCTTAATGTGCCATTCGTGACCGCAAGAAAACGCTCAAAGGTTACCGAAGGTGCAACAGTTTCAGTAAACTACATTTCTTCATCTTTATCTCGTGTATCAAAGATGGAATTGCCTACTCGCGCACTTAAAAAGGGTTCTAAAGTTTTGATCGTCGACGACTTTATGAAAGGCGGCGGCACTTTAACTGGTATGGAGGAACTAGTTAAGGAATTTGACGGAACTATTGCCGGCGTGTGCGTACTTTGCGAAGCTGATTTTGATAAAGAAAAGTTAATCAACAACTATCTATCACTGGTTAAGATCAGCAAGATTGATACCGAAAAGAAGCTTATTTTAGCAGAACCTGGCAACTTCTTAGATGAAACTGATTTCGACCGTTTTTAAAATGGTATACTAGAACCAAGTTTTAATTATTAAGAGGTTAATTACTAATGGAAAAATATGTAGTTGTTCTTGCTGCAGGCAAGGGCACCAGAATGAAATCAAAGTTATATAAGGTATTACACAAAGTTTGTGGCAAGACTATGGTTGAACACGTAGTTGATGCCGCTCGTGGCGTTAACCCTGCCAAGATCGTTACTGTTGTTGGTACAGGTGCTGGCGAAGTTGAAAAGGTTTTAGACGGCAAGTCTGACTTTGCTTTCCAAGAAAAGCAACTTGGTACTGGTGACGCGGTAATGACTGCTAAGGAAGAATTAGGTGATAAAGACGGTGCTACTTTGGTAGTTACTGGTGATACTCCTTTATTTACCACCGAAACTTTTGACGAATTGTTCAAGTACCACGCAGAAAAGGGCAACGCTGCTACTGTTTTGACTGCTGAAGCACCTAACCCATTTGGCTACGGCAGAATCATTCGTGATGACCAAGGCAACGTTTTAAGAATTGTTGAACAAAAAGACGGTAAGCCAGAAGAATTAAAGGTTAAGGAAATTAACACTGGTGTATTCTGCTTTGACAACAAGAAGCTTTTCGAAGCTTTGAAGCACGTTGACAACAACAACGCACAAGGTGAATACTACTTGACTGATGTGCTCGAAATCTTGCGTAACAGTGGCGAACGCGTTGGTGCTTACAAGATGCCAGACTTCAGTGAAAGTCTTGGGGTAAACGACCGTATTGCCTTAGCACAAGCAACTAAGACCATGCAAAGAAGAATCAACGAAGAACACATGCGTAACGGTGTTTCATTCATCGATCCTGATACTGCTTATATTGATGCTGGCGTAAAGATCGGCAACGATACTGTAATTGAAGGCAACGTTGTGATTAAGGGCAACACCGAAATCGGTAGTGATTGTTACATCACTAATGGTTCAAGAATTGTTGATTCTAAGATCGGCAACCACGTAACCATTACTTCTTCAACTCTTCAAGAAGCTGAAATGGATGACAATACTGATATTGGTCCTAACTCACACCTTCGTCCAAAGGCAGTTATTCGCAAGGGTGCTCACATTGGTAACTTTGTTGAAATCAAGAAGGCTGAAATTGGCGAAAACAGTAAGGTAGGTCACTTGACTTATGTTGGGGATGCTACTTTGGGTAAGGATATTAACGTCGGTTGTGGTACCATCTTCTCTAACTACGATGGTGTTAAGAAGTTCCATACTAATGTTGGTGATCACTCATTCATCGGTGCTGGTTCAACTTTGATCGCTCCAATTAATGTTGCTGATCATACATTTATTGCTGCTGACTCAACCATCACTAAGGACGTAGACAAGTACGACATGGCAATTGCTCGTGGTCGTCAAGTCAACAAGCCAGACTACTGGCACAAACTTCCTCTTTCAAAAGACAAAGATTGGGAATAGTTTTAAATAAAAAATAAAGCAGCAACCCTAGTTCAAACGGACTAGGGTTCTTTTGATAAAAAAGTATTAAGGCTAAAGTATTTATTTGCAAAATTATATAAGAGCCCTACAATATATTTACACAGAATATTTTTAACGAGGTAGGTATATATTTATGAAGTTAAGTCATAAGTTAATGATGGTATCAGCAGCAGTTTTAATGGGCGTTAGTCCAGTTTTAGGTATGGCATCAAGTAGCGTACAAGCTGCACCAGTTGCACATGCAAAGGGCGTTAACAACACCTACGGCAAGAATAGTCGTGTTGAAATGACTAAGACCATGAAGTTCGTTGACAGAAACGGTAAGAAGACTTCAAAGACTGCTACTAAGGGTGGCAAGTACACTATTTGGAACGTTAAGACTATCAATGGTCAAGTTTACTACAGTATCCAAACTGATTTGAAGTACTGGATTCCAGCTTCAGCAACTCAAGGTACAGTAACTTACAAGTCAGGCAACACTACATACACTCTTAAGTCAGACGGCAAGAAGGTAACAACTACTACTTCAACTGCTAAGAAGAGCACTGCAAAGAAGACTACTAAGACCACTAAGTCAGACACTTCTTCAAAGAAGACCTCTACTAAGACTTCAACTAAGTCAAACAGCAACTCAAAGACTACCAAGACTACTACTAAGTCAACTTCAACTAAGAAGACTACTAGCAAGAAGGCAGCCGTTAAGCCTGTAAAGATTACTATGAAGAACAAGGCTTACGTTTACGACAAGAATGGTAAACGTGTAAACAATTACTTAAACACTAAGTACATCGGCAAGGGCGTAACTGTTAATGGCTTAGGTACTAAGACTATCAAAGGTGTTAAGTACTACGCTTTACAACCAAACCGTTACTACGTTAAAGCTTCAGATGTAACTGTTAAGTAATAATTTGCAATAAAAGATACCTTTTTGTTAAGAAAAGATGTCTTTTTTTGTACTAAAATTGGCAAAATTCGGTTTTGGATTTACAATATATAAATGAATTTAATTTTTAGTTTAGATTTGAGGTAAACAATAGATGAAATTAAATCATAAGTTGATTATGGTATCAGCAGCCGCATTGATGAGTGTTAGTCCACTTGTAGCTAACACCCAAAACTCAGTTCAAGCTGCAACAACTACTAAGTCATCAAGCAAGACCACTGCAAAGAAGACTACTACTTCAACCAAGAAGACTACTGATAGTAAGTCAAACTCAAAGAGTACTTCATCAAAGAAGGCAGCAACTAAGACTACTGCTAAGAAGTCAACTTCATCAAAGGCTACTTCAAAGGCATCTTCAAACGACATTACTTTAGCTCGTAACGCTTATGTTTACGACAAGAATGGTAAGCGTCTTGATAAATACATGGGCAGTGCAAAATACACTACTATTGCAAGGGGTGTAACTGTAAAGTCAAACGGCACTACTAAGATCAAAGGTGTTCTTTACTATAGCCTTGGCAACAATGCTTACATTAAGGCCGCAAATGTAGTTGGTGGTGCAAATGCTTCATCATCAAGCAAGACTACCACTTCAACCACTAAGAAGACCACTTCAACTAAGAAGTCAACTACTAGCAAGACCACTTCAACCAAGAAGACTTCAACTAAGAAGGATTCAGACATGGATGCTATCAAGGTTAAGTTGATCCACAACGCATACGTTTACGACCAAAATGGCAAGCGTATCAAGAAGTACAACGGTAAGACAAAGCTTACTAAGGGTACTACTGTTAACACATACGGTACTGACACTATCAATGGTAAGGATTACTACCAACTTAACGCTGCAGGTACTGCATTTGTTAAGGCAAGCAACGTTGACTCAGCCAGCAGCGTAACTATTACCATGAAGAAGAATGCCTACATCTACGATGGTAACGGTGATACTGAAAAGAAGACCGTTAAGAAGGGCAAGAAGGTAAAGGCTACTGAAGCAAGATACATTGGTACTAAGCTTTACTACAAGATCGGTGACGATCAATTCGTAAAGGCTGCTAATGTTGGTAAGGTTTCAAGCAAGCTTGATCCAGTTAACGAACCAGACGGCAGCGCAACTGTAGATGACAACTCATCATACGATACTAATTTGAATGCATCAATCGTAACTACTACTAAGGTTGCTCCACTTTACGACATCAAGGGTCAAGCAGACTCAACTAGATCATTCGGTGCTGGCCAAAAGCAACAAGTTTCAGAATTAAGATACATTGCTACCTCAGCTAACAGCACTCCAGAATTGTTCTACAAGTTAGCTAGTGGCAGAGGCTACTTAAAGGCTACTGACGTTATCTACAGTGGCAAGACTTTAAGCCCAGTTAACACTCCAGAACAAGCTTTAACTGAAGTTACTGTAGCTACTGCAGCTGATAAGGCTAAGCTTACTCCAAGCATCAACGAAGCAAACGCTATTAAGAACACAGATGCTTACAAGCTTGCTTCATCAAGTGCTAAGAGTGCATACGACAAGGCAATTACTGACGCTACTGCTGTAAACAACAACGCTAGCGCAACTGTTGCACAAGTTAACGAAGCTATCGCTAACATCACTAGTGCAAAGGCTAAGCTTGACGGTAAGAAGGTTACTGTAGCTAACTTAAGCAACTTAACTCCAGATGAAGTTTCCGCAATTGTTAAATTAGTAGCTTCAGTAAACAACGTTCCAGAAAGCAACGTTCAATTTACTAACAACAACACTACTTTGGCAATCGTAACTAACGGTTACACTCAAGCTTTGAACATTAATGACTATGCTCAAGTAGGTACTACTACTAGCAACAACTAATAGTACTGAAAACAAAAATAAGGCGTACATCCAATAGATGTTACGTCTTATTTTTTAGGATATTTTCGTTGTACTCGAAAGTACACATATATTCTAACTTTTTTAAGACTTAATAGTTAGTGCTTTTGTTGTTTTTTTACTATTGAAGCAAAAATCTTGTTATAATTAAAGAGTATGTAGTTCTTTTTGAAACAACTTTTGCTAAAATAGAGCTGGTTAAATTTTTTTACGGAGGAAATTATGTCCTATAAAGACGATATGATGATTTTTGCCCTCAACTCAAACGTGCCATTGGCTCAAAAGATTGCGGACCGTGTTGGCATTCCACTTTCTAAGTCAAGCGTTGAACGTTTTAGTGATGGCGAAATTCAAATTAATATTGATGAAACTGTACGTGGTAAAGACGTCTACCTTGTTCAATCAACAAGTGATCCAGTAAACGATAGCTTGATGGAACTTTTGATCATGATCGACGCTGTACGTCGTGCTAGTGCTCGTACAATTAACATTGTAATGCCTTACTATGGTTATGCTCGTCAAGACCGTAAGACTCGTGCACGTGAACCAATCACTGCTAAGCTTGTTGCTGATATGCTTCAAACTGCAGGTGCAGATCGTATCCTTTCACTTGACTTGCACGCACCACAAATCCAAGGCTTCTTCGATATTCCAGTTGATAACTTGATGGGTGCTCCTCTTCTTGCTGACTACTTCTTACGTAATCATCTTGAAGAAAACGCAGTTGTTGTTTCACCTGACCACGGTGGTGTTAACCGTGCTAGAAAGCTTGCTGAATTCTTAGGTTGTCCTATCGCTATCGTTGATAAGCGTCGTCCTAAGGCTAACGTTGCCGAAGTTATGAACATTATCGGTGATGTTAAGGGCAAGCGTGCAATCATTATCGACGATATGATCGATACTGCTGGTACTATTACTTTAGCAGCTCAAGCATTGATCGATGCAGGTGCTACTGAAGTTTACGCTAGTGCAACTCACGCCGTTCTTTCAGGCCCAGCCATCAAGAGATTGAATGATTCACCAATTAAGAACTTAATTCTTACTGACTCAATCAACCAACCAGCTGAAAAGAAGTTGGACAAGATGCTTTTAGTATCTGTTGGCCCACTTATGGGTGATGCTATTAAGTGCATCCAAGAACACAAGGCACTTAGCCCATTGTTCGATAACAGATACGAAGCTGACAAGAACAAGTAAAAATTATTTGAAGATAAGAAAAACGACTAGTCTAATTGACTAGCCGTTTTTTTCATATGTTTGAGAGAGTTTTTGAAATAAATGTAATGAAAAGTAAATATTTTATAAATCGGCTCCGTTAGATTCGATGACCTTCTTGTACCAGTCGAATGAATCCTTCTTGTAGCGTTTCATAGAGCCATTGCCATGATTATCTTCGTCAACATAGATAAAACCGTAACGCTTGTTCATTTCGCCGGTTGATGCACTTACTAAGTCGATGCATCCCCATGGCAAGTAGCCCCATAAATCTACGCCATCTTCTGTGACAGCTTTTTTCATCTCCTTGATATGACTACGCAAGTATTCGATGCGGTAATCATCATGAACCTTGTGATCGTCTGTTAGTTTGTCGTAAGCGCCAAGACCATTTTCAACGATGAATAATGGCTTGTGCCAGCGAGTAGTCATCCAGTTTAAGGAGTAGCGCAAACCAACTGGATCAACAGGCCACCCCCAATCGCTTGCCTTAACGAATGGATTTTCAACTAAATCACTATATTCGCGATAATCCATGTGGTCAGTGTATTTAACTGCAAAGGACATGTAGTAGGAGAAGGCGATGTAGTCAACTGTACCATGTTTCAAGATTTCGAGATCTTTATCGGTGATGTCTAAGTTGTAGTTTTTGTTTTTGAAGTATTGAGTAAGCCATCTTGGATATTCACCGTTAACTTGAACGTCGCCGAAGTAGAGGCGAGAGTCCATTGCTCTTTGGGCAAAGAGGATGTCTTCTGGCTTAGGGGATGCAGGATAAATTGGGCAGAAGGCAAGCATACAGCCGATTGGCATATCTGGATCGATTGCGTGACCAATTTGTACGGCTTCAGCACTAGCGACCATTTCATAGTGAGCAGCTTGGTACATTAGCTTTTGCTTGTCGTCGCCTTCCTTGAATTTGATGCCTGAGTTTTCGTAAACGGAGATATCACTTTCATAGTTAGCTTGATTGTTAATTTCGTTGAAGGTCATCCAGTACTTGACCTTGTTGTGATAGCGTTCGAAGCAAATATGAGCAAAGCGAGTGAAGAAGTCGATCAACTTTCTATTGCTCCAGCCGCCATATTCAGTTACAAGGTGATATGGCATTTCGAAGTGAGAAAGGGTTACGACTGGTTCAATGCCGTATTTTAAGCATTCATCGAAGACGTCGTCGTAGAATTTTAATCCTGCTTCGTTGGGTTGTGTTTCGTCGCCATTAGGGAAGATTCTGGTCCAGGCAATTGAGGTGCGAAAAGCCTTGAAACCCATTTCGGCCATTAATTTGATGTCTTCTTTATAGTGATGATAAAAATCAATGGCTTTGTGGTTAGGGTAGTATTTATCCTTTTCGATGGTGGCAGTCAATTCACGAGGGTGATTTGGTCCGCCGAGAGTCATGAGGTCGGCGATTGAGATGCCTTTGCCGCCTTCATTGTAGCCACCTTCGAGTTGGTGAGCGGCGACGGCGCCACCCCATAGAAAGTTTTTAGGGAAAGTAGATTCAGTCATAATAAAAAACTCCTTTTGTCTAACTTGTTATAAGCATTATATGAAATCGATTTCATAAATGATAGACAAAAGGGGCTTTTAGGAATGGTTCGATAAAATGGCTGGTTGTACCTAAAGTGAAACAGGGTGTTTCATCTATTTATTGTTTTTCTTTTTCAATTAAAATATTGACGATTCCTTCAACCAAATACATTACAGGTACTTGTGAAGAAAAGTCGTAAGCTTCTTTTCTAACCATTTGTTCATGGTAGGTAAGGGAATAACGGCTCATTTTTGCGATAGCGCTAGTTTCATCGCCGGTGATGCTGATTAGAAGGATATCGTCATTGTTGACAAATCGATTGATCATTTCCACCATTTCAGTGGTATTGCCTGATACAGAAAAGCAAATAATGACGTTATTGGTAGTATTTTCCAATTTGGAAACGAGCGGATAGAACGGATCCGTGACAGGAGAGGTGTTTAATCCTAGAGCTGCCATCTTTCTTGCGGCATATTCTGCTAAAAAGGCTGAATCACCCATTCCGATAGTAATAATGTTGTCTGCTTGATAGATTTTATCTGCAACGATGTTCAGCTTGCTCAAAGTATCGCTAGGGAAGTTATCTTCGGTAACGTAATGTACTTTCACGTTGTGCAGGCTTTGGTGATTGTTTTTTAAATAAGCTTTGAATTCAGGGAAGCTGTTAAAACCTATCTTATGAATAAAGCGCATAACAGAAGAACTAGAGACGTGCGCTCCTTGGGCAATGTCTCTGACGCGCATGTAAATTACCTTATCATTGTTTTGTTCGATATAACGATAGATAGTCATATCAACGGTAGATAGTTTTGATAAATCTTTAAATCCAAAAAATGCCATAATCTTATTCCTTAATGTGAAAACTTTAAACTAATTGTACTATATTGGAACACTGTGTTCCAATCACGAAATATTGAGCTTAAAAACAGTATGATACCTATCTCCTCCCAAAGCCTCGTCTAATAGCAAACGCTTTCATAGAATTAAAGATGTCAAATGAAAACACGTTAATAAAAAAGTTGGAGGAATTTTTTTATGAAGAATTTTATTAACAATAAAATATTGCCGCCAATTATGAAGTTTGTTAATACAAAAGCTATTATTGCCTTAAAGGACGGTATGCTTTTGTCATTACCATTCATTATGATCGGTTCTTTATTCTTACTGCTTGCTTCATTCCCAATTCCAGCAGTTGCTAATTGGATGAATCAAACAGGTTTGACTCCATTTTGGAATCAAGCTTACAATGCTTCATTTGGTATTGTATCTGTATTTGCCGTTGTTGGTATTGCTTATCAATGGGCTAAGAATGAAGGGGTTGAAGGACTCCCTGCTGGTATGACTGCTTTCGTAGGATTCCTAATTTTGATGAATTCTACTACTCCAGTTATGAACGGAACTAAAACCGTTGTTTCTGCTCAACAGGCTCCAACTCTTTTAACAGGATTTATTGATCGTACTTGGCTTGGGGGTCAAGGGATGATCGCTGCGATCATTGTTGGTTTAGTTACTGGTTGGATTTATAGTTGGTTTGTTAAGCGTAAGATTACTATTAAGTTGCCTGAACAAGTTCCACCTGCAGTTGCTAACTCATTTATTGCTTTGATCCCAGCAGCTGTATTGACTGCATTATGGCTTCTTGTATATATCTTCTTTGAAAAGGTAGCTCATACTACTTTAACTCAATGGATTTACGCAACTATTCAAACACCACTTCAAGGTATAACCGACTCATTTGGTGGTATCTTAGTTTTGACTTTGCTAGTACCATTCTTCTGGTTCTTTGGTGTTCACGGTTCAACTTTGGTTGGTGGTATTGCTGGTCCAATTTTGAGTGCCAACGCTTTGCAAAACGCAGCTATCTTTAAGAAATACGGTTACGTAGACGCTGCACACGGTGGTCACATCGTTATTCAAGGTTTGTTTGACCAATTCTCAACTGTAACTGGTGCAGGTATGACTATCGGTTTGGTTGTCTTCATGTGTTTCATGGCTAGATCAGCTCAAATGAGAAGTATTGGTAAGTTGGCATTGGTTCCTGGTATTTTTAACATTAATGAACCTGTATTATTCGGTGTTCCTATTGTTATGAACCCAATGCTTGCACTTCCATTCTTTATCATGCCACCACTTTCAGCTGGTTCAACTTACTTGTTAATCAAAGCAGGTATCTTGCCATACCTTAACGGGGTCCAGGTTCCATGGACTACTCCACCTGTAATTTCTGGTTTCTTAATCGGTGGTTGGAAAGTTGCTATTTGGCAGGCTATTATCTTAATCATTTCATTCTTTGTATATTTGCCATTTGCACGTAGCTATGACAACATGCTTTACAAACAAGAACAAGCTGCCAAAGCTAAAGAAGAAAAATAATTTAAAGTAGAAAAAATGAGCTTTTATCTCTATCATTTAATTTGTAGATAGAAGCTCATTTTTAATAGGGGAAAATAATGAAAAAATATCTCTCAATTGACATTGGCGGAACGAATCTGAAGTATGCCTTAATCGACGAAAAAGGACATATTCTAGAAAAAGACCGCGTTAAAACAGATGCAAAAAATCTTACGGCATTTATGGAAAACATGTATGAGGTGATCGATTCATATCAGGATCAATTTGAAGGTATCGCAATCTGTGCACCAGGTAAGATCGATACTGAAAATAAGATCATTTATTTCGGTGGTGCGTTAAAGTTCCTTGATGGTTTGAATCTTCAGGACGCATTAGGGGATAAATACAATGTGCCAATCAGTGTGGAGAATGATGGCAAAGCAGCAGCTTTATCAGAGCAATGGCTTGGCGAATTGCGCGGAGTAGATACTGGTGTTGCAATTACTCTAGGCACCGGCGTTGGCGGCGGTGTCGTTGTTAATAATCATCTTTTGCATGGCTGGACTTTCCAAGCCGGTGAGCTTAGTTGGATGATTACTAATTCTGGTATCGGCACAAAGAACAAGGCTGCATATACTGGTGATAATTGTTCTGCCGTTAATATGGTTAAAAAGGTAAATCTAGCTCTTGGAAATAAAGATTTAGATGATGGACTTACTGCCTTTGAAGCGATCAATAATGGTGATTTACGTGCATTGGCAATTTTTAAACTTTACTGCCGCAACGTTGCGATTATGATTATTAATATTCAAACTGTGATCAATGCCTCGAAGTTTGTGATTGGTGGTGGCATCAGCAACCAGCCAATCTTGATTGAAGAAATCAATAATCAATTAGCTAAAATCCTGGAAATCAACCCAATGATTGGCAAGCAGATGATCCCACCAAAAATTATTGCCGCAAAGCATGGCAACGATTCTAACTTATATGGTGCCTTGTATTCGCTTTTACTTGAACTGAATAAGCAATAAAAAACAGCCTAGTTCGTTTGAACTAGGCTATTTTGATCTACTTATTTTTTAACGTCTGACATGAACTTAGCAATGCTTACGCTAGCTGTCGCAACACAAGCGACCATTGCTGTCTTACAACTAATGTCGACAATATCTTTGACTAAATCCTTATTTTCATGGATAAATTTGAAAGATGCATTAGTGTAATCCATGCAGTAGCCGTGAATAGTGTTCATCAGGTCTTTCACTTGAGTGTAGCCACTCTTTTCAGCACGTTTTGGTTCATCCTCTGGGTTGATTTGAGTTCTTACATCATTGTTCATAACAAATACCTCACTTTCACCTTATATTCTACCTTTTTCTAGGTCTTCTTAAGTACCTTAATGCACCATTTTTAATATATTTTTGAAATTGCTCGTAAAGTGGGTCAAAGATCTGAGGCTGCTCTTCATTGTGGGACAACATTGTCTTAGGGAAGAAGAAACGCTCGTCACCTTGGAAGGTACCGTTTAAGGCGCAAACCAATGGACTTAATTGCGATAATTCGATTAAGCTACCATCATCTTGCATGATTTCAATTTGGCTGTTGGCATTTTTACCAGTAGGCTTGTAAGCATCGTATGGTTCGTCAAAAGCTGAGTTAGTAGCGGTGTAGTAATCTGGGTTGAAGCCGGCTTGCTTGATCAAATTCTTCAATTTTGGCAACAAGTTCTTAGTTTCTTCATCGATTCTGACGCTAGCGAGTGGCTTTCTGTATAAATAGCGCTTGGCTAAATCAGATAAAATGGGATCTTGCGCTTCTGTCCACATCAAGAAGTTAGTTTCCATGACGCCGTCGTCTAACTTTAAGTAGTCTTCAAGCGTCCAGTTGCCAGCCAAAAACTTGGCCAAACTTGGTGTAACTTTTAAATTGCCTTCTTTGTAAATGTCTTGAGCACGTTCAAGCAAGTGGTGCAAGATAACTTCCATTGAACGACCAACGCGGTGGAAGTAGACTTGTTGGTACATTTGGTAACGTGATACGATATAGTCTTCTACCGCGTGCATCCCGTTATTGGTAAAGCAAATGCCACCTTGGTATGGGCGAATCACGCGCAAAATGTGGGATAAATCAAAGCGTCCGTAGTTAACGCCAGTGAAGTAGGCATCACGTTGCAAGTAGTCCATTCTGTCGGCATCAGCCTGACTTGAAATCATCTTAACTACTTGAGGGTTAGGGTAAGTTTTAGCAATTACGCTAGCAACTTGTTCAGGAAAGTTTGGCGCAACTT
This sequence comes from Lactobacillus sp. OTU4228, assembly GCF_001006945.1. NCBI lineage: Bacteria > Bacillati > Bacillota > Bacilli > Lactobacillales > Lactobacillaceae > Lactobacillus > Lactobacillus sp. OTU4228. Next base: position 26,772 of record NZ_CDLD01000004.1, read on the forward strand.
GTTTTAATGCCTTGTTGATTTCAGTATTAGGATCCTTGATGATCTTTTGCCCAATCTTTTCGTGGTTGGTGCCAAAAAGGTGCTCGAATGTGTGCGAATAAGGGCCGTGGCCGATGTCGTGAAGCAGGCCGGCACATTCTACTAACAGACGGTTATCATCGTCCCAGAGGCCGTCTCCTGGTATTATCGAAGGATATTTCTTTGCGAAGATATCGCAGATGCGGCGCGTTAATTCATAAACGCCCAAGTTATGTTCAAATCTGGTGTGCGTTCCCCCAGGAAAGACATAGCTGACAGGTCCAAGCTGCTTAATTCTGCGCATCCGCTGGAATTCTTTTGATTTTACGATATCGAAGATAACTTTATCTTCAATATGGATGTAGCCGTGCACCGGGTCACGGAGTACAACTTCTTGTTTTAGTTTTTCACTTTGAAATCTTGCCATAAACATTCACCAAGCTTGTTAATTTAATTTTTGAAAAAATATATTAAAATAGAGTATACCTATATAAATTATAGCAAAGATGTGTCTGAAGTGCTTAACGGAAGGGATGAGAGCGTGACCGATATTACAATCAATTTAACTAGCAAAATTACTCAAGATAACGATACTGAAACTTTTACCAGAACAGCACCAGGAAAGATGACCGAAGACGGGGACATTATTCGCATTTCCTACACTGAAGAGGGTGCAATTCCCGTCAAAGTGCTTTTAAAGGACGACAAATTGTTGATCAGACGAGGCGTTGATCACAACAACTACTCGTTCATGAAGTTTGTTCCCGGTGAAAAGGAGAGCTGCCGTTATGTAGTTGAAGGCAGACAAATGGATATGGTCAGCGTGACCAACCTGCTCGAATACACAGAAGATGAAGGTTCTCATAAACTTCGGGTTGAATATGACCTCTTTAATGGACTATACTTAATAGGTAACTATGCAGTCACGTTGATTTTTACTTAAACGCCTAGTAGAATAGTAAAGATTGTAAAAGAGAGGACGTACAGCTGTGGGATTAGACAAATTTAAAGACAAAAACCGCGACGAATTATCAATGATCGAAGTTGCTCGTGCAATTTTGGAAGATAATGGTAAGAGAATGGCATTTGCCGATATTGTTAATGCCGTACAAAAATACTTGAACAAGAGTGACGAAGAAATTCGTGAACGTTTGCCACAATTCTATACTGACATGAACACCGATGGTGAATTTATTTCCATGGGTGAAAATGTTTGGGCACTTCGCTCATGGTTCCCATACGAATCAGTTGACGAAGAAGTTAACCACCCAGAAGATGAAGACGAAGACGATGCACGTAAGCACCACAAGAAGGTTAATGCCTTCTTAGCCAGTGCAACTGGTGACGATGACATCATCGACTACGACAATGACGACCCAGAAGACGACGACTTAGATGCCACTGCTGATGATAGCGATGACGACTACGGCGACGACGATTCTGATTACGATGAAGATAACGATGATACTGATGACGTATTGCCAGACGGTATCGAAGGTCAATTGTCACAATTAAACGATGACGATGATGACGAAGAAGATAATTAATTTGCTTGACGCTTGACTTAAGAAGAAAAAGCAGATAGTATTTTTCTTGGGCACCCTATGTGCGTTTAGCTCCCTAATTTGAGGGAGCTTTTTTGTTTGAAGGATAAATAATAAAGGAGCAGAAAATGACAAAATACATCTTCGTAACTGGCGGTGTCGTATCTTCACTTGGTAAAGGTATTACTGCATCAAGTCTAGGTCGACTTCTCAAGAATCGTGGTTTAAAGGTAACCATGCAAAAGTTTGACCCATACATCAACATTGACCCAGGTACAATGAACCCATACCAACACGGTGAAGTTTATGTTACCGACGATGGTACAGAAGCAGACCTTGATTTAGGTCACTATGAAAGAATCGTAGACGTTAGAACTAGCAAGTACTCTAACGTAACTACTGGTAAGATTTACCAAGAAGTTTTGGAAAAAGAACGTCGTGGTGACTACCATGGTGCAACAGTTCAAGTAATTCCTCATATTACTGACATGATCAAGAAGAAGATCATGCGTGCAGCTCTTACTACTGATTCTGACGTAATCATTTCAGAAATTGGTGGTACTGTTGGTGATATCGAATCAACTCCATTCATGGAAGCTATTCGTCAAATGCGTCGTGAAGTTGGTGAAGACAACGTAATGTACATTCACTGTACTTTAGTACCACTTCTTCATGCAGCTCACGAAATGAAGACTAAGCCAACTCAACATTCAGTTGCAGAACTTCGCAGCATCGGTATTCAACCAAACATGCTTGTTCTTCGTGCGGAAGAGCCAATCGACCAAGAACACAAGGACAAGATCTCAACCTTCACCGATGTTCCTGTTGACCGAATCATTGAATCAATTGATGCTCCTTCATTGTTCGATGTGCCTTTGGCTTTCCAAAAGCAAGGAATGGATCAAAAAGTTTGTGACTTCTTGCACCTTGAAAGTCCAAAGCCAGAAGCTGACATGGAAGCTTGGAAGAAGCTTGACGAACGTGCTAAGAGCTTGAAGCACAAGACTAAGATTACTTTAGTAGGTAAGTATGTAGAACTTGAAGATGCCTACATTTCAGTTACTGACGCTTTGCAACACGCAGGTTACCTTTACAACACTAAGATTGAAGTTGATAAGGTTCAAGCTGAAGATGTAACTGAAGACAACATTGCAGAAATCATGAAGGGTTCAGATGGTTTAATCGTTCCTGGTGGTTTTGGTACTCGTGGTCTTGAAGGTATGATCACTGCTATCAAGTACGCTCGTGAAAATGATATCCCATTCTTAGGTATTTGCTTGGGTATGCAAATGGCTAGTGTTGAATTTGCCCGTGACGTATTGCACCTTGAAGATGCCAACTCTGCAGAAGCTGAACCAGACTGCAAGAACAACATTATCGACATCATGGCTGACAAGCGTGACGAAGAAAATATCGGTGGTACTTTACGTTTAGGTCTTTACCCAGCTGCTCTTAAGAAGGGTACTAAGACTCGTGAAGCTTACGACGACCAAGATGTTATTCAAGAACGTCACCGTCACCGTTTCGAATTTAACAACAAGTACCGTGACGCATTTGAAAAGGCCGGTATGGTCTTCTCAGGTGTTTCACCAGACAACCGCTTAGTTGAAATTATTGAATTGCCAAAGAAGAAGTTCTTCATCGCAGCTCAATACCACCCAGAATTCTTGAGCCGTCCACAACGTCCAGAAGGCTTGTTCAAGTCATTTATTGGTGCAGCTAGTGGTCTTCCAGCTGAAAAATTCTAGAATAATAGATTTGAATTATACAAAATCTTAAGAAAACAAGAACCGAGGGACTCAGCTCTTGTTTTTTTTGCGAATATCCTTTAACATTATTATGATTAATTGAAAGTAGAAAAGGATTTGTTTTCGCCAATGAAGCAGATGATTATTCATGGTGGAAAGCCCCTGCAGGGTGATGTTTGGATTGGTGGAGCTAAGAACTCAACTGTTGCATTGATTCCGGCATCGATTTTGTCTAGAACACCGGTAACTTTGGAAGGCGTCCCAAGAATTGCTGATGTTATTAACTTGATGGACTTGTTGAGTGAGATGGATGTGCATTGTGACTTCGGAGAGACAACTTTGTGCATTGATCCAACCGATATTAAGATGAGTCCTTTGCCAGCTGGTAAGATTAAGAGTTTGCGTGCTTCATATTACTTTATGGGTGCACTTCTTGGTCGATTTGGCAAAGCAGTTGTGGGCTTCCCTGGTGGTGACGATATTGGACCACGTCCTATTGACCAACATATTAAGGGCTTTGAAGCCTTAGGCGCCAGCGTAAAAAATGAAAATGATCAAATTATAATTACGGCTCCTGAAGATGGCTTGCATGGTGCGAAGATTCACCTTAAGATGCCATCCGTTGGTGCTACGATGAATATTATTATGGCCAGTGTGACTGCGCAAGGCCAAACTATTATTGAAAATGCAGCCAAAGAACCAGAAATCATTGATTTAGCTACCTTCTTGAACAACATGGGGGCAGTTATTCGTGGTGCAGGTACTGACTCAATCAGAATTGAAGGTGTGGACATGCTTAAGGCACAAATTCCACATACGATTATTCCTGATCGAATTGAAGCAGGTACTTATGTATCGCTTGCTGCATGCATCGGCAATGGCATTAGAATTCATAATATTATTGAGGAACACCTTGATTCATACCTAGCTAAGGTAGAGGAAATGGGCGTTGTTATTGATGCGGATGAAGATTCACTTTATGTGTACCCAGCCGGTGATTTGAAGATGGTGCAAGTTAAGACTGATGTTTATCCAGGTTTTGCGACAGATTTACAACAGCCAATTACGCCACTTCTTTTGACCGCTAAGTCTGGTGAAGGCGTAGTGATCGATAACATTTATCCAAAGCGAATTGGTCATATTGCGCAATTGCAAAAGATGGGTGCTAACATTAAGGTTGAAGATAATATTATCTTGGCTCATCCAACCCCTCAACTTCACGGTGCAGAAGTAACTGCCGGTGAAATTAGAGCAGGTGCATGTTTAATGATTGCAGGTTTAATGGCTACAGGAACAACGATAATCGACAAGGCAGGTAATATCTTGCGTGGATATGACCGTGTCGAAGAGAAGTTGCGTCAACTTGGTGCTGATGTGAGTATCAAAGATGACCCTTCCGTTCCCGGCATTTTAGATAATATATAAAAGCAGGACTTGCATAATTATTTTAGATTAGTAAAATCATATATTGTGGCGGAATAGCAGGGTAGGCTGTTCCGTCTTTTTTTGTACAAAAAAATCGCATGACATTCGCCATGCGATTTTTATTATCTAAAATTTGGTTTTTTACTAATCGAGCAAGTCGTACTTCAAAGTCATCAAGCCGTGACCTTCGTCAACCATTTGACCAAGAAGTTCAACAGTGTTGTTGTAAACAGTGTCAGCCATCTTTTGGTTAGCTGCAATAAGTTTATCTTGTAATTCCTTACCTGAAAGATCCTTAACTTCCTTGTCAGTGTCGTGTTGGATCTTGTGGCATTGTGCCAAACTCTTTTGTTCAAAGGCATCTTCAAGTTCGCCGTATACACGGTAGTTGGTGTCGCCAAGTTGTGCAGTCAACTTGTTAAGCCAGAAAATCTTGTTCAAGTTGAACTTAGGAGTAGTTTGGAAGCTTTCTGGAGTAGTAGTTACGTTAGTATAGAATGGCACCATTGAATTGAAGGTGTTTGGACCAAATGCCAACCATTGAACACCAGCGATTTCTGCAGGAACGTCGTTTCTGATTTGCAAAATGTGAGTTTCGAAGTTTCTGTTGATACCGATTGGACGGAAGGTCTTCTTTTGTTCAGGAGTACCTTGATCACCATATGCATCGTATGGAGTGTCTTGGTAGTGTGAACTTTCAGCCCACTTGATGTCTTCGATTGAGATCAAACGATTTGCGTGGCAAATAAATGGTTGATCTTGGTCAGCAGGAGTGCCACCGAAGTCTGGGTCGAAGTAGTTGTGGATGTACCAAGCACGTGGGTTGTTGTAGTGAGCATCCTTGATAGTTGATGAACCAAAGATGTGACGCATGTTGTAGCCTTCACGGTCTGGGTTCAAGTGGTATTCACTGATTAAGTCCTTCAAGTCGCTTGCTGCAGCGAAGTTGTCAGTGTCATCGAAGTCGAATTCATCGATGTTCAAACGGTTTGGTGCGATAACGTATGCATCGTCAGGGATGCGACGTGCGATCCAGTGGTGGCCACCGATAGTTTCAAGGTACCAAATAGTGTCCTTGTCTGAGAAGGCCATACCATTCATTTCGTAGGTACCGTATTTTTCAACAAGGTAACCTACACGCTTAACACCGTCAAATGCTGAATGAAGGTATGGAAGAGTTAAAGTAACAAAGTCTTCTTCACCTAAACCGCCTTCTGATGGGTCAAGAAGTGGGTCAACACCTTGGATGCGTGAGTTGGTAGTGATAGTTTCAGTAGCAGTCATCGCAATGTTTTCAGCGTTGATACCAGCTGCGCCCCAAATACCGTTTTTACCTGAAACATCAGGTGCAGAGGTGTAACGAAGAGGAGTTGCAGCTAAATCTTCGTCGTCGATCTTTTGCTTGCTGATAACGCTAGTGTAGTGCTTAGGTTGGTCTTCTGGGTTAACTGCCTTGAAGCCTTCAGGGATAATAACACGACCACCATCTTCACTACGAGCGATCATAGTTGAACCGTCAATAGTTGCTTTTTTACCTACTAAGATAGTAGTACATTCTGTTTGTTTCATTTGATCATTCCTTTACTAGATAAGATTTACTTCATATTAATATTGTATGCAAAAAAGACATTAATTTCCACGAAATACGTTAGGACTGACGCCACTATATCGTTTAAATGCCTTGGAGAAGGTGAATTCGTCGCCGTAGCCGACCGTATGCGCGATTTGCTTTAAATTATGCGTAGTATTTTGCAACTCCTTCTTAGCGGCCTCCATCCGCAATTGCATCAGATATTTTTGCGGTGAAATCTTGGTATTCTTTCTAAATAGGGCATACAAAAAACTACGCGAAACGCCAAGCCGGTTGCAGAGCTCCACGATGTTGCAAGTAGGGTCGGTGTAGTTTTTGTTCAAATAATCAATAGCGATTTGGTATTGATCGACCTTAGGTGTTTTGCGAACCGGTGGGTGATCAGGAAATTCGTTAACGAGGTGATAGAAGAGCTGATAGGTGAGAGAGGCAATTTGAATGTTATTAAGTAGCGAGGTCTTCTTGTTTAAAATGCCGTAGATTTTATGTAAAGTCGTGAAGAACTTAGTGTTTTGAATCTGCCGCAAAAAGTTTTTATTAGGTAAATTAGAAGCCTTAATCATCTGGTTGGTGCCAGGACCGGCTAACCCAATCCAGAAATACTGCCATGGTTCATCATGATCTGCTTGAAAGTAGCAGGTTTGACTACGTGGAATGTAGAATAGGTCGCCTTCTTTTAATTTGACTGAGTGGTGGCCGCTTGAAGTAAAAGTGCCTTTACCCGACATGATGTAATAGAGGACATCGTTTTTGCGCAAATTATTGCCTTCGAAGTATTCGTCAGGCTGACAAGCTTGCTCACCATAAAATAGAATGTGGCTTTCGAGATTTTGATTGTTGAAATTATGATATTGGTTCGGCATATTTTCCTCGCTATTGAAAAACTTTTCTTCTATTCCTATTATAGAGAATGATTAAGATTAAGGGGAAGAATGAGTATGGAAAAAGACAAGCAGGATAGATTTTTTGAACGATTTCAGACATCGCTAAGAGAACACCTACTCACTTTTAACGATGGCGTGATTGCGATTATTATTACGATTATGGTGTTGTCGATTCCTGCACTTAGAAGTGACGGCGACTTTTGGTATGATGCGCACCGCATTTTTATCACCTTTAAAAGAGCGACGAAGCAGGTCGTCATCGCAGATTTTTTTCTACTGACACTATCGTTTATTCCCGTGATGACTAAGTGGATTATCATTGATCCTTCGCAAATGGCGCTAGCAGTCTACGGCGGCGTTTATCTGTTGGTGCAAGTGTGTGCGTTTTGGATCTTTGTGGCTGGCAATTATGGCCGTGTTCATAAGGGAGCCGTTTGGCAGACCGCGTTAGTTAGAACGCTGTTGATCGGGATGCCACTAGCTGTAGTTTTAATTCTTTTGCCTAAAATCACCTTAATCATGTACTTAGTTTTGCTCATCATTTCGTTCTTCGCACCTGATCGAGCACCTAGACGACATTATCATAAAAAGTAAAACGCCTGATTTTTTGTCAGGCGTTTTATGTAGGGTCTAAAGAAATATTTATAGAAAAAATATGTGAGATTTATAAATTATGAAATGGGATATTCAGCTTATTTGGCACCACTTCTTCCATTAAATATAAGGTTAAGCAAAGTAGCACAAATGCTGGCTACTACGATACCGTTACCCAAGAACAATTGAATAGTTTGAGGAAGGTCTTGGAAAATTTGTGGGTAAACGGTAACGCCTAAACCTAATCCGATAGAGATAGCTACAACCAAGATGTTACGGTTGTTTTCAAAGTCAACTTTGGTTAACATTCTGATCCCTTGAACGGCGATCATGGTGAACATGACTAACATGGCGCCGCCTAAGACAGAATCAGGAATAATGGTTACTAAAGCGCCGATTTTAGGAAGAAGACCCATAGCCATCAATAAGCCGGCAGCCCAGTAGATTGGGCGTTTTGTTTTAATACCAGATAATTGAAGCAGGCCAACGTTTTGTGAGAATGTAGTGTAGGGGAAGGTGTTGAAAAGCCCACCGAAGACTTGTGCCAGTCCTTCGGCACGATAACCGCGTTTAAGGTCATCTTCGGTAATATCTTTATGAAGCAGGTCGCCGATTGCAAAGAAGACACCGGTTGATTCAACCATAGAAACCAATGCAATGATGATCATTGTTAAACAAGACGACCATTCAAATTCAGGCGCTCCGAAGTAGAAAAGCTGTGGCAGGTGGAACCATGAAGCTTGTATAACTGGTTTTAAGGAAACAAGTCCCATGAAACTTGCAATAACGGTTCCGGCGATTAATCCGATCAAAACAGAAATTGAACGAAGGAATCCTTTGGTCCAGACTTCGATGGCAACGATGATGAGGATGGTAAGAAAGGCAGCGATAAGATTTTTCGCATCACCGAAGTCTTTGGCTTGAGCATTGCCACCGCCCATGTTTTGGACAGCAACAGGAACCAAAGTTAACCCAATAACTGTAATTAAAGTTCCTGTGACGACTGGCGGGAACAGCTTTTTAATTTTTGAGAACCAACCAGCGACTAGGAAAACGAAGATACCGGCGACGATGATTGCGCCGTACATCGTGTTGATCGAAAATTTTTGTCCGATCATTTCAAGTGGGGCAACAGCTTGGATGGCACAGCCTAAAACAACAGGAAGGCCGATACCAAAGTATTTGTTGCGGAACAATTGGATCATGGTGGCAAGACCACACATGAAGATATCAATAGAAACAAGGTAAGTCATTTGTTCGCTATTGAATTTAAGTGCGGAACCGATCAAAAGAGGAACGGCAACAGCGCCGGAATACATGGCGAGCAGGTGTTGCAAACCTAAGACAGCAGCTTTTTTGTGACTAACTTCTTTTTGTGCCATTTTTTATTTATTCTTCTCCTTCGAAGTGTACTTTACCGTCTTTGAAACTGTCGATACTTGCTAGAGCTTCAAAGCGTAAGCCTTCGTTTTTAACCCAGTCGCTTCCGCCTTGGAAGGTTTTGGCAACGACGGCACCGACACCAACGATGTCACAGCCGGCTTGTTTAGCAATGTTAACCATACCTTTAACGGCTTCACCGTGGGCAACGAAGTCATCAACGATTAAAAGGTGTTCACCTTTGTGTAAGAATTTTTCTTCAACACAGATCTTGTTGGTAACTTTCTTGGTGTATGAGAAGACATCTGCCCAGTAAACTGCGTCGTTAAGAGTAGATGGCTTCTTCTTTCTGGCAAAGACCATTGGCACGCCCAATTGATAAGCGGTCATGATGCCAGGTGCGATACCTGATGCTTCACAGGTCAAAATCTTGTCGATTTTTTCATCGGCGAAAAGTCGCTTGAATTCTTCACCAACTTGCATCATTAACTTGGGATCAACTTGGTGGTTCAAGAATGAGTTAATCTTAAGAACATCGCCGTCTAAAACTTCCCCATCTCGTTTAATTCTGTCTTCTAATAACTTCAACTACTTAATCCTCCTAAAGAAATAAGGACCTCTTCTACCTACGTTTAGGTAAAAGAAGTCCTTAAGATGTTTTTCTTAACTTTCATTCACCTATAGTCCACCATTTACGGTAGTGGGTAGAAACTGTCGACCTTATTTCGACGATATATAGATATTCTTGTGTTGGTTTAATAGTAACAAAATACATTGCCGAACACAAGTGGGAAATTAAGCATTAATGTTCGATTATTTCTAATCGGAGGCGACGCCGTCGCTTTTCATACTGAAGATTTTTTCTAAAATGCTGTAGGTAATTCCGGAGATAGGCCAAACGATCCAGCTGTGTTCCCAATTTTCAGTAGAGAAGCTGTAGCCAAGATAAATGGCGGTCATGATTAGCCAGTAGATAGTAGCGTATTTGCGCATCTTTTTACGGCCCAGCTTGTTTTGCGGCGTGTAGTCTTTAACTTGAAGAAGAATGTCGTAGCCATCTTCGATGGTGTTGGTTTTGACAAAGAAGAAAACTCCGATAGCAATTAAAATCAGGGTGATGGCAACTGAACCGGTCATCAGTGAATCGATTTGATTGCCGGAAAGATGTTGGGTGAAGAATGCGCCGCAGAGAATTGGAATGGCGGAGATGATGCATAAAACGGTGGCGGTGATCGTCATTGCTGTGTAGGTTGAAGCATATTGTTCTTTTTCGGCTTCAACTTGTTTAGTCGTTTCCTCGTCTAGAGTGCAGTTCTCGTATTCTAGTTTTTCATAGATTTTGATGTAGCGATTAGATGCGATGAAGAATGCGACACCGGTAGCGACGATGATCAGTAAAATGATGACGCCTAATGCAGTCATCGTGTCTACTGATGGTGTAGATGAACCAAGCTTGGCAAAGCTAATGAGCGCAAGAAGGGGAGCCGAGCTTAGAATGCAAAGTAAAACTCCCGTGGCAGTTAAATTAGCTGACTTTTTGCGCGGTCGTTAAATCGAATTGCTCTTGAGTAATTTATATTCACGCATTATTAATCTTCCATGAATAAAGCAGCCCAATGCAATGGCAATAATAACAGGTAAGACATATGATACTGTCCCTAAAATATTAGGAGAGATAAATGTGAAAGAAGAAAATAGACAAAATGCTGCAATTGATAGAAAAATTAGAGCAAGAGCTAAACTTTCAAAATGAGCTGCATTTTTTGCAACTTCCAAATATTGAGTGATTTCATGATCACTAATCTTGGGTAATTTTTTAGTTTCTTCTTCCGTTGTTTTCCCGGGTAATTCAAAAGAAGGTGTACCATTTTTTAATAAATAATCAGTGGTAACACCGAATAATTCTGATAAATCGACAATCTTTTCAATATCAGGAATCGATTGATTACTTTCCCACTTAGAAACGGCTTGGCGACTGACATTCATTTTTTTCAGCCAAAGCTTCTTGAGAAAGACCAGATTTTTTGCGTAATTCTGCAATTTTTTGACCTAGTTTCATAATTGGTCGTCCTTTCTGTTTTGGTGATGATTTTAATTTATAAAAAAATTAGTTGCTAACAAGAACTTTTTGCTTGCGTCTTAGGCAACTAGCGGTTGCAACTGGTAGTTGCATTACCTAAAAGCTGAACATTTAACTTCGGTTTCATAAATATTGATTGACCTTTTTGAAAATTCCTAGTAAAGTTGATTAAAAATGTGTAGTTGAAAAGAGGGAGAATCAAGTGGCTAAAAATCTAGACGATTTTGACAAGATTATTGTTCTTGACTTTGGTAGTCAATACAATCAATTAATCACTCGACGCATTCGTGATTTTGGCATCTACTCAGAACTTTTGCCCCACGATCTTTCAATTGACAGGATCAAGGAAATGAATCCTAAAGGAATTATTTTCTCAGGTGGTCCAAACAGTGTTTATGACGATGGTGCTTTGAAGGTTGATCCTGAAATCTTTAAATTAGGTATTCCTATTTTGGGTATTTGTTACGGGATGCAACTGATGAGCTATGACTTGGGCGGCAAGGTTGAACCTGCTGATAACAAGGAATACGGTAGAGCAAACATTACTGTCGAAGATCCAGACAGTGCTTTATTCAAGGGCTTACCAAGCAAGCAATACGTTTGGATGAGCCACGGTGACTTAGTAACCCAAGCACCTAAGGGCTTTGAAGTAACTGCTTCAAGCAAGAACTGTCCAATCGCTGCAATTGATAACCCAGACAAAAAGTTCTACGGTATCCAATTCCACGCTGAAGTTCGTAACTCAGAATATGGTTTGGACATCTTGAAGCGTTTTGCCTTTGACGTTTGTGGTGCCGTAGCTAACTGGACGATGGATGACTTCATCGACATGAAGATTGGCGAAATCCGTAAGGAAGTCGGTGACAAGAAGGTTATCTTAGGTCTTTCTGGTGGTGTTGACTCAAGTGTTACTGCCACTTTGCTTCACAAGGCAATTGGTAATCAATTGACTGCTATTTTCGTTGATCACGGGATGCTTCGTAAGGACGAAGGCGACCAAGTTATGAAGGCTTTGAACAAGGACCTCGGTGTTAACATTATCCGTGTTAACGCACAAAAGAGATTCTTGGACAAGCTTAAGGGCGTAACTGATCCTGAAAAGAAGCGTAAGATCATCGGTAAGGAATTTATCGAAGTCTTCAACGAAGAAGCTAAAAAGATTAAGGATGTTGACTTCTTAGCACAAGGTACTTTGTACACTGACGTCATTGAGTCAGGTACTAATACTGCTCAAACTATCAAGTCACACCACAACGTAGGTGGTCTTCCTAAGGACATGCACTTTAAACTTATTGAACCACTTCGCAAGTTGTTCAAGGATGAAGTTCGTGAACTTGGTGAAAAACTTGGTATTCCACATGACTTAGTATGGCGTCAACCATTCCCAGGTCCAGGTCTTGGTATTCGTGTTCTTGGCGAAGTTACTGAACCTAAGCTGAAGATCGTGCGTGAATCTGATGCGATTTTGCGTGACGAGATTAAGAAAGCTGGATTGCAAGAAAAGATTTGGCAATACTTTACTGTTTTGCCAGGAATTCGTTCAGTTGGTGTGATGGGTGATGGTCGTACTTATGACTACACCATTGGTATTCGTGCCGTAACTTCAATTGACGGTATGACTGCAGATTTTGCGAAAATTCCATGGGACGTACTTGGTCACATTTCAGATAGAATCGTTAACGAAGTAGATAACGTTAACCGTGTAGTTTACGATGTAACGAGTAAGCCACCTTCCACTATTGAATGGGAATAGAAATGAATATAAGAAAAGCTCACAATTAATTTTGCGGGCTTTTTAGATGTAAATTTGTTTTAATTTAAGTAAAGAAAAAAGAGATCCGTAGATCTCTTTTTGCAGCCCGCCTTAAGAGCGGTGGCTAAAAGTTATATTTTCGACATGCGCCTACTCAATAACTTACCCAAGTTAATAGATTGAGCGGCGTTTTTATTTTTTGTGCTGGTCGATGTATGTCAGCAAAGTTAACAGGAACATCCCAAGCAAAAGAAAGTGAAGAATTGAAAAACTATAGCCTGACATTAGAAACACCAATAGGTCTTCTCAAAATTACAGCAAATGATAAAGCAATTATTGCGATTAAGCCTATTGAGGTTGAAAAGAATAGATTACTATCTGAGGATGCCAACGAATTAGTTAAAAAATGTGCTCAAGAGCTAAAAGAATACTTGGCAGGTCAACGTACAAATTTCGACTTACCATTAGCACCTAAAGGGACTGATTTTCAAGAACAGGTTTGGCAAACTCTTCAAAAAATTCCTTATGGCGAAACAAGAACTTATGGTGAAGTCGCACAGATGATGGGTAAGCCGAAGGCTGCTCGTGCAATTGGCATGGCTAACCATACTAATCCTATTTTGATATTAATACCATGTCATCGTGTGATTGGTGTAAATGGTAGTTTAACCGGCTATGCAGCGGGAATAGAAAATAAGAAGTATTTACTTGAATTAGAAAAGAGCAAGGAAAAAGTATAATAATATATTTTTGTAGTTATGATACTATCTTTTCATCTCTAAATAGTGTGCCAAAAGGGACAAGACTTCGTTTGCTTTATCTTCACCTTTTATTTTAGACAAAATAAAAAGTGCCAGATCACGAATCCGTCGATTCATGATCCAACACTAGGTTAGTATGTTTATATTGCATTAATATTTATCTTCATCCTGTAGTAATTGCTTAGCTAAATTCAATTCCTTTTCTTGATCTGGAGACATCGTTGGATAAGCTAATGGTAACTTTTCTAATCGTTTAGTCAGAATATCAGATACGATTAAACGTGAGTACCATTTATCATCTGATGGAATGACATACCAAGGATTCTTCTCAGTTGCTGTGGCATTAATGGCTTTTTCATAAACACTTTGGTACTTATTCCAATAATGACGTTCTTTAATATCAGAAGAAGATAGTTTCCAATTCTTTTTTGGTGTTTGAATTCTTGCCATAAAACGTCTTTTTTGTTCATCTTTAGAAATATGGAGGAAGAATTTAAGAATTACGTAGCCATTTCTCGTTAAATATTCTTCATAATTACGAATATCTTTATAACGGTTCTCAAAGAAATGATCATCGATATCTGTTAGAGAATGAATATTTGGTAAATTATCATTCAATATAATCTGTGGATGAACACGTGAAATTAAAACATCTTCATAGTAAGAGCGATTAAACACACCTATATGTCCACGTGGTGGCAATTCTCGATTAACCCGCCAAAGATAGTCATGATTTAATTCTTCTGCTGTTGGTTGTTTAAAACTGGCTACATTAAAGCCGCTAGGGTTAACGCCAGAGAGAATATGCTTAACCATACTATCTTTACCAGCCGCATCCATACCCTGTAATACAATTAGAATGCTATATTCATGTCGAGCATTCATTTTAGCTTGTGCTTTATCAATGTGCTTAATATTTTGTTTGATTTGTTTTTTTATTTTCTTTAATTTTTTACTAGAGTCTTCTACAAAAGTTGGGGCTTTAGAAATTTGAAAGTTTGCTTTTCTGTAACAGAATTGTTTTGTTTCCATAATAAAATCGCCTCTTTGTGTTTACTATAGACATGTTGTAAGTGATTGTCTAGAAAAAGCACTTTAAAAATGTTAATTGGAATCAAGTTAATCAGGAATACAAACGTGATTATGCTAAAGCTGCTGTAGCTGTGATGGAGAATAAGGGAATAGACCACCAAAAAAGCTCTCGGCATCGAAACAATGCTGAGAGCTTTCTCATTATTTAGATAATTTGTGCACTTTATGAGCTAGAACCATTTCTTTGTTACGATCTTCGTAGATGACATCCTTTACATAATTCCATGGTGCTAATAAACGCCCCTTATTATTACGCCGGAATAAAAAATCGGCGTGATGATTATTAAGGTGACGCAAATATCTCTTAGCATTTTGAATATGCGTATAATGTTTTAATGCAATTCTAGGCTCAAAGTCGATGATCTTATGATCAGCGTTAAAGATTGGATGAACTTTATGGTGCCAATTCTTTGTATCGGCAATGTGTTGGCTCACTTTCTTACCAGCATTGACGATGTTCTCCTTAGTGGCCAAACCATTCTGATCTTCCAATTGTGCGTGTGGATCCAAATAATAGTTTCCTAAACCGTCTTGACGATAGAGTCTTAATTTTTTGAAAGACTTATCTTTGTGGTCCATTTTAACTTCGATAACATCACCATTAACATGATTCATTAAATACATGTGATGTTTTTTTGTATAATTAACACCTTTCATGATCAGAAATTTCACCCCTATTCAACCTAAAAATTATAAACATATTTTCTTTCGATGTATAGCAGAATAGCACAAAATTTTAGATAAATCATCTTTTTCAGCTTGAATAGGTTTATCTTAATAAAGAAATATTCGGGGAAAGGCTAAAGAATGCGTTAATTCAAAATTTTTTCTAATTCTTTACTAAATTCGTCTTTTTGCAATGTAGTAGTTAGATAATGAATTTGAGCTTGGTTATCATAAACTGTGAAAGCAATTCTGACGGAACCCATTTTCCCTAAATTTAGTCGCATTTCATAGCAGGGAAGTCCATTAATTTTCTGTTGAGTGGCAACCTTGACTTTTGTCATGCCGGTTTGCACTTCTTTAGTAATTGCAGTTGTAATTTTGGTTTGAGCTAACTTTTTAGCTTGAGGATGTTTTTTAAAAAATGCTTTACAGCCTTTACGACTAAATTTCAATTTAAGCATTGGCATCACAATCTTTGTAAAAGTAGATATCATTTTTGTTTTCTTGTGGTGTGCCACGGTAATTACGATTGTTAAAGCCGCCAATTTCAAAACCATTTTTTAGATAAAATAGACAAGCAGATAAGTTGTTATCTTGCCCGATAGTATAGATGCCTTGCATTTTTCTCTTTTTTGCTTCATTCATGCAGGCTGCGATAAGTTTGCTACCAATACCATGTTTACGGTAAGCAGAATTAACTTTTAGATCATCTAAATAAAGATACTTGAACATGTCTTTTTGCAAGATAGCTAAGCCAATGCATTTTTCGCCCTCATAAGCACCTAAGTAGATTGCATTATCATCATAATCATAATTTTCATTGGGAAAACATTGAGTTGAAGTTTGTTCAAATCTTTTAATAGTATAATCCCATTTTCCGTTTTCTAGACTAGGAATCATTTGACCCCAGATTTTAAATGGTTCATTGGGTAAATTAATATCTATTTGATTATGAATTGCTTTAATTTGAATTGACATCGTATTTCCTTTAAGTTTAACAAAAAGCAGCTTTTTTACGTTTTTTCATTAATTAGTACACATAGAATTATAAAAACGGCGTTTTATTATTTGGCGTGTAAAAAACATGCTTAGCTTTCCGTGAAGCTAAGCATGATGTCCCATAATACAATAAAGCCGCCTGTATTTTTACAGACGGTTTTATTGTAAGAAAAAATATAGTAGATGACAACCATTATTGGATTTGAAGAGTACTTTTCAAAAATTGAAAGGAAGAATTGTATGCGTTTGATTCCTGTTAAGCAGGCAACTACTTTGCTTAAAAGAATATGTAACGATAAAAGTAAATATCGTGAAATTAAACTGCTCACTGCTAAAAAGGACCGCTCTATTACAGTTAAAAATAATGGCACTGAATTAACTTTAATTGAAAATGGTTATTTGCATTTTTCTAAAAATTATTCATTAAAAGAAATATCTACTTGTCGACATGCTGTACAAGCAGCTTTTAGAAAAGAGTTTCCTCGTAGCAATCGAGCTTATCTGATGACAGTGCTAGAATAGTAAATCATTCTTATTAATAGTATAATTTCAATAAAAATAATAAGGGGGCTAAATCCTTGAAATATGCAGAAAAATCACCCGCATTATGGGATGCAATTCATCAAGAAGAAAAACGCCAGCAGAATACCATTGAGCTAATTGCTTCAGAAAATATTGTTTCTGATGCCGTTCGTGAAGCACAAGGCTCTGTTTTAACCAATAAATATGCCGAAGGTTATCCTGGTAGACGTTATTATGGTGGTTGCCAATATATCGATAAGGTTGAACAGCTTGCTATTGATTATGCTAAGAAATTATTCAATGCGAAGTTTGCTAACGTTCAACCTCATTCTGGTTCGCAAGCGAATATGGCAGTTTATCAGGCACTTTTAAAACCAGGCGATACTATCTTGGGTATGGGGATGGATGCCGGTGGTCACCTTACCCATGGAGCTAAAGTCAACTTTAGTGGAAAAGAATATCATTCCTATAGCTATGGTTTAAATGTAAAAACTGAAGAATTAGATTTTGATCAGATTAGAGAAACTGCTTTAAAAGTTAAGCCAAAATTAATTGTAGCTGGTGCATCTGCTTACAGCCGAATTATTGATTGGCAAAAGTTCCGTGAAATTGCCGATGAAGTTGGTGCTTATCTTATGGTAGATATGGCCCATATTGCTGGTTTGGTCGCCACCGGTCAACATCCTAGTCCGATTCCGGTTGCCGATGTGGTCACGACTACAACGCACAAGACTTTGCGTGGTCCACGTGGTGGGATGATTTTATCTAATAATCTTAAAATCGGTAAAAAAATTAATTCAGCTTTATTCCCAGGCATTCAAGGCGGTCCACTTGAACATGTAATTGCAGGGAAAGCACAGGCTTTTTATGAGGATTTGCAACCACAATTTACTGATTATATTAAGCAAGTAATAAAGAATGCTAAGGCAATGGCCGAAACTTTTGCTCAATCAGACAATATTCGGGTGGTTTCAGGTGGTACTGATAACCACTTGATGATCATTGATATTACTGACACTGGTTTGACTGGTAAGGATGCGCAAAACTTGCTTGATTCTGTTAACATTACGACTAACAAGGAATCAATTCCGGGTGATAAGCGTAGTCCTTTTGTTACTAGTGGTTTAAGAATTGGTACACCAGCAATTACCAGCCGTGGTTTTAATGAAGATGATGCTAAGAAGACGGCTTCATTGATTATCGAAATCTTATCTAATCCAAAAGATGAAAAGACGATTGAACATGTTAAAGATGAAGTACATGCTTTAACGCAAAAGCATCCAGTTGAATAAAGTAGCTAACCCCTAGTAGAAAACTAGGGGCTTTTTTGTTATAATTCAGAGCTATGTATGATATTGGGGTGAGGATAGGATAAGTGATGATTTGGAAAAACTAAAACGACATAAAATAGGGTTATTTTCTGCCATTATGCTGGCGCTAAATTCATTGATTGGCTCTGGTTGGCTGTTTGGTTCAGGATCAGCCGCAAAGATTGCTGGTCCAGCCGCCATTCTTTCATGGATTTTGGGTGCAGTAATTATTATTGCGATTGCGTTAACCTATGTAGAATTAGGTTCGATGTTTCCTGAAAGTGGTGGGATGAGCCGGTATGCGCAGTATAGCCACGGACCGCTGTTAGGTTTTATCGCGGCTTGGGCTAACTGGATTTCGCTGGTTACATTAGTGCCGATGGAAGCCGTAGCCGCCGTGCAATATATGAGTTCATGGCCGTGGAGTTGGGCTAATTGGACGAAGAACTTCATTAAGAATGGCGATATTACTTTTGAAGGAATCGGCGTTGTTTTTATCTTTATGCTTATTTTTACTATGATTAACTTTTGGTCAGTAAAAATTATGACGCACTTTACCAATTTAATCTCGATTTTCAAGATTCTGTTACCTACTTTAACAATTGTGACGTTGATCTGTAGTGGATTCCATGAACATAACTTTGGTACAAATATCCATGAATTTATGCCATATGGTTCACGTTCAATCTTTGAGGCTACATCAGTTTCAGGGATTATTATGTCTTATGATGCCTTTCAAACGATCATCAATATGGGTGGAGAATTAAAAAATCCACGCAAAAATATTGTGCGTGGTGTGCTTATCTCTATGTTGATTACGGCTGCAATTTATATTATGTTGCAGGTTACATTTATCGGGGCTGTGGAGCCAAGCATGCTAGCCAAAGTAGGTTGGCATGGTATTGATTTCACCTCGCCATTTGCGGATTTAGCAATTTTAATGGGCATCAATTGGTTGGTGATTTTGCTTTATCTTGATGCTTTTGTTTCGCCGTTTGGTACAGGAGTTGCTTTCGTAGCTACTGCTTCAAGAGCATTAGCCGCTATGACTCATACTTGTCATTTGCCTAAGTGGTTAGGACGAATTAATCAAAAGTACATGATTCCACGTTACGCAATGGCTACCGATCTGATTTTGGCCGTGATCTTGGTTAGCTTATTTAGAAACTGGAACCTATTGGCTACTGTAATTACAGCTTCTACTTTGATTGCCTACCTAACTGGTCCAGTGACGGTAATGACTTTAAGAAAAATTCGTCCAGATCTTGCTCGTCCATTTAAGCCACGTTACATGCCATGGCTAGCACCAATTGCTTTTGTCTTAACTAGTTTGGCAATATATTGGTCAATGTGGCCAACAACGATTCAAGTTATCTTGGTAATTGCGCTAGGTTTGCCAATTTACTTCTATTATGAAATTCGCTACCAGCATTCAGATTTAAAGAAGCAGTTGCATAATTGCTGGTGGATGATTGGCTATTTGATTTTTATGTCGTTTATGTCCTATATCGGCAGTAACGGCTTTGGCGGTCAAAACTGGATCAAGTACCCATTTGACTTTGTCGTTATCATTGTCGTTTCACTTTTATTCTATTACTGGGGCGTTAAGAGTGGTCGTGATCAATTAGATCCATATGCCGAACACATCGTCCAAAATAAAAATAAGCAAAAATAAAGAGTTGTTGGGATTTTTCTCAGCAGCTCTTTTTAGTTATTGGCTTCATTTAGGTATTTATTTAATACTTTGAACACACCGTTGTCGTTGTTGCTTGGAGCAATAAACTTGGCAATCTTTTTAACGCTATCTTGGCCGTTTTCCATTGCATAGCTAAAACCAGCCAGTTTAAGCATTTCAATGTCATTTTCACCGTCACCGAAAGCAATTAATTCGCTTCTTGGTACATCAAGGTAGGCTAGAAATTCTTTTAATCCAGTAGCTTTATTAACGCCTTGAGGGATAATATCCATATAATTCCAGCCACTAGTGGTAACATGAATCTTCTCCATACTGCGACTATTAAAACCATATTCTAGTTCATGTCGTACCTTGCTAGGATAATCAACGGTAACTTTAGTATATTGGTCATCCGATGGGATTTGAGAGAAGTCATCAATTTCAATGCTGTTAGGATAAAAGTAATGATGGCTACGTTTAAAGGGTGGTGGGGTGCTTTTTAGAAAGTAGGAGTGTTTAACTCCACTAACTAATAAAGTCTTAACAGCTCCAGGGTAGCGTAAACGAAAATAATCGATCAGATTTAAAATGCATTTTTTAGAAAAACAGGTAGTACGAATGATTTTTCCATCACGAACAAGAACAGCGCCATTATCTGCTACAAAGTCAACGGAATCGATAAAGTCGCCAAAATCATCATTTAGGCGACCAGCAGGACGACCACTTGCAATAATGAAATGAGCACCGTGTTTGTGTAATCTATATAAGATTTCGCCAAACATTTCGTGATTGTATTCCTTATTATCATTTTCAAAAGTACCATCGACATCTACTGCGACGGCTTTAAAAGGGAGCTCTGACATAAAAATCCTCCAAATAAAAATTGATACCGTTAACAGTTTACCATTTTCTTGCAAGTGCTTACATCTTTTTTTATCTTAATAGTAAGAAAGTAAATTTTTAGAATTAGAGGAACACGATATGACTCCATGGTGGAAAAAAGCAGTTGTATATCAAGTTTATCCTAAGTCATTCCAAGACAGCAATGGCGATGGAATTGGGGATTTGCAAGGAATTATTTCAAGATTAGGTTACTTAGAAAAATTAGGGATTGATGCCATTTGGCTTTCACCAGTTTATCAATCACCTGGCGTCGACAATGGCTATGATATTTCAGATTATGAGGCTATTGATCCGCAATATGGCACGATGGCTGATATGGATGAACTGATTAAAAAGGCAAAAGAACATCATATTCGCATTGTTATGGATTTGGTAGTCAATCATACTTCAGATCAACACAAGTGGTTTATTGAGTCTAGAAAGAGTAAAAATAATCCTTATCGTGACTATTATATTTGGCGTGATCCAGTTGATGGTCATGAACCTAATGAATTAAAGTCAGCCTTTTCAGGGTCAGCTTGGAAATTTGATGGAAAAACAGGTCAATATTACTTACACTTTTTTGCTGATCAACAGCCAGATTTAAATTGGAAGAATCCAGAATTGCGCCATAAGATCTACGACATGATGAATTTCTGGCTTAATAAGGGTATCGGCGGCTTCCGGATGGACGTGATCGAATTGATCGGTAAGGATCCCGACAAGATGATTCGTGAAAATGGCCCAATGCTTCATCCATATTTGCAAGAAATGAACAAGAATACTTTTGGCAAGCGTGATGTGATGACAGTTGGTGAAACTTGGAATGCAACACCAAAGATTGCGGAAGAATATTCTGATCCTGCACGTCATGAATTATCGATGGTCTTCCAATTTGAAAATCAATCTTTAGACCAACAACCAGGTAAAGAAAAGTGGGATTTGCGTCCGCTCGATCTGGGCGAATTGAAGAAAGTTTTAGTTAAATGGCAAACTGAGATTGATTTTGACCATGCTTGGAACAGTTTATTCTGGGAAAACCATGATATTCCACGAGTAATTTCTCGCTGGGGCAATGACAAAGAATATCGCGTACAATGTGCTAAGATGTTTGCCATCGTTTTGCACATGATGCACGGCACACCATACATCTTTAATGGTGAAGAAATCGGCATGACTAATTGTCCGGTAAAAGATATTAGTGAAGTAGAAGATATCGAAAGCATTAATATGTACAACGAGCGTTTAGCTGAAGGCAATGACAAAGATGAGCTGATTCATGCCATCAATGTTAAGGGCCGTGACAATGCTCGTCGTCCTATGCAATGGAATGATGATAAGAATGCCGGCTTTTCAGATGGTAGGCCATGGCTAGCAACTAATTCTAACTATGTTGATATTAATGTAGAAAAAGCATTGGCTGATCCAGATTCAATTTTTTACACTTATCAAAAATTGATTAAGTTGCGGCATGAAAATGATGTTGTGGTAAACGGTGATTTCGAATTGATTCCTGATACAGGGGATGCAGTCCTTGCATACTACCGCGTATTAGGTGATGAAAAGTGGCTAGTAGTTGCCAACTTATCTGGTAGGGAGCAGAAGTTTAATTCAGCTGATCAGATCGACCAAGTTTTGGTTGCTAACTATGACGAAAGAAATGATTTAAACGATATTACTCTTAAGCCATATGAAGCTTTTGCCTGCAAAATAATTAAGTAGTAGTTATTGAAAAAATATCTTGAATTAATAACTTGAAGATGGTATTCTAGTCTACGTTAATCGATTAATCTATGATCTGTAATACGGTCATGGCAAAGGAGTAATAAATTATGAAACAAGGTATTCATCCAGATTATCAAAAAGTAGTTTTCATGGACTCAGCTACTGGTGCTAAGTTCTTAGCTGGTTCAACTTTGAAGCCAGAAGAAACTATCGACTACGAAGGTAAGACTTACCCATTAGTACGTGTTGAAGTTTCATCAGATTCACACCCATTCTACACTGGCAAGCAAAAGTTTGCTCAAGCAGATGGTCGAATCGAAAAGTTCAACAAGAAGTACGGCTTGAAGAAGTAAACCTTTATCTGGTGGAAGCAGTCCCATTGGGGGCTGCTTTTTTGTTATAGATTATTTGGCAGAATACTTGAAAGACAGTATAATGGTGTCTGTATAAAATTGTTTTTATGGGAGTAATTATTCAATGAAAATGCAAATGGCGGAAATTGCCAAGGCTTTAAATACAACTTGTGAAGGCGACGATCAAACAGTTATTACTTCTGTTGCCTTTGACTCCAGAAAGATCACAAATGGTGGTTTGTTTGTACCACTTGAAGGTGAACGTGACGGACATGATTTCGTAGCTGGTGCTATTAGTAATGGTGCTTCTGCTACGCTTTGGAAGAAGGGACACCCTAACAAACCAGAGAATATTGCGGTAATCGAAGTAGATGATCCACTTAGCGCAATGCAAGATTTGGCACGCTACTACTTACGCAAGGTTAACCCAACTGTAGTTGGTATTACTGGTTCAAATGGTAAGACTACTACTAAAGACATGGTAGCTGCCGTTTTGTCCAAGCGTTTTAACGTTCATAAGACACAAGCCAACTTTAATAACGAGATTGGTGTGCCAATGACCATTCTTGAAATGAAGCCAAATACTGAAATTTTGGTACTTGAAATGGGTATGGACAGACCTGGTCAATTACACCACTTAAGTGAATTGACTCATCCTGATGTAGCCGTAATCACTATGATTGGTGAAGCTCACATCGAATTCTTTGGTACACGTGACAAGATTGCCGATGCCAAGATGGAAATTACCGACTTCTTGCGTGAAGACGGTGAATTTATCTTCAACGGTGATGAACCATTGTTACAAGAACGTGCTAAGAAGCTTGATCAAGTTAAGGCTACCTTTGGCTTCAGGGATGAAGATACAGTTCACGCTACTGGCTTTAAGAGCTACATGCACCATGCTACTTTCACTATTAACGATTCAGAGCAAAAGTTCTCAATCCCAATGATTGGTAAGCACAACGTTTCAAACGCTATGGCTGCAATTAGTGTTGGTCGTCACTTTGGCGAAAGCGATGAAGAAATTGCCTCATCACTTTCTAACTTCAAGCCAACTGCTAACAGAATGGAGTGGGAAAAGGGCGATGCCGGCGAAGCAATTATGAGCGACGTTTATAACTCTAACCCAACTGCTGTTAGAGCCGTTGTTACTAGCTTTGGTCAAGTTGAAGTTAAAGACGACGGTTGTAGAATTGCCGTCTTGGGCGATATGCTTGAATTAGGTAAGAACTCTCCTGCACTTCACGCTGGTTTAAGTGATACTTTGGATCCACAAATCATCAATGAAGTATATTTGTACGGCCCTGAAATGAAGAACTTGTACGATGCATTGAAAGACAAGTATAAGCCAGAACATTTGCATTATTATACACAAGATCAAATGGATCGTATGATCGACGATCTTAAAAATGATATTAAGCCGGACGACATTGTTGTATTAAAGGGTTCACACGGGATGCACCTTGAAAATGTCTTAGCCCGACTAAGATAGGAGAATAAATTTTTTGAAATTTTCAGAATTAGGATTAAACGATGCGCTTCTTAAGGCAATTAAACGCTCAGGCTTTGAAGAAGCAACTCCAATCCAGGAACAAACTATTCCACTTGCTTTAGCGGGCAAGGATGTAATTGGTCAAGCACAAACTGGTACAGGTAAGACTGCTGCTTTTGGTTTGCCAATTTTACAAACTATTGATAAAAAAGAAAAAGCAATTCAAGCGATCATTATTGAACCAACGCGTGAGTTGGCTATTCAGACTCAAGAGGAATTATTCCGTCTAGGTCGTGATGAACATGCCCACGTACAAGTAGTTTATGGTGGAGCTGATATTGGTCGTCAAATTCGTTCTTTAAAGCACCATGTACCATCAATTTTAGTAGGTACTCCAGGACGTTTATTGGATCACTTAAAGCGTGGCACAATTAATTTGGACAAAGTTAAGGCTGTTGTTCTAGATGAAGCAGACGAAATGCTTGATATGGGCTTTATACAAGATATTGAAAGCATTTTGAAGTATGCCAAGAACCGCAAGCAAACTTTGCTCTTTAGTGCAACGATGCCTAAGCCAATCTTACGTATTGGCGAAAAGTTCATGAACCATCCTGAAATTGTTCAAATTAAGGCTAAGGAATTAACTGCAGACTTAATCGATCAATACTTTGTTCGTGCCAAAGAATCAGAAAAATTCGACATTATGTGTCGTTTAATCGATGTTCAAGGTCCAGACTTGGCTTTGGTCTTTGGTCGTACTAAACGCCGCGTAGATGAGCTGACACGTGGCTTGCAAGCTCGTGGCTATAATGCAGCCGGTATTCACGGTGACTTGTCACAAGCTCGCAGAATGGCCGTCTTGAAGCGATTCCGTGAAGGTAAGCTTGATATTTTGGTAGCCACTGATGTCGCTGCTCGTGGACTTGATATTTCAGGTGTTACTCACGTTTATAACTACGATATTCCGCAAGATCCAGATTCTTACGTTCACCGTATTGGTAGAACTGGTCGTGCCGGTCAAAACGGAATTTCAGTAACTTTTGTAACGCCAAATGAAATTGGCTACATGAGAACCATCGAACAATTAACCCAGAAGAAGATGTCACCACTTCGTCCACCTACAGATGCGCAAGCTTTCCGTGGTCAATTGAAGCAAGCTGAAGCTGAAATCGAAGATTTGATGAATGGTGATTTGGGCAAGTACACGCAAGAAGCTAGTGAACTGCTTGATAACTACTCAGCACTTGATTTGGTTGCAGCCTTCTTGAAGAATCTTTCTAAAGATTCTACTGACGTTAAGGTTAAGATCACCCCAGAAAAGCCACTTCCATACAAGGGAGATGGTCGTCACCACCGTGGCGGTCGCGGCAAGGGACGCAACAATCGTGGACATGGCAATGGTAATTATCACCGTCGCAACAACCACAACTATCGTCATAATGGCAATCGTGGTAAGCGCGGTCGTGGCAATGGTCATGAATTTATTATCAAGAATAAAAAAGATTAATTTTTATCCTAAAAAAGAAGTTGTTATTCTGACAACTTCTTTTTTGTATTATAATGATGTCATTGTGTGAGGTGAAAATTATGATTAAAGGTGTAGGAATCGACTCAGTTGAAGTTGAACGAGTAAAGAAAATTGTAGACAAAGGTGATGCCTTTGCTAAAAAAGTATTGACTCCAAACGAATTTGCTCAATATCAAAAGATGAAGGGCAAAAGAAAAGTTGAATATCTTGGTGGTCGTTTTTCACTAAAAGAATCTTTTTCTAAAGCAATGGGGACAGGTCTTGGCAAGTACGTCGGTTTTCAAGACGTTGAAACCCTATGGGATGATTTGGGTCATCCTGTAATGACCTCAACCAAGTTTGATGGGAAGATTTTCCCAAGTATCACACATGATAATCATGAAATTATTACATTTGTAGTTTTGGAGGAAAATTAATAATGGTTCCAGGCTATCATCGTCCTGCAGTAGTAAAAGTTAATTTGGGTGCGATTAGAAGAAATCTTGAAAATGAAATGAAGCATCTTGAACCAGGTCAAAAGATGCTGGCAGTTGTTAAGGCCAACGCTTATGGTCACGGTGCAGTTGAAGTTGCTAAAGTAGCTGATGAAGTCGGTGCAGCTGGTTTTTGTGTTGCTATTTTGGATGAAGCTTTGCAATTGCGTCACAACGACATTGTTAAGCCAATTTTGGTTTTAGGTGTTGTATCACCTGAATATGCACCAATTGCCGCTGTCAATGGCGTTTCATTGACTGTACCAAACTTAGAATGGCTTAAAGAAGCTGAAAAGTACCTAGAAAAAGACAACTTACAATTGAAGATTCATTTAGGTATTGATTCAGGTATGGGCAGAATCGGCTTTAACGAAGATGAGGACTTTATTGCTGCCAACAAGTTCTTGGAAAACAATGACAACTTCTTTGTAGAGGGCATGTTTGCTCACTTTGCTTCTGCAGACAGTAGCGATGAATCTTACTTTGAACGTCAAATTAAGAAGTTCAGACATATGGAAAGCTTGTTAACAGTTAAGCCAAAGTGGATCCACATTGACAACACTGCCGCAAGTATTTTCCACAGTGGCATCAAGAGTGATTTAGTTCGTTTTGGTATCGGAATTTATGGTTTAAACCCATCTTCAACTCCTGATACCCCTGATTTAAAGCCTGCATTTAAGCTTGAACCAGCCTTGTCATTTGAAAGTGAATTGACTCATGTTAAGACAATTCATAAGGGTGACGGTGTAAGTTACGGTTCAACTTTTGTGGCTGATGAAGATACGATTATCGGTACTGTACCTGTTGGTTATGCCGACGGCTGGATCAGAAAGTTCCAAGGATTCAAGGTTAAGGTAGGAGACAAGTATTGCACAATTGTTGGTCGTATTTGTATGGATCAATTTATGGTAAAAATGCCAGAAAAGATGCCAGTAGGTACTAAGGTAGAAATCATCTCAGCTGATCCTACTGCTCCTAACAACATTAAGGCTGCAGCTGACTACGTTGATACTATTCACTACGAAGTAGCTTGCTTATTAAATGATCGTTTGCCACGTGTTTACTACGAAAAGTAATATTTAAATATATTAGGCAGACAAAAAAGCTTCTAGAATTTCTAGAAGCTTTTTATTAAGGTCAAATTTTCATTTAGTCTTGTGATGGGCGTTCAATAAATACGCCAGGGTTTTCATCACTCATGATTGTCATACCAGCTTGCAAATCTTCGATTTCTGAAACGACAAAACCTTTTTTCTGCAGCTTATCAACAATAGTCTTCATAGTGATTTCTGAAACGCCAGCAGGTAAGGTGAATAATGTTCTTCTTACGAAGTCGCCTTGAAGTTCACCAGCTGCCGCATCAAGTGTCATTACACTAGACATGTTAGTGTGCTTAGACACGATCTTAGACATCTTAATCAAGTTACCACGTGCGTTGTCTGACAAAACAGTTAAAACGTAGGAACCGTTCTTGATATCCCAAGCATCTGACAACATATCAAGCAATCTTGAGTGGGTAAGAATACCGTAGAAGTGATTTTCTTCATCCAAAACAGCGATGTATGGTAAGTCCTTGATGTTAAAGAATACCTTGAAGAAAGGTGAGTTAACCTTGATGGTCTTAGTTGCGTTCTTAAGCAAGTAGGTTACAGGTAAATTCATATCGCCGCCTTGTGACTTATGACGATAGATGTGCATCTTATAAATGTTACCGCGGAAAATTGTACCAGTATCATCTACAATAGGCACACATCTATAACCTGAATCTTCTAAGACTTTTAATGCTTCTGCTAACGTGGCTTTTTCATTAACTGTAGTTAAATAATTTTTCTTAATAACTAAAGATTTAATAAGCATGAGTTCGCCTCCAAAGGTAAAATATTACAAGTAATTATAGCATAATCAATGAGTTAATTAAATATTAATTAAAGACCAGCTAAGATAATCAACTATATTTTAACAATAGTTAGGCAAATAAAAAAGCATCTTCTTAGCGGTGTAGTGACCCGCATTTTTCGGACACTTTATTGATATTATGCGACTAAGGACTTATTCCGATATTCTATCGGAGTAAGTTCTTTTAGTTTATCCTTAGTTCTTTCCGTATTGTAATAGTCTATATATTTTCTGATAGCTTGCTCTAATTCGTCAAGTGAAGCATATTTCTTCTCCTGGCCATAGAACATTTCACGTTTGAGAATGCCAAAGAAGCCCTCCATTAAGCCATCATCTGGAGAACAGCCTTTTCTAGACATGCTTTGTTCAATACCGCGAATAGCTAGTTCATGTTGATAAGCCTTGTGTTGGTATTGCCAGCCTCGATCTGTATGAAAGATTAAACCATTTAGTGCCTGATTAGTTTTAAAAGCATTATCCAACATTGACATCACTTGTTTCAGATTAGGATGACAAGAAATATTATAAGCAACGATATCACGTCCGCAGCCATCAATAATAGGTGATAAATAGAGTTTCTTACCCCTTAGATTGAATTCGGTAATATCGGTATACCATTTCATATTCGGTCTTAAAGCAAAGAATTTGCGTTTAATTAAGTCTGGTTTGATTCTGCCTTTAATATCTCCTTGATAGCTGCTATATGGATGTCTACGCTTCATCACATAACCGTACAAATCCATTTTGCGCATTAAACGATTAACAGTTTTACGATTAATCTGATAGCCTTCACGATGCAAAATATGTGTAATACGACGATAACCTGGGGCAACATAACGATTCTTAATCTCATCATAGATCTCCCGAATGCGCATCATCACATCACTATGATGAACTTGATCCTTATCCTCACGAGTATAAACGTCATAGTAGTTACTGCGCGAGATGTGCGGCAGATCTTCATTAGCGTTAATAATTTCAATGATCTTCTTTACTGCGAGCCCCAGTTCATGCCTCAATTCGGTAACAGCTTGTGCTATTTCTGTTTTGGTTGGCTCTTTCTTTTTTGAACCAAGGCATCCAATTTTTTTATATATGCGTTTTCGACAGTAAGCTTTAAATTCTGGCGACGCAACTTGGCGTTTTCTTGCTTGAGCCGTTCTAATTCGTTTAACTCTTTCTTGCTCATGGATTCGTCGTCCTTTCTTCTTGATAACGACATTATATCCATTTTCTTTGTAAGAGCGAATCCAATTGCTTAACATACCATTACCAGGCAAACCTAGATCAAGTGCTACTGCATTAATCGATTCATTTCCTAAAAGCACTCTTTTTATGGCATGTTCTTTATACTCTTTTGAGTAATGCGTATAAGATTTATCAAGTACTGATAAGCCATGAATTTTAATTAAATTTATTAGATAATTTACCTTTTCTCTTCTGATACCATATTTCTTACTTAAGTACGTTCCACGTTTATTTTCTAAAGTCCATTCTTCAAAAATATGAATTTTATCCTTTTTAGTTAGTTTAGACATAGTAAAACCCTCGAGATTCATGTCCGAATTTCGAGGGTCACTACACGGAGATGCTTTTTTAATTAAAGTTTAATGGATTATTGACGAACCTTAACGCCAGTTTCCTTGAAGGCCTTGTCCATAACTTCCTTCAATTGCTTTGCAGAAGCTTCCATCTTAGCTTGTTCATCATCGCTTAATGGCATTTCGATGATTTGTTCAAGACCCTTGCGGCCAACAACTGCAGGAGTACCAATGTGAAGGTCGTGTAAGCCGTATTGACCATCCATAGCTACTGAAAGTGGGAGTACACGGTGTTCGTCGTTCAAGATAGCCTTAGCGATCATTGCTGAAGCAGTACCGATACCGTAGAAGGTAGCACCCTTCTTGTTGATGATGTCGTAAGCCATGTTAGCAACTTCTTTGTGGATGTCTTCAAGCTTAGATTCATCCATACCGTGAGCCTTAACCCAGTCACTAACCTTTACGCCACCAACATTGTTGTAGCTCCATGCTGGGAATTCAGTATCACCGTGTTCACCAAGCATGTATGCGTTAACTGAACGTGGGTCAACGTGTTCCATTTCACCGATAACCTTTTGAAGACGACCAGTGTCAAGTGAAGTACCTGAACCGATAACACGATCCTTAGGGAAGCCTGAGATCTTCCAAGTTGCGTGAGTCAAAATGTCAACTGGGTTTGCAACTACTAAGAAGATACCATCAAAGCCTGATTCAACGATTGGTTCAACGATTGATGATAAAATCTTCAAGTTCTTGTTTACAAGGTCAAGACGAGTTTCACCTGGCTTTTGTGGAGCACCAGCAGTGATAACGATTAAGTCTGCGTCCTTGCAGTCTGGGTAATCAGCTGCGTAGATGTTCTTTGGGTAAGTCCATGGAGTAGCATCTGCTAAGTCGATTGCGTCACCTTGAACGTGTTCCTTAGCGATGTCGATGATACCTAATTCTTCAGCGATACCTTGTTGTACCATTGAGAATGCGAAGGTAGAACCTACGGCACCGTCACCGACTAAAATAACTTTACGGGGTTTTTCAACTCTTGCCATAACAATAAAGTCTCCTTTTTATTAGTGATAATTTTAACAAAGCAAATTATACCATGTTAGCAAGCATTAATAAAATTATTATTTATTGTTTGTGCTATTATATGAGGGATTATGTAATGAGGGGTATATATTAATGAAAATAATTGCAGGTTTAGGCAATCCAGGCCAAAAATACGATAAAACCAAGCACAACACAGGATTTATGACAATGGATCATTATCTTGATGAAAAGGGCTTGTCACTAGATAAGGATAAATTTGAAGGACTTTGGACCAAGCAAAAAATTAACGGTGAAGATGTAATTTTGCTTGAACCACAAACTTATATGAATGAATCGGGTCGTTCAGTTAGTCAAGTCGCTAACTTCTTTAAGGTTGATCCTGAAGATATTTTGATCATTCAAGACGATATGGATATGCCAATTGGTAAAATTAGAATTAGAGCCAATGGTAAATCTGGTGGTCATAACGGAATTAAGAGCATTATCCGTGATTTAGGAACTGAAAAGTTCAACCGTTTAAAGATCGGTATTCGTCACCCTAAGAATGCAACTGTCGTTTCATGGGTGCTTACCCCATTTAATGATGAACAACAAAAGTTGATGGATGATGCATTTGATACAAGCGTAAAGATTATCGACGACTTTATTGCAGGTCGCGATAGTCAATATTTGATGAATAAATATAATTAAAATGCGTTTAACAGAAATACTTAAACAAGATCAAGATTTAAATAATTTTATTGCAAAAACAAAACAAGTAAAAAACTCACTAATCACTGGCGCTAATGCCGGTGCTTTTAGTCTACTCTTAAAGCAAATTGTTTCTGAGCCAAATGCGCCTTTAATTTTAATTGAAGAAAATGAAAGCAAGGCCCAGAACCTATATGGTGAATTAAACTCAATTTTGGAAGACGATGCTGCCCATTATTTTCCAGTCGATGCAACCATTGCTACGCAAACTGCGGTTAGTTCACCAGACGAATTAAGCAGCCGAATCCAATCTTTGAATTTTTTATTGAGCGGTAAACCAGGCATTGTGGTAACCACACCACAGGGATTGCAGTATAAATTGTCGTCGCCGGCAGATTTTGCCAAGGCACGGCGAGAATTTGCACCAGAAAAAGAATATGAATTAACCGAACTGAATAATTGGTTAGTTGGTGCTGGCTATAAAAAAGAGGCATTGGTAGCCCGTCCTGGTGAATTTGCCATTCGTGGTGATATCTTGGATATTTATCCACTAGATCGTGAAAATCCGGTCAGAATCGAATTCTTTGGCGATGAAATTGATACTATCAAGGAATTTGACTTGGCAAGTCAACGGAGTCAAAAAGAAATTGAGCAGGTAACGGTGGCTGCTGCGCAAGACCGCGTTTTTGCCAAGGATGCAATTTTTAATGCAGCGGAAAAAATTAAAAAGGATATGGTCGATGCACCTGCACCAGCTAAGGCTGTAAAAGATCACTTTGCAGTAGCGCTCGATAATCTTGAAGATGGCGGGTTGCCGGATAATTACGCCTTTTTGGTCGACTACTTAATTGAAAAGCCAAGCAGCTTATTAGAATATTTGCCTAAAAATGGTGAAATTTTATTGGATGATTTGCCATTGATTAAGCAAGCAGTTGAAGACGTGGATAAGCAAAATGCGGCATTTATTAGTGATGAACTAAAAACTGGCGCAATGTTGTCACATCAAGAATTGCGGTCTGATTTTGATGATGTTTTAAGTAAAGATAAGCATCATCGGATTTACTTCTCACTTTTCCAAAGAAGCATGGGACGCTTGCGTTTAGGACAGATGCTCAACTGGCAAACGCGTGAGCCGGAACAATTCTTTAGTCAAATGCCGTTGATTAAATCAGAACTTGAATCCTACCAAAAGTCTGGTCAAACGGTTGTCTTGCAAGCCGACAATGATAAAAGAGCTAGACAGATTGATCAAACAATGGCTGATTTTGGCCTTAATTTGCCAATTGTCGGTGAAGACGAATTAGTTGAAGGCAGAGCTCAAATCATGGTTGGTGGCTATGCCAGCGGCTTTTCTTTACCAACGGTTAAATTAGTTTATTTAACTGAACGAGAACTATTTAATAAGCGTCCGCAACGTAAAAAACGAATTAAGACCTTGGAAAACGCGCAAAGATTGCGTAATTATACCGAACTTAAACCTGGCGACTACGTTGTTCACGTCAATCACGGTATTGGCCGTTTTGAAGGAATTAAGACTCTCGAAAATAATGGCGTAAAACGAGACTACATCACCATTACTTACCAGCATGGCGACCAGCTTTTCGTGCCAGCGGATCAATTGAGCTTGGTTCAAAAATACGTTGGTTCAGAGGGCAAGACGCCACATATTAACAAACTAGGTGGTAGCGAATGGGCTAAAACCAAGCGGAAAGTTCAATCTAAGGTTGAAGATATTGCCGATGATTTGATCGAACTTTATGCTAAACGTGAATCTGAAAAAGGTTTTGCCTTTTCACCAGATGATGACTTGCAGCGCCAATTCGATGATGCCTTTCCATACCCTGAAACGCCTGACCAGTTGCGTTCAATTAAGGAAATTAAAGAAGATATGGAAAAGCCGAAGCCAATGGATCGTTTGCTAGTTGGGGACGTTGGTTTTGGTAAAACTGAAGTTGCTTTGCGGGCTGCTTTTAAGGCAATTCAAGATAATAAGCAGGTTGCCTTTTTGGTACCTACGACTATTTTGGCTCAGCAGCACTATGAGACAATTCAGGATCGGTTTAAGGATTTCCCAGTAAACACGGCGATGTTGTCACGTTTTCAAACTCCGGCTGAATCAAAAGAGATCATCGAAGGACTTGAAGATGGCAAAATCGACATAGTTGTGGGAACTCACCGGCTTTTGTCTAAAGATGTGCATTTCAAGGACTTGGGTCTGTTAATTGTTGATGAAGAGCAGCGCTTTGGTGTTAAACACAAGGAAAAGTTAAAGCAATTAAAGGCAAATATCGATGTTTTGACGCTGACGGCTACGCCAATTCCACGTACGTTGCACATGTCAATGGTTGGGGTACGTGATTTATCAGTTATGGAAACTCCACCACAAAATAGATATCCAATTCAAACTTACGTCATGGAACAAATTCCTAGCGTAATCAAGGATGCCTGTCTAAGAGAAATGAAGCGTGGCGGTCAAGTCTTTTATTTACACAACCGAATTAGCGACATCGACGAAACGGTTGAAAAGTTGCAGCAGTTGATTCCAAATGCCCGGATCGCTAGTGCACACGGCAGAATGAGTCAGAACCAGCTGGAAGATATTCTGTATCGTTTTTTGAATCGTGAATTTGATATTTTGGTAACGACCACGATCATTGAAACTGGTATTGATATGCCTAACGTTAATACTATGATCATTGAAGATGCCGATCACTATGGCTTGAGTCAGCTGTATCAATTGCGTGGTCGAATTGGTAGAAGTGCCAGATTGGCTTATGCCTATTTCCTTTACCAACCAAATAAGGTTTTGACTGAAGTTGGTGAAAAGCGGCTAGATGCGATTCGCGACTTTACTGAACTTGGGTCAGGTTTCAAGATTGCCATGCGTGATTTATCAATCAGAGGTGCCGGCAACATGCTAGGTGCCCAGCAGCACGGCTTTATCGATAGTGTTGGCTATGACTTGTACTCACAAATGTTGAGTGATGCTATTAAAGAACGTAAGGGCAAAAAGGCCGTTAAGAAGTCGAATGCTGAAATCGATCTTAAGCTTGAAGTATATATTCCTGATTCATATATTGGCGATCAGGAAGAAAAGATCGAATTCTATAAGAAGATTAAAGCTGTTGCCGATCAAGATGAGTTGGATAAAATTGAAGACGAATTAATTGATCGTTTCGGTGATTATCCTACAGCAGTAGAGAACTTGTTGGCGGTTGCTGGTTTAAAGGTTGATGCAGATTTGGCGCAAGTGCTGACTGTCCTTAAAACTGGCGATAAAATTAAAGTTGAATTCAATAATGCGGCTTCACGTGAATTAGAAGGACCTAATATCTTCAAGGCACTTGAACACGTGAATATGAAAGCCCGTATTAGCATGAATCAAGAAAAACGGATGGTAGTATTGCTGCAAATGCCTGATGAAATGAAGAATCGTGTTTTATTCAATGAATTAGCCACATTCTTGCAGGCAGCAAGCAATATTGTACAAAGATAATTGCGAGGAATAAAAATGAGAATTGATAAATTTTTGAAAGTTTCAAGATTAGTTAAAAGAAGAACTGTAGCTAAGGAAATGGCAGACCAAGGCAGAATCAAGGTTAATGGTCGTGTCGTTAAGTCAAGTTATGATGTTAAAATTGATGACATTATTGAAATTGGCTACGGTGCTAGAGTTATTAAAGCCAAGGTTTTGAATATTCGTGAGACTACTAAAAAGGCTGAAGCAAGCGAACTTTACGAATTAGTTGATTAATGACTTTTAAGTGAGTCGCTGTTATACTTAACTTAATTGCATTTACAGTAACAAGCAATAGGGGATTAACAAAAATGAATCATGGTCCACGTATTTATAATTCGATGAGTCCAGAAGAGCAAAGGGCGCGTTTAAAACGTAAACAGGCTAAAAGAGAAAAAGAAGTGCATCGCGTAAGATTGAACAGAATAATTGCTGTTTTTGCAATTATCTTTGTTGTATTAGGCGTACAAATTGCAATTAAGATTTCTCAAACTGGACGAATAAATAACCAAGTTGAAGCTGAAAAACAAACTTTAGCTCAAGTGAAAGCTAAAGATCGCGAGTTGACAACGAAAAGACAGGATCTAAAGGATCCAAATTATGTTGCAAAGCTAATTCGTTATAAGTTCTATTACTCTAAAAATAATGAGAAGATTTATAACGTCCACGAAGGAAACGATAATTAATGGAAAGATACCAAGCTGGCAATCGAGTAACGGGAGTAATTAACAATATTACTGACTTAGGAATTTTCGTTACTTTGCCAAATAAGCATTCAGGATTAGTTCACCATGGTGATTTTGGCAATAATTGGCCAAGAGAAAGACGGCAATACAAGGTTGGACAAGAAGTCCGCGTAGTTGTCGTTCATATTCATAAGGGCAGATTTAATTTGTCGATTACTCGTGTGAATGATCCGAAGTTAATTGATCATGATAATCAATTTTCAGATGTAAAGCCTGCTGAATTTGATCAAGTTCTAAATAAGACGGCTAAAGATGCCAAAAAAGAAATTGCCAAGTTAAAGCAAGTGTTAACTGAAAATTAGGAAATGGCCTGTAGTGGGCCATTTTTTGTTAGGTAAATTTATGAAGATTAATGATTTTTTTGAAGATAACGGCATCGAGCTGAATAATAAAAAATTCTTGGTAGCGGCAAGTGCGGGGCCGGATTCGATGGCCTTACTCGATATGTTGCAGAAGATGAAGGTGCAGGTAATTGCGGCTCATTTTGATCATCAATTGCGCAGCGATAGTAAAAACGAGACTAAGATTTTGCAGGAGTATTGCAAGAAGTACGATATTCCGCTGTTTACGGCAGTGTGGGCAAAAGATGAGCATCCGGCTGCAGGGATTGAGGCAGCGGCGAGGGATGCACGCTATGCTTTTTTGACTCAAATAGCTAAGAAAGAAAAGGCAGATTATTTGTTAACGGCCCATCATGGTGATGATTTGCTAGAGAATATTTTGCTTAAGTTTATTCGCTCGGGCAATCCCGAAGAAATGAATAGCTTGCAAGCAGTAGGGGTAATGCATGGAGTTTCCCTACTTAGGCCACTTTTGGCTTATAGCAAGCAAGAACTGTTTGAGTATGATCGAAAAAATGGCATTGAGTTTATCACGGATTCGACTAACAACGAGGATGAAACCATGCGCAATCGACTGCGCCACCATGTTGTTCCGCTACTAAAAAAAGAAAATCCTGCTTTAATTGCGAATGCTTTGAACTATAGCAAGAAAATGACTAATTTAGATGAATTTATTGACCAAAAAGTAGACGACATTGGTCAATTGACTCCCTTTTTGGGGCAGGCATATCGCATTAAAAGTGAAAAATTAACTGCTTTACCAGAAAATGAGCGAAATATTTTTTGGCAGAAGAATATCTGGGAAAAATTCCACCGCCGCGTTAATAAAAATTTAGGTAATTTTGCCGTAATTGAGTATCAGGGCTATTTTTATTTGACTAAAAAAGCAAAAATAAATATGATCGTTCCTTATCCGATTCAATTGAATATTCCGTTTGCTTTTCAAGGTGTGACATTTGTATTAACTGATCAAAAAGCAAAAGATAAGGCAGAAATAGGTGATTTTTGGTTTGAAGAAAAAGCGGATTTTAGTGCAGGGTCACTGATTCCTGGGGCAAAACTTTTGCTTCAAGATGGTCAAAGAACCAAAGCAAAGAAAAAATTTGCGGAACATGCTGTTCCATTATCTTTACGACCACTATGTCTAACTATTTATGCAGATGATGAACCAGTTTTTGTCGAAGTGGCATATCAAAATCAAAATTGGATTGAAAACGGTAAACAGTATTTTTTATATAAATGTTAAAAAGTCTTCAAAATAGTTGAAAATATTAGTGGTCGCAACATATTTTGTGATAGAATTTTAAACGTATAACTTGAAGACTTTGCGGAGGTTTTTTATGAAGAATAACCGGAATAGGCTACTTTCAAATGGCCTTTTCTATATAGTTGTGTTCCTTCTACTCCTATGGGGAATCAACTGGGCACTCGGCGGTTCTAACAATGGAGGCGGTAGTGAAAATATCAGCTACTCCCAATTTGTTAAGGATTTACGCCAAGGCAAAGTTAAAAACTTTAGTGTTCAACCTGCTAATGGTGTCTACACTGTTACAGGTAGTTACAAGAATGCACAAACAACAAAGAATCAATCAAATAATAGTTTTGATTTCTTTAGTAATAACTCAAGTAGAAAAGTGTCTAACTTCTCTACTACCATGTTACAAAATGATTCGACAGTTTCTAATGTGCAGAACTTGGCACAAAAGAGTAATGCTCGGATGACTACTCAGGGAGAATCACAATCAGGCAATTGGATTTCAACCATTGTCATGCTTGTGCCAACTGTTTTATTTATCGTCATGCTTTGGATGATGATGAACCAAAGCGGTGCTGGTCGTGGTGGCAGCGGCGGAATTATGAACTTCGGTCGCTCACATGTTAAACCAGAGGATCCTTCTAAGAATAAGGTCCGTTTCTCTGACGTAGCTGGTGAAGAAGAAGAAAAGCAAGAATTGGTCGAAGTTGTTGAATTCTTAAAAGACCCATCGAAATACACTAAATTGGGTGCTAGAATCCCATCCGGTGTTTTACTTGAGGGTCCTCCCGGTACTGGTAAAACTTTGCTTGCTCGTGCCGTAGCTGGTGAAGCTAACGTACCATTCTACTCAATCTCAGGTTCAGACTTCGTTGAAATGTTTGTTGGTGTTGGTGCTAGTCGTGTACGTGACTTGTTCAACAACGCTAAGAAGAATGCACCAAGTATCATCTTTATCGATGAAATTGATGCCATTGGTCGTCGTCGTGGTAACGGCACCGGTGGTGGCAACGATGAACGTGAACAAACTTTGAACCAATTATTGGTTGAAATGGATGGTTTTGAAGGCGACGAAGGCGTAATCGTCATTGCCGCTACTAACCGTTCAGACGTTTTGGACCCAGCCTTGCTTCGTCCTGGTCGTTTCGACCGTAAGGTTTTGGTTGGTCGTCCTGACGTTCGTGGTCGTGAAGCTATTTTGAAGGTACATGCCAAGAACAAGCCACTTGCTCCAGACGTTGACTTGAAGGAAATTGCTCGTCAAACACCTGGTTTTGTAGGTGCTGACTTAGCTAACGTTTTGAACGAAGCTGCTTTGGTAGCTGCTCGTAGAAACGGTACCGAAATTACTGCTTCAGATATTGATGAAGCTGAAGACCGTGTAATCGCTGGTCCAGCTAAGAAGGACCGCTTGATTGCAGAACCCGAAAGACGTAGAGTTGCTTTCCACGAAGCTGGACACTCAATCTGTGGTTTGGTCTTAAGCGATTCAAGAACTGTACGTAAAGTAACTATCGTGCCACGTGGTCGTGCTGGTGGTTACAACATCATGCTTCCAAAAGACGATCAATTCATTTTGACTAAGAAACAATTATTTGAACAAATTGTTGGTTTAATGGGTGGTCGTGCTGGTGAAGAAGCAACCATTGGTGATAAATCAACCGGTGCTTCAAACGACTTTGAACAAGCTACAGCAATTGCTCATAGCATGGTTGTTAACTACGGTATGACTGACTCCTTAGGTATGGTTGAGCTTGAAAAAGAAGGCGAAACCAATCCTTACGGATTCAAGCCATACAGTGAAGCAACTTCTGCTAAGATTGATGAAGCTGTCAAGAAGATCTTGGATGAAGCTCATGCTAAGGCCTTAGAAATCGTAAAAGAAAACAAAGAAAAGCACAGAATTATTGCGGAAGCTTTGCTTAAATACGAAACTTTGGACGAAAAGCAAATCATGTCTTTGTACAAGACTGGTAAGATGCCTGAAAAGTACGAAAGCGAATATCCAAGCGAATCAAAGGCTTCAACTTACGAAGAGGCTAAAGCCGCTGCAGAAAAGCGTGAAGTTGAAAAGGCAGAAAAGAAAGATTCAGATCAAGCTTTAGCTGATCAAGAAAAGGATGCTTTGGAAACTCCATCAGAAAAGAATCATGAAGTTGAAGAACACAATGCAGAAAATCCTGAAAAGAATCAAAACACTGATTCAACTAAGACAGATTCACCTGCAGAAGACGATGAGCACAAAGATAATTAAATAAAAAGTAGGGCCTGAAAAAGGCTCTATTTTTTTAGAGAGAAGGATAAATGATGAATGATTATTTAGTAAAATCAATTGATAAAACTAAGAATTTACGTTTACTAACAATTACTGCTAAAGGTGTGGTAAGCGAAGCCCAAAAGCGTCATGATTTATGGTCAGCATCTGCAGCAGTACTTGGTCGTACTTTAGTAGGTTCATTGCTTTTGGCAGGTGCCGAACTTACTGATAAAGAAGAATTAACTGTTAGATTGTTAGGCAACGGTCCAGTTGGCCCAACAATTGTAACTGCCAAGTCTGATTTAACTGTTAAGGGCTATGTAAAGAACCCACACATTGCTTTGCCACCTAAGAAGAATGGTCACATTGATGTTAAAAAGGCTGTTGGTCAAGGTTGGTTTGAAGTTACTAAGGACCTCGGCTTAAAGGAACCTTACACTGGTCAAGTGCCAATCGTTTCTGGTGAAATTGCCGAAGACTTTGCATACTACCTTACTAAGTCAGAACAAATTCCATCAGCCGTTGGTTTGTCTGTTTTTGTAAATCCAAATAATTCAATCGGTGAAGCCGGCGGATTTATGCTTCAAGCTTTACCAGGTGCAAGTGATGCCTTGATTGATCAAACTATCAAGCGCATCGATGAATTACCAGCTCTTTCAACTTCATTCTTAGACGGAATGACTCCAGAAGATTTGGCCCACAAGATTTTAGGTACTGACTGCAAGATCCTTGAAAAAGACGACGTCGCATTCAGCTGTGACTGTTCAAAGAAAAAGTACGCTGGAATCCTTGAAACCTTGAAGTCCTCACAATTAAAAGCTATGATCGATGAAGATCACGGTGCTGAACTTACTTGCAACTTCTGTGGCAACAAATATCACTACACTGAAGATGAATTGAAAGAAATTTTAGCCAAGAAAAAAGACGACAAAGATTATTAATTTTAATTAAAAAGTCCTAAGGTTTTATCCTCTGGGGCTTTTTTGATATTATAATAGGGTATTTTGAAAGGATGATTTGGTGGATAACAGCTGGAAAATTCGCGATATCACCATTCCAAACCGAGTTGTTGTTGCGCCGATGGCGGGAGTTTCAAACTCAGCATTCCGCGTTGTATGTAAGGAATTCGGAGCTGGGCTGGTTGTCTGCGAAATGATCTCAGATCATGGGATTATTTATCGAAATAAGAAAACTTTGAGCATGATGGATGTTGACCCAAGAGAACACCCAATGAGTATTCAAATCTTCGGAGGGACCGAAGAAACATTGCTACAAGCTGCTCAATACGTTGATCAACATACTGATGCTGATATCATTGATATCAACATGG
Organism: Lactobacillus sp. OTU4228; assembly: GCF_001006945.1. Taxonomy (NCBI): domain Bacteria; kingdom Bacillati; phylum Bacillota; class Bacilli; order Lactobacillales; family Lactobacillaceae; genus Lactobacillus; species Lactobacillus sp. OTU4228. The sequence goes on from NZ_CDLD01000004.1 coordinate 67,887, forward strand.
GTTGTCCTGTACCTAAAGTTACTAAAACTGATGCAGGATCTAAATGGCTTCTTGATTCTAATAAGATTTATCAAATGGTTCATGCCGTGGTACAGAATGTGCAAAAACCAGTTTCTGTTAAAATGAGAATTGGTTGGGATCGCAAGCATATTTTTGCCGTAGAAAATGCATTGGCTGCTCAAGAAGCAGGTGCCAGCATGATTGCAATGCATGGTAGAACTAGAAAGCAAATGTATCAAGGTGAAGCTGATTGGGGAGTTTTGCATGATGTTGCCCAAGTTTTGGATGTACCATTCGTAGCAAACGGCGATATCAGAACCCCTGAGCTTGCTAAGAAGGCTCTAGATGAAATTGGTTGTACTGCAGTGATGGTAGGACGTGCCGCACTAGGTAATCCTTGGATTTTGCAGGATATGGTACATTATTTAGAGACTGGTGAAACTTTGCCACCACAAACTGTGCGTGAAAAAGTTGAAACAGCTAAGCATCAGCTTGAAGGATTGATTAAAATTCACGGCGAAAAGCGGGCAGTTCCTGAATTTCGTCAACAAGCTGCATACTATTTAAAGGGAATTCCCCGTTCGGCCCGTACTCGTGCTAAAATAAATGAGGTCTGGACGCGTCAAGAAGTGTATGACTTGCTTGATAACTTTGTAGATGAATACGAAAAAAGAGAAGAAGCTCGTGTTGCACGGCGCGCGAAAAAGAACAAATAAATGGAGGAAAGATAAATTGGCAAAGAATGAAATGAACGATCAATTAAGAGTTCGTCGCCAAAAGATGGACGAAATGCGCGAAAATGGAATTGAACCATTTGGCCAAAGAAAATTTGATCGTCAAGATTTAGCAAGTACTTTAGAAGAAAAGTATGGCAAAGAAGATAAAGATGAATTAAACGATGACATGCCTAAGACCAAAATTGCTGGTCGTATGCTTGCTAAGCGTGGTAAGGGTAAGGTGGGTTTCGCTGACCTTTACGACCGTACTGGCAAGATTCAAATTTACGTACGTAAAGACATCGTTGGTGAAGACAACTACAAGATCTTCAAGAAATCAGATATCGGTGACTTCTTAGGTATCGATGGTGAAGTTATGAAAACCGATACTGGCGAGCTTACTATTAGAGCTCTTCACGTAACATTCTTGTCCAAGGCTCTTCGTCCTTTACCAGACAAGTACCACGGCTTGAAGGATGTTGAAGCAATTTACCGTCAACGTTACCTTGATTTGATCACTAACCGTGACAGCTACATGCGCTTTGTTCACCGTACTCAAATCATTCAAGCTATTCGTGACTACTTAAATGGTCAAAACTTCTTGGAGGTTGAAACTCCAGTACTTCACAACATTCCTGGTGGTGCTGAAGCTCGTCCATTCATTACTCACCACAACGCTTTGGATATTAACCTTTACATGAGAATTGCTTTGGAACTTCCACTTAAGCGTTTGATTGTTGGTGATATGGAACGTGTTTACGAAATCGGCCGTGTATTCAGAAACGAAGGTTTGGACACTCACCACAACCCAGAATTTACTGAACTTGAAAGTTACGCAGCATACTGGGACTACCACGATGTTATGGATGAAGCTGAAGGTATTATCCGTGCTGCAGCTAAGGTTGTTTCAGATGACGGTAAGATCACTTACCAAGGTACTGACATTGACTTAGGCAAGCCATTCCGTCGCGTTCACATGGTTGACTTGATCAAGGAAAAGACTGGCGTTGACTTCTGGAAGCCAATGACTCTTGAAGAAGCAACTAAGATTGCGGAAGACCACGACATCCACGTTGAAAAGTTCTGGAAAGTTGGTCACATTATTAACGCCTTCTTTGAAAAGTACTGTGAAGAAACTATTGTTGACCCAACCTTCGTTTACGGTCACCCAGTAGAAATCTCACCACTTGCTAAGAAGAATGCTGACGATCCAAGATTTACTGATCGTTTCGAAATTTACATCATGGGTGAAGAATACGGTAACGCCTTCTCAGAATTGAACGATCCTGACGACCAACGTGAACGTTTCGAAGCTCAAATGGAAGAACGTGAAGCAGGTAACGACGAAGCTGACATGATCGATGAAGATTACCTTCGTGCTATGGAATACGGTATGCCACCTACAGGTGGTTTGGGTATCGGTATTGACCGTTTGGTAATGCTTTTGACTGATGCTCCAGCTATTCGTGATGTTCTTTTGTTCCCAACAATGCGTCCAGAACGTGTTGAAAGCGTAGAAGCTGAAGTTAAGGCTGATATGGAAAAGAAGAATAAAGAAAACAAGTAATCTTATAAATTAAAAAACTCTTATCTATGTTTTAAGCATGGATAAGAGTTTTTGTTTATGTATTTTTTAATTGAGAATCAATTTTTCATCAGAGTATTTTTTAGGATCATTTAAATCCCATTGCTGATATCTAACTTCTTGACACTTAAAGCCTAATTTTTTGTAAAGCTTTTTGGCCTTAGTATTTTCTGCAAATACGTCAAGACTAACTGGTCGACTCATGTACCTCAAAGCTGTCGTTGCTAAAGCATACCCGATACCTTTATTTTGATGAATTGGATCTACATAAATGTAATCCAGTTCTTGGGGATGAACTGCAACGAAGCCCAATATGCTGTCAGCATCATAAGCTACATAAATTTTGCAGGAGAAAAAATCATCCTTATATGGAGCTGTCTCTAAAGGTATGAAGTATTTTTCCGCACCACCAATTGTTAGCTCTTCTTTACGACTAACGTCGTGAATGCGGCATACTTCAGCATAATCGTTTGGTTGATATTCTCTGATATTAAATTTTGGCATGTTTTTCTCGCTTCCTAATATTAAGATTTTGATTTAGAAAGCAATAGTACGTAATCTCATGTGAAATCTCCTTTAATTAAATTGAAGATATTGTAGCAATTTTTTTAATTCGGTACAATAACTAAAATTAACTTAGTTAAAAACAGATAAGTAATATTTTTTCAAAAAGTATTTGCAAAGAGAATAATCTTTGCTATAATACTTTTTGTATCGCGGAAGTAGTTCAGTGGTAGAACATCACCTTGCCATGGTGGGGGTCGCGGGTTCGAATCCCGTCTTCCGCTCCAAGATGAGGAGCTCACGAATGTGAGCTTTTTTTGTGCCTAAAATAAATTTATCTTTTTTGATAAAAAGGTATTGCAAAGAAAAATGTATTTGCTATAATAATACCTGTTGTCGCGGAAGTAGTTCAGTGGTAGAACATCACCTTGCCATGGTGGGGGTCGCGGGTTCGAATCCCGTCTTCCGCTCTAAGATGAAGAGCTCACGAATGTGAGCTTTTTTTGTGCCTAAAATAAATTTATCTTTTTTGGCAAAATACCTTGCAATGAAAAATGTATTTGCTATAATAATAACTGTTGTGCGGAAGTAGTTCAGTGGTAGAACATCACCTTGCCATGGTGGGGGTCGCGGGTTCGAATCCCGTCTTCCGCTCCAAGATAGAAGGCTCACCGAATGGTGAGTCTTTTTTTCGGGAAATAGCTCAGTTTGGTAGAGCGCTACGTTCGGGACGTAGAGGTCGCGCGTTCAAATCGCGTTTTCCCGATTATATTTAAGCTGTCTTAATAGACAGCTTTTTTCTTTTTGCTATAATACACACTAAAACTATAGGGGACATGAGAATGACAGCTACTACGAAAGAAAATTATGAATTGTTAGTGCAGCAGGCAAAGGCACTAGTTGATGGCGAAGATGACTGGATTGCCAATACTGCTAATTTATCTGCGCTTTTGTTTAATTCGCTTAATAATGTTAATTTTGCTGGTGTTTATCGCTTTGAAAACGGCGAGTTGATTTTAGGCCCATTCCAAGGGATGCCAGCTTGTGTGCATATTCAAATGGGTAAAGGCGTTTGCGGAACAGCAGCTAAGGAAGAAAAAACGCAAATTGTGCCCAACGTCCATGAATTTGCTGGTCACATCGCTTGCGACAGTGCTTCGAATTCTGAAATCGTCGTGCCTATTTTTAAGGATGAAAAATTATGGGGCGTTTTCGATTTTGATTCTACTAAGCTAAAAAATTTTGATGAAACAGATCAAAAATATTTAACTGAAATTGCCGCCGCAATTTTTGATTAATTGCGCGTTTTTGATCATAATGATCACGGAGATAAGTTAAATTATTTTACTTACTGACAAAATAAAAGTAAAATACCATAACGTATTTTAAAGGGGTGGTGTTTGTATGGAAAACTCATATAGTAAAAGCGTTAATCAAGTATTGGAAATTGCACGTGAACAAGCACAGAATTTCCATCATCGCTTAATCGGAACAGAACACGTTTTATTGGCTTTAGTAATTGAAACAGACGGTGAAGCAGGGAAGATACTTCGTTCATGGGGCTTAACTCCTACTGCTGTGCGTGAAGAAATTGAGCGCTACACCGGTTACGGTTCAGCACCTAAAGCTAGTTATATGGAAATGTCACCTCGTTTGAGCTTGGCACTAGACTACGCTAAGAGACAAGCGGATCAAGGTGGATACAAGGAAATTCAAACTAACCATGTTTTGCTAGGAATAACTGCTAGTGAACAAGTCTTATCAGCAATAATTTTAAAGAATTTGAATGTTGATATTGGTCGTTTGCGTCAAGATGCAATTGATAGTTTGGCACAAGACCAAGATTTTGCGGATTCAGCTAACTGGTTAGGCAACAATAATACATCCTCAGCACCAGCACAAAAGAAACGTAAGGCAAGTACAACACCTACCTTGGATAAGATTGCAATTAACTTGAATCAACGTTCACGCGAAGGAGCTATCGATCCAGTTATCGGTCGTTCTAAAGAAATTGAACGTGTAATTCAAATTCTTTCTCGTCGTACTAAGAACAACCCAGTTTTGGTTGGTGAACCAGGTGTTGGTAAGACTGCCGTAGCTGAAGCAATTGCCACAGAAATCGTTAAGAAAAAGGTGCCAGAAGATTTACTTGATAAGCGTGTCATGGCACTGAATATGGGTAACTTGGTTGCCGGCACTAAGTACCGTGGTGAATTCGAAGATCGAATGAAGAAGATCTTGGATGAAATCGCAAAAGACGGCAAGGTCATCTTGTTTGTTGATGAAATGCATACCTTGATTGGTGCTGGTGGTGCCGAAGGTGCAATCGATGCTTCTAATATTTTGAAGCCATCACTTGCTCGTGGTGATATCCAAATGATTGGTGCAACTACTTTTGATGAATATCAAAAGTACATTGAAAAAGATCAAGCTTTGGCTCGTCGTTTCCAACAAGTTCGTCTTAACGAACCTTCAAGAAAAGAAGCATTGGCTATTTTACAAGGCTTAAAGCCAAAATATGAAAAGTTCCACCACGTAGCTATTCCTGAAGCTAGCCTTGAAGACGCTGTTGATTTATCAAGTCGTTACATTTCTGACAGATTTTTACCAGACAAGGCGATTGACTTAGTCGATGAAGCTAGTGCAGCAGTAAAGATCCGCAATAATGTCGGCTCTAATGACAAATTAGTGCAAATCAACGATAAGATTAAGAATTTGATCGATCAAAAGAATGAAGCTGCTGCAAGTCAAAATTTTGTTAAGGCTGCTCAATTGCAAGATGAACAAAATAACTTGCAAGCACAACGTGAAAAGTTGATCGATACTTTGCATTCTAAGGTAAGTGCAAGTGCAATCGTTGAGCCTGAAGACATCGCTAAGGTTGTTTCAGATTGGACTGGTGTGCCAGTTACCCAAATGAAGCGTAACGAAACACGTCAATTGGCTAACCTGGAGAGCCTCTTGCACAAGCGTGTTATCGGCCAAGACAAGGCTGTTTCTGCAGTTGCTCGCGCTATTCGTCGTAGTAGAAGTGGAATTAAGGATGAACATCGTCCAATTGGTTCATTCTTATTCTTAGGACCAACAGGTGTAGGTAAAACTGAACTTGCTAAGTCAGTTGCTGCAGCAATGTTTGATTCAGAAGACAACATGATCAGACTCGATATGTCTGAATATATGGATCAAATTGCTTCAAGCAAGTTGATTGGTTCGGCTCCTGGCTACGTTGGCTATGAAGAAGGTGGTCAACTTTCAGAACAAGTTCGTCGTCACCCATACTCAGTAGTTTTGCTTGATGAAGTAGAAAAAGCCCACCCAGATGTATTTAACTTGCTTTTACAAGTCCTTGATGAAGGATTTTTGACCGATTCTAAGGGTAGAAAAGTCGACTTTAGAAATACTATTATCATCATGACCTCTAACTTAGGTTCACGTTCATTGTTTGATCAAAACGCAGTTGGCTTTAATGCTGACAATGCAGATCAAGCTAAGGAAAGACAAAGCAAGGTTGAACAAGCAATCAAGCAATTCTTCCGTCCAGAATTTTTGAACAGAATTGATGAAACAATTGTCTTCGATGAATTGGATAAGAAGCAATTGCGTAGCATTGTTACTTTGCTTACTCACAAATTGGTTGAACGTTTGCAAAAGAAGGGTATTACGCTTAAGCTTTCTCGTGCTGCTTTGGACAAGATTGTTCAAGATGGTTATGATCCAGAAAACGGAGCACGTCCTCTTAAAAGAGCAATTCAAAATGACATTGAAGATAAAGTGGCTGAAATGTTGATAACTGGTGAAGTTCAAAAAGGTGATACTTTGAAGATTGGCAGTCAACATGGCAAGTTAAAATTTGAAATTGCTAAAGCTACCAAAAAATTGGAAAAAGTCAAGTAGTAATAGGCATTTAACCTTGACAGTTTACCGAAAATAACATATAATTTTTGCTGATTTAAAAAAACTGAGATTCAGGATTTTGCTGATCTATTGTCCAGCAAAATGATATTGACAAAAACGACATACGTTGTTTTTGTCTTTTTTATGCCTAAAATTGCGGTTTTTTGAATTTGTAACAGAAATGTAATATTTGCTTTCTTAGACAGAAAGGATGTTTTTCCTTGTTAAATGGACACGTAGTGAACTACGGTAAGCATCGAACTAGACGCAGTTTTTCCCGAATTAAGGAAGTATTGAAGCTGCCAAACTTGACCGATGTTCAAACCGAATCATATAAGTGGTTTCTTGATAAAGGCATTAAAGAAGTCTTTGACGACATTATGCCTATTAGTGACTTCTCAGGTAAGCTTTCATTAGAATATGTTGGCTACAAGCTTCAAAAGCCTAAGTACACAGTTGATGAAGCTCGTGATCACGATGCAACTTATGCTGCACCAATGCACGTTACTTTGAAGCTTACTAACCAAGAAACTGGTGAAATTAAGACTCAAGATGTATTCTTTGGCGATTTACCATTGATGACTGAATCAGGTTCATTCATCGTTAATGGTGCTGAAAGAGTTATCGTTTCTCAATTAGTAAGATCTCCTGGTGTATATTACACTGGCGACTACGACAAGAACGGTCGTCAAATCTTTGGTACTACTGTTATTCCTAACCGTGGTGCTTGGCTTGAATATGAAACTGATGCTAAGAATGTTTCATTTGTTCGTGTTGACCGTACTCGTAAGTTGCCACTTACAGTTTTGATTAGAGCAATGGGTATTAGCTCTGACAGTGACATTATTGATATGTTTGGTCAAAGCGATACTTTGCAATTTACTTTGGACAAGGATGTTCACAAGAACCCAGCTGACTCACGTGTAGCTGAAGCTTTGAAGGACATTTACGAAAGACTTCGTCCAGGTGAACCAAAGACTACTGATTCATCACGTTCATTGCTATATGCCCGTTTCTTTGATCCACGTCGTTACGACTTGGCACCAGTTGGTCGTTACAAGATCAACAAGAAGCTTTCACTTAAGAACCGTTTGTACGGTCAAACTTTAGCTGAAACTTTGGCTGATCCAGATACTGGTGAAATCATTGCTAAAAAGGATACTGTTGTTAACCACGAAGTAATGGACAAGCTTGCTCCATACCTTGATCGTGATGACTTCAAGATGGTAACTTACCAACCTTCAAAGGAAGGTGTATTGCCGGATCCTATTACTGTTCAAGAAATTAAGGTTTACTCAAAGGTTGACCCTGAACGTGAAGTTAAGTTGATGTCTAACGGTCATATTGCTGCAGATGTTAAGCACTTAACTCCAGCTGATGTTTTGGCTTCAATCAACTACTTCTTTGCATTGCAAGACAAGATCGGTACTACTGATGATATCGACCACTTGGGTAACCGTCGTATTCGTCGTGTTGGTGAACTTCTTCAAAACCAATTCAGAATTGGTTTAGCAAGAATGGAACGTGTTGTTCGTGAAAGAATGTCAATCCAAGATCCATCAACTGTTACTCCACAACAATTGATCAACATTCGTCCAATTGTTGCAAGTATCAAGGAATTCTTCGGTTCATCACAACTTTCACAGTTCATGGACCAACACAACCCATTAGGTGAATTGACCCACAAGCGTCGTATGTCAGCTTTAGGGCCTGGTGGTTTGACTCGTGACCGTGCCGGATATGAAGTTCGTGACGTTCACTATACTCACTATGGTCGTTTGTGTCCTATTGAAACACCTGAAGGTCCTAACATTGGTTTGATCAACTCACTTGCTTCATATGCAATCATTAACAAGTATGGTTTCATTGAAACTCCATACCGTCGTGTTTCTTGGGATACTCACAAGGTAACTGACAAGATCGACTACTTGACTGCTGATGAAGAAGATAACTACATCATTGCCGGTGCTAACACTCCTTTGAATGACGATGGTTCATTTAAGGAAAACATTATTTTGGCTCGTCAAAAGGAAGATAACGTCGAAGTTACTCCAGACAAGATTGACTACATGGACGTTATTCCTAAGCAAGTTGTTTCAGTTGCTTCAGCATGTATTCCATTCCTTGAAAACGATGACTCCAACCGTGCTTTGATGGGTGCCAACCAGCAACGTCAGGCTGCTCCTTTGATCAACCCACATGGTTCACTTGTTGGTACTGGTATGGAATATCGTGCAGCTCACGATTCAGGTGCCGCTTTAATTGCTAAGGCTGCAGGTACTGTTGAATACGTTGATGCCAACGAAATCCGTATTAGACGTGAAGATGGCACCTTAGACAAGTACACTCTTGAAAAGTACCGTCGTTCAAACAACTCTAAGTCATACAACCAAACTCCTAATGTTAAATTAGGTGATCACGTTGACGTAAGCGATGTTATTGCTAACGGTCCAACTATGGATCACGGCGAACTTGCTTTAGGTCAAAACCCATTGATCGCATTTATGACTTGGAACATGTATAACTACGAAGATGCTATCATGCTTTCAGAACGTTTGGTTAAGGATGATGTCTACACTTCAATTAGTATCGAAGACTACGAATCAGAAGCTCGTGATACTAAGCTTGGTCCTGAAGAAATCACTAGAGAATTGCCTAACATTGGTGAAGATGCATTGAAGGATCTTGATGCCGATGGTATCGTTCGTGTCGGTGCAGAAGTTCACGATGGCGACATTTTGGTAGGTAAGGTAACTCCTAAGGGTGTAACCGAATTATCTGCTGAAGAAAGATTACTTCACGCTATCTTTGGTGAAAAGGCTCGTGAAGTTCGTGATACTTCACTTCGTGTACCACACGGTGGTGGCGGTATCGTTCAAGACGTTAAGGTTTATACTCGTGAAGCCGGCGACGAACTTTCTCCAGGTGTAAACACTATGGTTCGTGTCTACATTGCCCAAAAGAGAAAGATCCAAGTTGGTGACAAGATGTCTGGTCGTCACGGTAACAAGGGTACTGTTGCCGCAGTTGTTCCAGAAGAAGATATGCCATACCTTCCAGATGGTACTCCAGTAGACATTTGTTTGAACCCAATGGGTGTTCCATCACGTATGAACATTGGACAGCTTCTTGAATTGCACTTGGGTGCTGCTGCCCGTCAATTAGGTATTCACGTTGCAACTCCAGTATTTGATGGTGCAAACGAAAACGATGTTTGGGATACTGTTCGTCAAGCTGGTGTTGATAAAGACGGTAAGACTGTTATTTACGATGGTCGTACCGGTGAACCATTCCACAACCGTGTATCAGTTGGTGTCATGCACTACTTGAAACTTACTCACATGGTTGACGACAAGATCCACGCTCGTTCAATCGGGCCTTACTCATTGGTTACTCAACAACCTTTGGGTGGTAAAGCTCAATTCGGTGGTCAGCGTTTCGGTGAAATGGAAGTTTGGGCTCTTGAAGCTTACGGTGCTGCTTACACATTACAAGAAATCTTGACTTACAAGTCAGATGACGTTGTTGGTCGTGTAAGAGCATATGAAGCTATCGTTAAGGGCGAAAGAATTCCTAAGCCAGGTGTACCTGAATCATTCCGTGTTCTTGTTAAGGAACTTCAATCATTAGGTTTGGACATTCGTGTTCTTGATATGAACCACAAGGAAATTGAACTTCGTGATATGGATGGAGAATCAAGTGAACACTTGAATATCGATACATTGTCACGCATGGCAGAAGAACAAGAAAAGAAGAAGTTAGCCGAAGAAACTGAAAAATCAGAAGATAAAAAAGATGACGAAAAGACTGCAGACAAGCCAGCAGCTCCTGCAGACAAATCTGACGGTAAAGTTTCTAAATAGTAGGAGGTTAAACTTTTGATCGACGTAAATAAGTTTGAAAGTATGCAAATTGGTCTTGCATCACCTAACAAGATCAGAAGCTGGTCATATGGTGAAGTTAAGAAGCCAGAGACCATCAACTACCGTACTTTAAAGCCTGAAAAAGATGGCTTGTTTGATGAAAGAATTTTTGGACCAACAAAAGATTGGTCATGTGCTTGTGGTAAGTACAAGGGTGTTAGATACCGCGGCATAGTTTGTGATCGTTGTGGCGTTGAAGTTACTTCTTCAAAGGTAAGAAGAGAACGTATGGGTCACATCGAATTAGCAGCTCCTGTAACTCATATTTGGTACTTCAAAGGTATTCCATCAAGAATGGGTTTGGTATTGGATATTTCTCCAAGATTGCTTGAAGAAGTAATTTACTTTGCTGCATACATCGTAATTGACCCAGGTGATACTGATCTTGAACCTAAGCAATTATTAACTGAAGCTGAATATCGTGAACAAAAGGCAAAATACGGTAATCGCTTTGTAGCTAAAATGGGTGCTGAAGCTATCCGTGATTTGCTTAAGAAGGTTGACCTTGACAAAGAAGTTAAGGATTTGAAGAAAGAACTTCAAACTGCAACTGGTCAAAAGCGTACTCGTGCAATCAGACGTTTGGATATTTTGGATGCATTCAAGAACTCAGGCAACAAGCCTGAATGGATGGTTATGGATGCTGTTCCAGTTATCCCACCAGATCTTCGTCCAATGGTTCAACTTGAAGGTGGACGTTTCGCAACTTCAGATTTGAACGATTTGTACAGACGTGTTATTAACCGTAATAACCGTTTGAAGAGATTGCTTGATTTGAACGCTCCAAACATCATCGTTCAAAACGAAAAGCGTATGCTTCAAGAAGCTGTTGATGCTTTAATTGACAACGGTCGTCGTGGTCGTCCAGTTGTAGGACCAGGTAACCGTCCACTTAAGTCACTTTCACACATGCTTAAAGGTAAGCAAGGTCGTTTCCGTCAAAACTTGCTTGGTAAGCGTGTAGACTACTCAGGTCGTTCAGTTATCGATGTTTCACCAAAATTGAAGTTCTATCAATGTGGTGTTCCTCGTCCAATGGCTTTGGAATTGTTCAAACCATTTGTAATGCACGAATTGGTTAAGCGTGGTATTGCTTCTAACATTAAGAATGCTAAGCGTAAGATCGATCGTGAAGATGACGATATCTGGGATGTACTTGAAGATGTTATTAAGGAACGTCCAGTTCTTTTGAACCGTGCCCCTACTCTTCACCGTTTGAGTATCCAAGCCTTTGAACCAGTTTTGGTATCAGGTAAGTCAATCAGACTTCACCCATTAGCTTGTGAAGCTTACAACGCCGACTTCGATGGTGACCAGATGGCCATCCACGTTCCACTTTCAGATGAAGCTGTTGCTGAATCACGTTTGCTTATGCTTGCAGCTCACCACATCTTGGCTCCTAAGGATGGTAAGCCAATCGTTACTCCATCACAGGATATCGTTTTGGGTAACTACTGGTTAACTCAAGCTGAACGTGGTCGTGAAGGTGAAGGCATGATCTTCAGTTCACCAGCAGAAGCAACTGTAGCTTACGAAAATGGTGACATTCACTACCATACTATTATTGGTATGTCAGCAGATTCTATGCCTAAGAAGCCATGGCCTAAGGGACATGAACACGGTATCTTCATTACCACTTATGGTAAGATCGTCTTCAACCAATTGTTCCCAGATGACTACTTCTACATCAATGAACCAACTGAGAAGAATTTGAACAATCCATTGGATGCTAAGTACTTCTTAGACGAAGGTGAAGACATTAAGGACAGAATCGATAAAGTTGCCGATTATTTGATTGCTAGTCCATTCAAGAGTAGCTTCTTATCAGATTCTATTGCTACTATCTACAAGTACTACAAGGTTCAAAGAACTTCAGAATACTTGGATGACTTGAAGAAGTTAGGTTATACTAGTTCAACTACTTCAGGTATTACTATTGGTATGAACGACGTTCCTGAAATCCACGATAAGGATGAAAAGGTAGCTAAGGCACGTAAGCAAGTTGATATTGTTTCTAAGCAATTCAGACGTGGTTTAATTACTGAACAAGAACGTCACGATCGAGTAATTAGTATTTGGAATGCATGTAAGGATGAAATCCAAAACGAAATTGCTCAAATTCACTCACCTCGCAACCCAATTTCAATCATGGCCGACTCAGGTGCCCGTGGTAACATTTCTAACTTTACTCAGTTAGCCGGTATGCGTGGTTTGATGGCTACTCCAAACGGTGGTTTGTTCGAAATTCCAGTTACCTCAAACTTCAAGGAAGGTTTGTCTGTGCTTGAATTGTTCATGTCCACTCACGGTGCTCGTAAAGGTATGACTGATACTGCTTTGAAGACTGCTCAGTCAGGTTACTTGACTCGTCGTTTGGTTGATGTTGCTCAGGATGTTATTATCCGTGAAGACGATTGTGGTACTGATCGTGGTATTACAGTTAGCGCCATCATGGAAGGTGACGAATTAATCGAACCATTATTTGACCGTTTACTTGGTCGTTTTACTGCTGAAACTGTTAAGGATCCAAAGACCGGTGAAGCTATCGTTGGTAAAGATGTCATGATGGACGAAGCTATGGCTCACAAGATTTGTGATGCTGGTGTAACTCACGTTAAGATTCGTTCAATTCTTACCTGTGATACTCCTCACGGTGTATGTCGCAAGTGTTACGGTATGAACCTTGCTACTGGTGAAGAAGTTGAGGTCGGTGAAGCAGTTGGTACTGTTGCCGCACAATCAATTGGTGAACCAGGTACTCAGCTTACTTTGAGAACTTTCCACAACGGTGGTGTTGCCGGTGCTGAAGATATTACTCAAGGTTTGCCTCGTGTTCAAGAATTGTTCGAAGCACGTAACCCTAAGGGTCGTGCAACCGTTTCTGAAGTAGATGGTGTAGTTGATTCAATTCAAGAAAACCCAGCAGAACATACTCGTGAAATCACAGTTAAGGGCAAGATTGATACTAGAAGTTACAGTGTTCCTTACACTGCCTCTGTTGCCGTAGCTGAAGGCGATACTGTTCACCGTGGTGATAAGTTGACTCTTGGTTCTGTTGACCCTAAGGAATTGATCCAAGTAACTGATACTTTGACTACTGAAAAGTACATCTTAGCTGAAGTTCAAAAGGCCTACAGAATGCAGGGTGTAGATATTTCTGATAAGCACGTCGAAGTATTGACTCGTCAAATGCTTCAAAAGGTACGTGTACTTGACCCAGGTGAAACTGACATCTTACCAGGTGAAGTAATGGATATCGGTCAATTTAGAGACCGCAACAAGGAAGTAATCATTTCTGGTGGTATTCCAGCAACTGCACAAAGCGTAATCTTAGGTATTACTAAGGCCGCTTTGGAAACTAACAGTTTCTTGTCAGCTGCTTCGTTCCAGGAAACTACTCGTGTGCTTACTGATGCTTCAATCAGAGGCAAGAACGACCCACTTCTTGGACTTAAGGAAAACGTTATTATCGGTAAGATTATTCCAGCTGGTACTGGTATGCCTGTATACCGCAGCATGGAACCTGAAGCTGATGTAAAGAAGCCAGATTCAGTTTACTCAATTGCTGATATCGAAAAACAAATGAAAGAAAAGGACAAGGCTAAGTAAAAATAGCTTTATCTAACAGAAAGTGTTTCTATCTTATTGGTAGAAACGCTTTTTTATATTAAAAATTGAGTGAAGATTAAGCCAATAAAGATATAGGGTAAAAAAGGAAAACTCTGCTTTTTATTGTTTTGCTCAATTATAAAAACGGTAATTGCTAGAAAAGAAGCCACAAGTAAAGCAAGGCTAGCTGCAGTTACAGAAAAGTAGCTTGCAATTATTAAATAAATGAGTAGATCGCCAGATCCCATTTTTTGCTTAAAAATATTCCAACTTAAAACAAATGTGATGCAGCCAAAAGAAATCCAATCTATTAGCTTGTAGTTAGCGAATTGATTATATAGGAGAGTAATTACAGCAGCGGGAACAAGAAAAAGCAAATCAAAACTTTGTTGGTTATAATCTGCGATTGTAGTTAATAGTAATGAAAAAAGTAAGATTGATGTTAAAATGCAATTTTTATTACTAAAATCAATTGTAGTGAAAGCAATGCCGCCAATTATTTCAAATAAAAATAATTCTGCAGGAATAGGGGATTGGCAATATCGACAACGACCTTTTAAGAATAAAAAAGAAAAAATTGGTATTTCATCTAAAAGCAAAAGCTCAAATTTGCAATTGCTGCAATGAGAACGAGAAAAGATAGTGTTTTGCTCGGGCCAGCGCTCATAAATAACTAGGGCATGGGATGCCAAGCAACTACCAATCATAAAATTGAAAAAATAATATATTGAATTCAAAAAAATCACCTCATTATTTATTACGCAAAAAAGGTGATTTTTCTTTTTTTATTTTGAAAAAGTTTGATTTCTGTTTAAAACCGAGTACAATAGTCTTTGTATGTTTTGAACAGTCTATCCGTGAGTCAAAAAAGAAACTCCCGGATGTGTGAACAAAATAGTAATTTTTAGGAGGAAAAATTAATGCCAACCATTAACCAATTGGTAAGAAAAGGCCGTCATTCAAAGGTTACTAAATCAAAGTCACCTGCTTTGAATTACAGCTACAACAGTATGAAGAAGGAATCAGTATTCAACCCAGCTCCACAAATGCGTGGTGTTGCAACTCGTGTTGGTACTATGACTCCAAAGAAGCCTAACTCAGCTTTGCGTAAGTACGCTCGTGTTCGTCTTTCAAACTTGATCGAAGTTACTGCCTACATCCCAGGTGAAGGCCACAACTTGCAAGAACACTCAGTTGTATTAATCCGTGGTGGTCGTGTAAAGGACCTTCCTGGTGTACGTTACCACATCGTTCGTGGTGCCCTCGATACTGCTGGTGTTGATGGCAGAAAGCAAAGCCGTTCTAAGTACGGTGCTAAGAAAGATTAAAGGAGGAGTTAAATAATGCCTAGAAAAGGTCACGTAACTAAGAGAGACGTTTTAGCAGATCCAGTTTACAACTCAAAGCTTGTTACCAAGTTAATCAACCACTTAATGATTGATGGTAAGAGAGCTAAGGCATCTTCAATCCTTTACGATGCTTTCAACATTGTTCAAGACAAGACTGGTAAGGAACCACTTGATGTATTTGAAGAAGCTATGAACAACGTTATGCCAGTTTTGGAAGTTAGAGCTCGCCGTATCGGTGGTTCAAACTACCAAATCCCAGTTGAAGTACGTCCTGAAAGAAGAACTACTTTAGGTTTAAGATGGCTTGTTTCATACGCTCGTTTACGTAACGAACACACTATGGATGAACGTTTAGCTAACGAAATTATCGATGCTTCAAACAACACTGGCTCAGCAGTTAAGAAGCGTGAAGATGTTCACCGTATGGCTGAAGCTAACCGTGCATTTGCACATTACCGCTTCTAATTTGTTCGTTTTAATTTAAGGAGAGAATAATTTATGGCTAACAAGCGTGAATTTCCATTAGCAAAGACACGTAACATTGGTATTATGGCCCACATCGATGCGGGTAAGACTACTACTACTGAACGTATCCTTTACTACACTGGTAAGATCCACAAAATTGGTGAAACTCACGAAGGTGATTCACAAATGGACTGGATGGATGAAGAAAAAGAACGTGGTATCACCATTACTTCTGCAGCTACTACTGCACAATGGAAAGACCACAGAATTAACATCATCGACACCCCAGGACACGTTGACTTCACTATCGAAGTAGAACGTTCACTTCGTGTTCTTGATGGTGCCGTAACTGTTCTTGATGCCCAAGCTGGTGTTGAACCACAAACTGAAAACGTATGGCGTCAAGCTGAAACTTACGGTGTTCCTCGTATTGTTTTCGTTAACAAGATGGATAAGATCGGTGCTGACTTCGATAAGTCAGTTAAGTCATTGCACGAACGTTTAAACGCTAATGCACATGCTGTTCAAATGCCAATTGGTTCAGCTGACACTTTTGAAGGTGTTATCGACTTAATCAACATGGTTGCCGACATCTACGACGAAGACAAGCTTGGTTCTAAGTGGGATACTGTTCCAGTTCCTGACGAATACAAGGAAGAAGCTGAAGCACGTCGTAACGACTTAATTGAAGCCGTAGCCGATGTTGATGACGGCATCATGGAAAAATTCCTTGGCGGTGAAGAAATTTCTAACGATGAATTAAAGGCAGCTATCCGTAAAGCTACTTTGGACTTGAAGTTCTTCCCAGTTTACGCTGGTTCAGCATTCAAGAACAAGGGTGTTCAAATGATGCTTGACGGTGTTATTGACTACTTGCCATCACCACTTGACGTTAAGCCTTACGTTGCTCACGATCCTAAGACTGGTGATGAAGTTGAACTTATGGCTGACGATAAGAAGCCATTTGCAGCTCTTGCATTCAAGATCGCTACTGACCCATTCGTAGGTCGTTTGACTTTCATCCGTGTTTACACCGGTTCTCTTGAATCAGGTTCATACGTATTGAACGCTTCAAAGAACAGTCGTGAACGTGTAGGTCGTTTGCTTCAAATGCACGCCAACTCAAGAACTGAAATTCCAGAAGTATTCTCAGGTGATATCGCTGGTGCCATCGGTTTGAAGAACACCACTACTGGTGACTCATTAACTGACCCAGATCACCCACTTATTTTGGAAAGCTTGAAAGTTCCAGATCCAGTTATCCAAGTATCAGTTGAACCTAAGTCAAAGGCTGACCGTGATAAGATGGACGTTGCTTTGCAAAAGCTTACTGAAGAAGACCCAACTTTCCGTGCTGAAACTAACCCAGAAACTGGTCAAACTTTGATTTCAGGTATGGGTGAACTTCACCTTGACATCATGGTTGAACGTATGAGACGTGAATTTAACGTTGATGCTAAAATCGGTGAACCACAAGTTGCTTACCGTGAAACCTTCACTAAGGAAGCTAAGGCACAAGGTAAGTTTGTTCGTCAATCAGGTGGTAAAGGTCAATACGGTGACGTTTGGATTGACTTTACTCCTAACGAAGAAGGTAAGGGTTACGAATTCGAAGATGCCATCGTTGGTGGTGTTGTTCCTCGTGAATTCATTCCTTCAGTTGACCAAGGCTTACAAGAAGCTATGAAGAATGGTGTTCTTGCAGGTTACCCATTGATCGACGTTAAGGCTAAGCTTTACGATGGTAGTTACCACGAAGTCGACTCATCAGAAGCTGCCTTCAAGGTTGCTGCTTCACTTGCTTTGAAGAACGCTGCTTCAAAGGCCGGCGCGGTTATCTTGGAACCAATTATGAAGGTTCAAGTAACTACTCCAGAAGAATACTTAGGTGACGTTATGGGTTCAATCACTGCTCGTCGTGGTACCATGGAAGGTATGGAAGACAGAGCCGGTGCTAAGATCATTAACTCATTTGTTCCACTTTCAGAAATGTTTGGTTACGCAACTACTTTGCGTTCATCAACTCAAGGTCGTGGTACATTTACTATGGTATTTGATCACTACTCACCAACTCCTAAGTCAATTCAAGCTGAAATCATCAAGAAGCGTGGCGGCGAAGCTGAATAATTTCAGTTAAAAAAGCCGAAATGCTTTTAGCTTAATTGAAAACAATTACATACAAAAAAGAGTTATTGAAGATTTTTCAATAGCTCTTTTTTTGAAAAAAATTTTTAGAAAAATGCCCTTAACCCTTGATATTTAAGGGGAGACAAAGTACAATAGTCTTTGTGCTTGAGGGGCAATTGTGCTCTAAAGCTAGAATATTGTTGTAAAGCTTTGACGCAAAAGGTTGCGGCACACCAGGCTGCATTGCCACAGTGGCGTGCGGGGAATTTTTGCCGAGCTAGTCATCTTTTAAAGAAGACGTTAAGGAGGTAATTTAATGGCAAGTCAAACAATTCGTATTAGACTTAAGTCTTACGAACATGGTATTCTCGATGAATCAGCTGCTAAGATCGTAGCTACTGCAAAGAGAACTGGTGCTGAAATTTCAGGTCCAGTTCCTCTTCCAACAGAAAGAACTTTATTCACTGTTCTTCGTTCACCACACAAGAACAAGGACTCACGTGAACAATTTGAAATGCGCACTCACAAGCGTTTGATCGACATTTTGAATCCAACACCTAAGACTGTTGATTCATTAATGAAGCTTGATCTTCCAAGCGGCGTAGACATCGAAATTAAACTGTAATTAAAATAATAGAAAGAGGTGTAAACATGACCAAAGGAATCTTAGGAAGAAAAGTTGGTATGACTCAAATCTTTACTAAAGATGGTGTTCTTGTTCCTGTAACTGTTGTAGAAGCAACTCCTAACGTTGTTATGCAAGTTAAGACTGTTGAATCAGACGGTTACGAAGCAGTTCAATTAGGTTACCAAGACAAGCGTGAAGTTTTGAGCAACAAACCAGAAAAAGGTCATGCTGATAAAGCAAAGACTTCGCCTAAGCGCTTCATTCGGGAAATCCGCGGTGTTGAGCTTAAGGACTATGAAGTCGGCTCAGAAGTTACTGTGGATACATTCAAGGAAGGTGACGTTGTAAACGTTACTGGTACTTCAAGAGGTCATGGATACCAAGGTAACATTAAGCGTTGGGGCCAATCAAGAGGACCAGAAACCCACGGTTCAAGATACCACAGAATTCCTGGTTCAATGGGTTCCATCATTAACCGTGTACCAAAGGGCAAGCGTTTGCCAGGTCACATGGGTGTAAAGAAAGTTACCATTGAAAACTTAGTAATTGAAAAAGTTGTTGCAGATAAGAACGTATTAATGATTAAGGGTAATGTTCCTGGTGCTAAGAACTCATTAATCGTTGTTAAGACTGCTTCTAAAGCTGTTAAGGCTGATAAATAGGAAGGAGGACTAGAATGGCTAATTTAAAAGTTATGGATCAAAACGGTAAAGACTCTGGTGAAGTTACTTTGAACGATAAAGTTTTTGGTATTGAACCTAACGATAACGTCGTTTTTGAAGCAATTATTAGACAAAGAGCCGGCAAGCGTCAAGGTACCTCAAAGGTTAAGAATAGATCTGCTGTTCGCGGCGGTGGTAAGAAGCCTTGGAGACAAAAGGGTACTGGTCGTGCTCGTCAAGGTTCTATCAGAGCTCCACAATGGCGTGGCGGTGGTACAGTATTTGGCCCAACTCCACGTTCATACGCATACACTATGCCAAGAAAGCAACGTCGTTTGGCTATTAAGTCAGTTCTTTCCCAAAAGTTGATTGACAATGATTTAATCGTTTTAGACAAGTTGACTATGTCAGCTCCTAAGACTAAGGAATTAGTATCAATGTTAAACAGCTTAAACGCTGACGGTAAGGTTTTAATTGTTACTGATGATAACAATGTACAACTTTCCGCAAGAAACTTGGCTAAGGTTAAGGCTGTTCCAGTTAACGGTTTGAATGTTGAAGATGCTGTTAACTACGGCAAGTTAATCTTGTCTCAAGATGCTGTTAAGAAGATCGAGGAGGTTTTGGCTTAATGGATGCACGCGATATCATTTTAAGACCTGTCATTACTGAAAAGTCCACGAACTTAATGGATGATAAGAAGTACACTTTCGACGTGCTTTTAACTGCAACCAAGACACAAGTTCGCAGTGCTGTTGAAGAAATCTTCGATGTTAAAGTAAAGAGCGTTAACATTATGAACGTTCGCGGCAAGGACAAGCGAGTAGGTCGTTACACTGGTAAGACTGCTCGTCGTAGAAAGGCTATTGTTGCTTTAACTGACGATTCAAACAGCATTAAGATTTTCCAAGACGAAGATAAAGAAGACAACAAGTAATAGGAGGTCAGTCAATTGGCTATTAAGATTTACAAGCCAACCACGAATGGTCGTCGTCATATGACTTCTTCCGACTTTGCTGAGATTACCAAGACAAAGCCTGAAAAGACTTTACTTGAATCACAATCACACACTGCAGGTCGTAACTCATATGGTCATATCACTGTAAGACACCGTGGTGGTGGTCACAAACAAAAATACCGTATCATCGACTTTAAGCGTAACAAAGACAATGCAAAGGCAGTTGTAAAGGCAATCGAATACGATCCAAACAGAACTGCTAACATCGCTTTGCTTCACTACACTGATGGTATCAAGGCTTACATTTTGGCACCTAAGGGCTTAAAGGTTGGCGACATCGTTGAATCAGGCGACGAAGTTGATATTAAGCCAGGTAACGCATTAGCATTGAAGAACATTCCTACTGGTACTGCAATTCACAACATTGAATTGAAGCCAGGCAAGGGTGGTCAACTTGTAAGAAGTGCTGGTGCTTCAGCTCAAGTTTTAGGTGTTGATGGAGACTACACTTTGATTAGATTACAAAGTGGCGAAGTTCGTAAGATTTTATCATCATGCCGTGCTACTATCGGTGTGGTTGGTAACGAACAACACTCCCTAATCCAATTAGGTAAAGCTGGTCGTAAGCGTTGGTTAGGCAAGCGTCCTCAATCACGTGGTTCTGTAATGAACCCTAACGATCACCCACATGGTGGTGGTGAAGGTAAGGCTCCTGTTGGTCGTCCACAACCTATGACTCCATGGGGTAAGAAGGCTCGTGGTATCAAGACTAGAGATATCAAGAAGGCTAGCGAGAAGTTAATCATTCGTCACCGTAAGGGTAGCAAATAATAGAAGGAGGGTTAATTAATGAGCCGTAGTATTAAAAAAGGTCCTTTTGCTGATGCATCTTTATTAAAGAAGGTTGATGCACAAGCAGATGCAGATAAGAAACAAGTTATTAAGACTTGGTCACGTCGTTCAACTATTTTCCCTTCCTTTGTAGGTTTGACTATAGCTGTTTACGATGGTAGAAAACATGTTCCAGTATATGTTACTGAAGACATGGTTGGTCATAAGTTAGGTGAATTTGTTCCAACAAGAACTTTCCACGGACACAGATCCACTGATGATAAAGCCACAACACAAGCTTAGAGGAAGGAGAAACATCTAAATGGCAGAACAAATTAGTTCAGCTAAGGCTGAAGCAAGAACTGTTCGCATCGCTCCAAGAAAAGCTCGTTTAGTCGTTGACTTAATTCGTGGCAAGAGCGTTGCTGAAGCATTAGCAATCTTAGAATTTACGCCTAGAGCTGCTTCCCCAATCGTTGAAAAAGTTTTACGTTCAGCTATTGCTAACGCAGAACACAACTACGATCTTGAAAGTGCTAACCTTTACGTATCAGAAGCTTACGTAAACGAAGGTGCAACCTTGAAGAGATTCCGTCCACGTGCTAAGGGTATGGCTTCTCCAATTAACAAGAGAACCAGTCACGTAGTTGTAGTAGTTTCAGAAAAGAACGATTAAGGGAGGTATATTAATGGGTCAAAAGATTAACCCAAACGGTTTTCGTCTCGGTGTTATCCGCGATTGGGAATCAAAATGGTATGCTGACAAGGGATACAAAGAAACTTTAAACGAAGACCTTCGAATCAGAAAATTTATCTCAGAAAAATTGAAGGATGCTTCAGTATCTACTGTTGAAATTGAACGTGCAGCTAACAGAATCAACATCTCAATTCATACTGCTAAGCCAGGTATGGTAATTGGTAAAGGTGGTTCTGAAGTTGAAGCTTTAAGAAAACAATTAAATGCTTTAACTGGTAAGCAAGTTCACATTAATATTGTTGAAATTAAGAAACCAGATCTTGATGCTGAATTAGTAGCTGATGGTATCGCTCGTCAACTTGAAGCTCGTATTGCTTTCAGACGTGCTATGCGTCAAGCTACTCAAAGAGCTATGCGTGCTGGTGCCAAGGGTATTAAGGTTCAAACTTCAGGTCGTTTGAACGGTGCCGACATGGCAAGAAGAGAATGGCACACAGAAGGTCGTGTTCCATTACAAACTTTGAGAGCTGATATTGATTACGCTTGGGTAAATGCATTCACTACTTACGGTGAAATTGGTGTCCAAGTTTGGATCAACCGTGGTGAAGTCTTACCAACTCGTAAGAATAAGCCAGCTTCAAAGCCAGCGAAGGGAGGAAATAGATAATGCCTTTAGTACCAAAACGAGTAAAACACCGTCGTGAATTCCGTGGTAAGATGCGTGGTGCTGCTAAAGGTGGTAAGTATATTGCCTTTGGTGAATATGGTCTTGAAGCCCTCGAATCACATTGGATTACTAACCGTCAAATCGAAGCTGCCCGTGTTGCTATGACACGTTACATGAAGCGTGGCGGTAAAGTTTGGATTAGAATTTTCCCTCAAAAGTCATACACTGCTAAAGGTGTTGGTGTACGTATGGGTTCTGGTAAAGGTGCACCAGCAGGTTGGGTAGCTGTAGTTAAGAGAGAAAAGATTATGTTTGAAATTGGTGGTGTTGATGAAGCAACTGCTCGTGAAGCTTTACGTCTTGCTTCAACTAAGTTACCAATTAAGACTAAGTTTGTAACTAGAAGTTCGGAAGTAGGTGGCGAATCTAATGAAGGCTAAAGATATCAGAGCATTAACCACTGATGAAATGTTAGAAAAAGAAAAGCAATATAAAGAAGAGCTCTTTAATTTGCGTTTCCAACAAGCAACGGGTCAATTAGAAAATACCGCTCGCTTGAGCAAAGTCCGCAAGAATATCGCCAGAATTAAGACTATTCTGAGCGAAAAAGCGTTAGAAAACAATTAATGGAAGGGAGCTATTAACTTGAGCGAAACAAACGAAAGAAATTATCGTCACGTATACCAAGGTCGTGTAGTTTCTGATAAGATGGACAAGACTATCGTAGTCGTTGTTGACACTTACAAGAACCACCCTGTTTACAACAAGCGTATCAAATATTCAAAGAAGTACTACGCACAAGACGAAAATAACGAAGCTAAAGTTGGCGATACTGTACGTATCATGGAAACCCGTCCATTATCTCGTAAGAAGCGCTTCCGTTTAGTAAAGATTGTTAAGAAATCTGTTTAATTTGCGGATTTAGTGAGGGGAGGATTACACAGTGATTCAAAACGAATCCCGTTTAAAGGTTGCTGATAACTCTGGTGCCAGAGAACTTTTAGTTATTAGAGTCTTAGGTGGTTCAAAGCGTAAGACTGGTAACATCGGTGACATCGTAGTATGTACTGTTAAGCAAGCAACACCAGGTGGCGTTGTCAAAAAAGGCGACGTTGTAAAAGCAGTTATTGTTAGAACCAAATCAGGTGCACGTCGTGAAGATGGTTCATACATCAAATTCGACGAAAATGCTGGCGTAATTATTAACGCAGATAAGAGCCCACGTGGTACTCGTATCTTTGGGCCAGTTGCACGTGAGTTACGTGAGCACGACTTTATGAAGATCGTCTCTCTTGCTCCTGAAGTCTTATAATTGATAGTGAGGTGCACTGATGTTCGTTAAAACTGGTGACAAGGTAAAAGTTATTGCCGGAAAAGATAAAGGTAAAGAAGGTACTGTTCTTTCTGTTAACGTTAAGAAGAACCGCGTAGTTGTTAAGGGCGTTAACAAGATTAAGAAGCACCAAAAGCCTTCACAAGTTAACGCTAATGGTGGTGTAGTTGAATCAGAAGGTTCAATTCACGCATCAAACGTTAAAGTAATTAGTAAAAAAGAAGATAAGTAGAAGGGAGGACACAAATGGCAAGTTATTTAGCTGAAGAATACAAAGAAAAAGTAGCTCCTGCATTGGAAGAAAAGTTCAACTACACTTCATCAATGCAAATTCCTAAGATTGACAAGATCGTTTTAAACATGGGTGTTGGTGACGCTGTTTCAAACGCCAAGAACTTGGACGAAGCAGTTGAAGAATTAACTTTGATTTCAGGCCAAAAGCCATTAATCACTAAGGCTAAGAAGTCAATCGCTAACTTCCGTTTACGTGAAGGTATGTCTATCGGTGCTAAGGCTACTCTTAGAGGCGATAGAATGTACGACTTCTTATACAAGTTGATCAATGTTTCTCTTCCACGTGTTCGTGACTTCCGTGGTGTATCAACTCGTTCATTTGATGGTCGTGGTAACTACACTTTGGGTATCAAGGAACAATTGATTTTCCCAGAAATCGATTTTGATAAAGTTAACCGCACTAGAGGTTTAGACATTGTTATCGTAACTACTGCCAACACTGACGAAGAAGCTCGTGAACTTTTGACTCAATTTGGTATGCCGTTTGCAAGATAGTGGAGGACATTAATGGCTAAAACATCACAAAAAATCAGAAATCGTCGTCCTGCTAAGTTCTCTTCACGTGAATATACACGTTGCGAGAGATGTGGTCGTCCACACTCCGTATACCGTAAATTCGGTTTATGCCGTATTTGCTTAAAGGAATTAGCACACAAGGGTCAAATCCCTGGTCTTAAAAAGGCTAGTTGGTAGGATACGGTTAGGAGGATAGCTTAAATGGTCATGACAGATCCAATCGCAGATTACTTGACTAGAATCAGAAATGCCAACATGGCAAAGCACGATTCAGTTGAAATTCCTGCATCAAACATTAAAAAGTCTATTTCAGAAATTTTGAAGCGCGAAGGTTTCATCCGTGATTACGAAGTTGCAGATGACAACAAGCAAGGCGTTATCAAGGTATTCTTGAAATACGGTCCAAATGGAGAACGTGTCATTTCAGGTTTGAAGCGTATTTCTAAGCCAGGTCTTAGAAACTACGTAAGCGCTGAAGACTTACCTAAAGTTCTTAATGGTTTGGGCATTGCCATCGTTTCTACTTCTGCTGGTGTTATTACCGACAAGGAAGCAAGACAAAAGAACGTTGGCGGCGAAGTAATTGCCTACATTTGGTAATACTGACAGAAAGGAGAACAATCAATGAGCCGAATCGGTTTAAAGACTATTGAAGTCCCTGACAGTGTTACTGTTACCAAAGAAGGCGACAACATTACTGTTAAGGGTCCTAAAGGTGAATTAACTAGATACTTCGATCCAAAGATCACTTTTGAACAAAAAGATGGTAAGATCAACTTCTCACGTTCAAGTGAAAGCGATAAAGCACTTCACGGTACTGAAAGAGCTAACTTAGCTTCAATGATCGAAGGTGTAGTTGATGGTTACAAGAAGACTTTGAAGTTAATCGGTGTTGGTTACCGTGCACAAGCACAAGGCAACAAGATTACTTTGAATGTTGGTTACTCACACCCAGTTGTATTGACTGCACCAGAAGGTGTATCTGTAAAGGCAACTTCAGCAACTGATGTAGAAGTTGAAGGTGTATCAAAGCAAGATGTTGGTCAATTTGCAGCTGAAATCCGCGCCGTACGTCCACCAGAACCTTACAAGGGTAAAGGTATTCGTTACGTTGACGAATACGTACGTCGTAAGGAAGGTAAGACAGGTAAGTAATAAGTAGTTTATTTTGAGGTGAAATTGTGATTTCTAAACCAGATAAAAACAAGTTACGCTTAAAGCGTCGTAAACGTATTCGTAGTAAGATTTCTGGTACTGCTGAGCGCCCACGCTTAAGCATTTTTCGTTCAAATAAAAACATCTACGCTCAATTAATTGATGACGTAGCGGGTGTTACGCTTGCAAGCGCCTCAACTTTGGATGAAAACGTATCAGAAGATGCAACTAAGGTAGAACAAGCTGCTGCTGTAGGTAAGGCAATTGCTGAAGCTGCTAAGGCAAAGAACATTTCTGCCGTTGTATTTGATAGAAGTGGTTACTTATACCACGGCCGTGTTCAAGCATTAGCTGATGCTGCTCGTGAAAACGGATTAGAATTCTAGGAAAGGAGATTAACACATGGCAAACCGCAATGATTCTCGTAACAATCGTAGAAACAAAGACGATATCGAAGATCAATTAGTCGCTGTCAACCGTATTACTAAGGTTGTTAAAGGTGGCCGTCGCATGAGATTTGCTGCTCTTGTTGTTGTTGGCGACAAGAAAGGCCGTGTAGGTTTTGGTACTGGTAAAGCTCAAGAAGTCCCAGAAGCAATCCGTAAGGCTGTAGAAGACGGTAAGAAGAAAATGATCAATGTACCTAAAGTTGGTACTACTATTCCTCATGAAGTTATTGGTCACTACGGTTCAGGTAACATTTTATTGAAGCCTGCCGAAGCTGGTTCTGGTGTTGCTGCTGGTGGTGCTGTACGTATCGTTATGGATATGGCTGGTATCTCAGACGTAACTTCAAAATCACTTGGTTCTAATACTCCAATCAACGTTGTTCGTGCAACTATCGATGGTTTGAAGAAGCTTAGAACTAGTGAAGAAGTAGAAAAACTTCGTCAACCTGAAAGAGCTTAGATTAGGGAGATCATAGATGACTGATTTAAAGATTACTTTAATTAGAAGTGCTGCTCACCGTCTACCTGAACAAAGAAAGATTGTTAAAGCTCTTGGCTTGGGTAGAGTAGATAGTACTGTTGTTCTTCCAGACAACGCTGCTACTCGTGGTGCATTATTGAAAATTGCTCACTTAATCTCTGTTGAAGAGATTAATAAATAGGATATCAAGGAGGTGCCCAATTTAATGAAGCTTCATGAATTACATTCTGCTGAAGGCTCACGTCGTGATAGAAAACGTGTCGGTCGTGGTACTTCAAGTGGTTACGGTAAGACTTCTGGCCGTGGTCAAAAGGGTCAATTGGCTCGTCAAGGCGGTCACACACGTTTAGGTTTTGAAGGTGGTCAAATGCCATTGTTCAGAACTATGCCAAAGCGTGGTTTTAAGAACATCAACCGTAAAGAATACGCAATCGTAAATTTAGATGACTTAAATAAGTTCAAAGATGGCAGTGAAGTAACTGTTGAAACTCTTAAGGAAAACGGCTTGGTAAAGAAAGAATTATCAGGCGTTAAGTTACTTGGTAACGGAGAATTAAAAGTTAAGTTAACTGTAAAGGTTAATAAAGTTTCCGCAGCTGCTAAGAAAGCAGTTGAAGCCGCTGGCGGAACTGTTGAGGTGATCTAATGTTTTCGACCTTGAAGAACGCCTTTAAGGATAAAGAAATTAGAAATAAAATTTATTTCACTCTCTTTATTCTATTAATCTACCGGATCGGTGCTAATATCACTGTTCCAGGTGTTAATGCAAAGGCGATCACACAGGTTGCTCAAACTGGATTAGTTCCAATGCTAGATACTGTATCTGGTGGTGGGCTAGATAACTATTCAATATTTTCTTTGGGTGTTTCCCCGTACATCACGGCACAAATTGTAATCCAGCTGTTACAGATGGATATTGTACCGACATTGGTAGAATGGGGAAAACAAGGTGAAGTAGGTCGTCGTAAAACTAATCAAGTAACAAGATATTTAGCATTAGTTGTTGCTTTTGTTCAAAGTATTGGTATTACGTTAGGTTTCAATGCCTTGACTCAAATGGGATTGGTTAAAAACCAAACCCCTCAAACTTATGTAGAAATTGCTATTATCATGACCGCTGGTACCATGTTATTGACATGGTTGGGTGATGAAATCACCGATAAAGGTCTTGGTAATGGTGTATCAGTAATTATTTTTGCTGGTATCATTGCAAGATTACCAAGTGGTTTATGGCAAATCTACAAAGAATCAATTATTAACAATAGTTCCAGTGATCGTTGGAAAGGCATTTTGTTCTTCATCGCGGTTATAGTTGCAATCCTTGTAGTTACTCAATTAGTTACATGGGTTGAACAAGCTGATCGTCGCATTCCTATTCAATACACAAGAAGAGCGACGATTAGTGGTTCTGAAAGTTTTCTACCATTAAAAGTTAATGTATCTGGAGTTATTCCAGTTATTTTCGCCAGTTCATTTATCATTACACCGGCAACAATTTTAATGGCCTTTCAAAGAACCCAAGGCGATCAACAATGGTTTAAAGTAATGAACCAGATCTTTAGTTTACAAACTACTCCTGGGGTTATCATCTACACCTTATTGATTATCTTATTTACATTCTTCTACGCTTTCGTACAGGTTAACCCTGAGAAGCTGGCAGAAAACTTACAAAAGCAAGGTGCTTACATTCCTAGTGTTTGGCCAGGAAAAGATACCCAGAATTATATTTCAAAGATGTTGATTAAATTATCAACTGTAGGTTCAGTATTTTTAGGTTTAGTTGCTCTATTGCCTCAATTGGCCACAAACTTCTGGAATCTCCCAAGTTCCATTGGTTTAGGAGGAACAAGTCTTTTAATTGTAATTGGGGTTGTTCTTGAGTTATCTCGTCAAATTAACGGTTTGTTAATGAAGAGAGAATATGTTGGATTCATCAGATAGGAACGGAAAAAATGATTAACTTAATTCTTTTAGGCTTACCAGGTGCTGGTAAGGGTACAGCATCAGAGAGAATCGTTGACAAATATCACTTAACTCATATCTCAACTGGAGATATGTTTAGGGAAGCAATGGCTAACAAGACCAAGGTTGGTCTTGAAGCTAAAAGCTACATCGACAAAGGTAATTTGGTACCAGATGAAGTTACTGCTAGATTAGTTGAAGAACGTTTAGGTCAACCTGATATTAAAGAAGGTTTCATCTTAGACGGTTTTCCAAGAACTACTGTACAAGCAGAACTTCTTGAAGGCATTACTAAACGTTTGAACAAGCCTTTAACAAATGTCATCGCGCTTGAAGTTGACGAAGATACTTTGATCAAGCGTTTATCAGCAAGATACATGTGTAAGAATTGTGGCGCTACTTACAACAAGATTTCTAAGCAACCTAAAGTTGAAGGTACTTGTGATCGTTGTGGTGGACACGAATTCTACCAACGTGAAGACGATAAGCCAGAAGTAGTTAAGAATCGTCTTGAAGTTAACGAAAAGATGAATGCTCCTTTGAAAGACTTTTATCAAAAGAAAGGTTTGCTTACTGTAATTAATGGTGAACAAACTCCAGAAAAAGTCTTTGAAGACATTGATGCGGTATTGAGTAATAATCAATAAAAGAAAAATTTGTATAATTTTTTATCCGTGTTATAATTTCAAAGTATGACTGTATTAATTGCGGAGGAACAACTTTGGCAAAAGATGATGTCATTGAAGTAGAAGGTAAGGTAGTTGATACCTTACCTAATGCTATGTTTAAAGTTGAATTGGAAAATGGAGCTACTATTTTAGCACACGTTTCCGGTAAAATTAGAATGCACTACATTCGTATTTTGCCAGGAGACCGTGTGACTGTTGAATTGTCTCCATATGATTTAACTAAAGGTAGAATTACGTATCGATTTATAAAATAATATAACGGAGGGAAACATGAAGGTTAGACCATCTGTTAAACCAATGTGTGAACATTGTAAAGTTATTAAAAGACATGGCCGTGTTATGGTAATTTGCCCAGCAAATCCAAAGCACAAGCAACGTCAAGGTTAATAGAAAAAAGAGGAGGTGTAGTTTATGGCTCGTATTGCTGGTGTTGACTTACCAAGAGATAAGCGAATTGTTGTTGCCTTAACTTACATTTACGGTATTGGTGACACAACTGCTAAGAAGATTTGTGCTGATGCTGGTGTATCTGAAGACGTTCGTTCAAAGGATTTAACTCCAGAAGATCAAGAAAAGCTTCGTGCTGAAGTTGACAAGTACCGTGTTGAAGGTGACTTGCGTCGTGAAGTAAGCATGAACATTAAGCGCTTAGTTGATATTGGTTCTTATCGTGGTATTCGTCACCGCCGTGGACTTCCAGTTCGTGGCCAAAATACCAAGAACAATGCTCGTACTCGTAAGGGTACTAAGAGAAACCGTTAATTTTATTTATAAGGAGGTTTATTGATGCCTGCAAAGAAAACAGCACGTAAGCGTCGTGTGAAGAAGCATGTTGAAAGCGGTGTTGCACACATTCACTCAACGTTTAATAATACTTTAGTCATGATTACTGACGTTCAAGGTAATGCAGTTGCTTGGTCTTCAGCTGGTGCATTGGGCTTTAAGGGTAGTCGTAAGTCTACTCCATTTGCAGCTCAAATGGCAGCTGAAGCAGCAGCTAAGAGTGCAATGGACCAAGGTATGAAACATGTAGAAGTTTCAGTTAAAGGTCCTGGTGCTGGTCGTGAATCTGCTATTAGATCACTTCAAGCAACTGGTCTTGAAATTACTGCAATTCGTGACGTTACGCCAGTTCCCCACAATGGTTCCAGACCACCAAAACGTCGTCGTGTTTAATTTTGTCCTTGATGATATAGGACGTTACGTTTTGAAAGGGGCCCAGTAATGATTGAATTTGAAAAACCAAATATTACCGTTGTTGAACAAGAAGATTCTTACGGTAAGTTTGTTGTTGAACCACTTGAGCGAGGCTTTGGTACTACTTTAGGTAATTCTTTAAGAAGAGTTTTACTTACTTCTATTCCGGGTACTGGACTTGTTTATGTGCAAATTGATGGCGTTTTACACGAGTTCTCAACAGTTCCTGGCGTCAGAGAAGATGTAACCAAAATTATTCTGAACTTGAAGAAACTTGAATTAAAGTCTCTTTCAGATGAACAAAAGGTTATTGAATTAGACGTTGAAGGTCCTGCCACAGTAACTGCTGATGATCTTAAAGTTGATGCAGACGTTCAAGTCTTGAATCCAGATCAATATATTTGTACCATTGCTGAAGGTGGGCATTTACATATGGAACTCGCCGTAAAGAATGGTAGAGGATATGTAACTGCAAGTGACAATAAGAGTGATGACATGCCAATCGGAGTAATTCCTGTTGATTCATTATTCTCACCAATTAAAAAGGTTAACTACCAAGTTGAATCAACTCGTGTTGGTAAGAGAGACGATTTCGACAAGCTCACTTTTGAGATTTGGACTGACGGTTCAATCAAGCCTAATGACGCCCTTAGTTTTGCTGCTAAGATCTTAGTTGAACACTTCAAGGTATTTGAATCAGCTGATGCAAATACTCAATTCAGCGAAGTAATGGTGGAAAAGGAAGACGATAAGAAGGAAAAGAAGCTTGAAATGACAATTGAAGAGCTTGACCTTTCTGTTCGTTCATACAACTGCCTGAAACGTGCCGGCATTAACACTCTTCAAGAGTTAACTGATAAGACAGAATCAGATATGATGCGTGTACGTAACTTAGGACGTAAATCATTGGAAGAAGTTAAGAATAAATTAGCCGACTTAGGTCTTTCACTTCGTCAAGAAGACTAAAAGTAGGCAATAAAGGAGGCAAACCCATGGCATACCGTAAATTAGGTCGCGATAGTGCTCACAGAAAAGCAATGCTAAGAGAAATGACTACTCAATTAATCATGAACGAACGCATTGTTACTACTGAAACTCGTGCTAAAGAAGTTCGCAAGACTGCCGAAAAGATGATCACTTTAGGTAAGCGCGGCGATTTAGCTTCAAGAAGAAAGGCTGCAGCATTTGTACGTGACGAAGTTGCAGATATCCACGAAGAAAAGGATACTGTAGTTGTTAAGTCAGCATTGCAAAAGCTTTTCAGCGATGTAGCACCTCGTTACAAAGACCGTAATGGTGGTTACACTAGAATTTTGAAGTTAGCAGTTCCTCGTAAAGGTGACGCTGCTCCAATGGTTATTCTTGAATTAGTCTAGAATAGTCAAAAACTTAATACGTATTAAGAATTATCCATGAAAGCGAGAATAAGCGTAAAGATGATGGCGCAAGCTTAGTCTAGCTTAGATGATGAAAATCATCCCTCTTCATGGGTGATTTTTTTTACCCTTTTTTCTGTTACAATTACTATTAAGTGAGTTGGAAGGGAGAGTGAAATATGACAATTAGCAATGCTATTGATTTTAAAGATGTGACATTTACATATCCAGAATCTAAAGCACCTGTCCTTAAGAAAATTAATTTTAAAGTAAAAAAAGGTTCATGGACAGCTTTAATAGGCCATAATGGGAGTGGTAAATCCACAATTTCCAAGTTGATTAATGGTTTACTTTTACCTGATAAGGATTCTGGCAGTGTAATTACTGTTTCCGGAATGAATCTAAATTCAGAAAATGTTTGGGATATTAGAGAAAAAGTTGGTATAGTTTTTCAAAATCCAGATAATCAATTTGTTGGAGCTACAGTTGGTGACGATGTAGCATTTGGATTAGAAAATCGTGGTGTTCCTAGGGACCAGATGGTACAGACCGTTAAAAAGGTATTATCTGATGTGGGAATGCTGGATTATATTGATGCTGAACCTGCCAATTTATCTGGTGGTCAAAAGCAAAGAGTAGCTATTGCAGGTATTCTTGCTGTTGAACCAGAGATTATTATCTTGGATGAATCGACGTCAATGCTAGACCCAAGCGGTAGAGATCAAATATTAAAGATAATTAAACGCTTAATGTCAGAAAAAAATTTAACCATTCTCTCTATTACGCATGATATCGATGAAGCTGATATGGCAGATAATGTCATTGTGCTAAATGACGGAAAAATATTGGCACAAGCATCGCCAACAGAAATTTTCAGTCAAACAGAGATGCCGCGGCAAATAGGATTAGATATTCCTTTTGTAGATAAATTGATATATAAATTAAATCAATTAGGCATTACAATACCAAAAGATGTACAAACGAAAGATGAGTTGAAACAGTACTTATGTCAATTAAATTCGAAAAAGTAGATTATATTTATTCTCCAGGAACAACAATGGAAAAAAGGGGGCTAGATAACGTTTCTTTCGAATTAGCTGACAATAAATTTATTGCTTTGATTGGACATACTGGTAGTGGTAAATCTACGCTTATGCAGCATTTTAATGCGTTGCTGAAGCCAAGCAAAGGTTCAATAGATATTGCCGGATATCATATCACTCCTCAAACAAGTAATAAAAATTTAAAAGAATTGCGTAAACGAGTTAGTCTAGTTTTTCAATTTCCTGAAGCACAATTATTTGAGAATACTGTGTTAGAAGATATTGAATTTGGACCTAAGAATTTTGGTGCGACAGAAAAAGAAGCAAAAACCAAAGCCTTTGAATGGCTGAGCAAAGTAGGACTGCCTGAAGAGATAGCAACTAAATCTCCGTTTGAGCTTTCAGGCGGGCAAATGAGACGAGTAGCTATTGCTGGGGTAATGGTAAATGAACCTCAAGTACTGTGCTTGGATGAGCCTGCTGCCGGTCTTGATCCACGGTCTCGTAAAGAAATGATGAAGTTGTTTTTGAACTATCAAAAGGCTGGCCATACTGTAATTTTAGTTACGCATAATATGGATGATGTTGCTGAATTTGCAGATGATGTATTAGTGATGGAACATGGACAGCTAATTAAACACGATAAACCGGAGAATATTTTCAAAGATAAAAATTGGCTGGAAAAGCATTATCTAATGGAACCAACCCCTAGTCGTTTTGCTTCAGAATTAGCAAATTATAATTTTGCACAGAATCCGTTAACGCTTGATCAACTTGTAGATGGAATCAAGGAGAATTTGAAGGGAGAGTTTGATGAGTAAAATAATTGTTGGGCGATATATCCCGGGAAATTCTCTTGTCTATAAAATGGATCCACGTGGTAAATTATTGATTACAATACTATTTATTTTCGTGATTTTTTTGGCAAATAATCCCATAACTTACGCTATTATCACAGTATTTTGTTTAGCAGCGATTTTCGCAACAAGGTTAAAAGTAAGAGTGTTCTGGGATGGGGTTAAACCGTTAATTGGGTTAATCTTTTTCACGTCTTTATTGCAATTATTCTTTATGACCGGTGGGAAAACATACTGGCAATGGTGGATTTTTACTATCTCTAGTTACGGGTTAGTTAATGCGGCCTATATTTTTATTAGATTCACTTTGATCATTTTGATCTCAACGGTCATGACGGTTACTACGATGCCACTTGAAATCGCCGATGCGATGGAGTGGTTACTAAAACCATTAAAAATATTTAAAGTGCCAGTGGATAAAATTGCGCTAGTAATTTCAATTGCTCTTCGTTTTGTCCCAACATTGTTTGATGAAACTTTGAAGATAATGAATGCTCAAAGATCACGTGGGGCTGATTTCAATGATGGTGGTCTAGTAAAAAGAGCAAAAGCAATTACGCCAATATTGGTGCCATTGTTTATTCACTCTCTAGAAACCGCAATTGATTTATCGACTGCTATGGAATCACGTGGCTATCGTGGCAGTAGTGGTCGAACCAAATATAGAGTTTTGAATTGGTCAAAATATGATTTGATTTCATTATTCTATTTCATCGCATTAGTATTGTTACTATTAATTTTTAGGAATCACTAATTATGTTAACTAGATATAAAATGACAATGTCGTATGATGGTCATTTGTTTCATGGCTTTCAACTTCAGCCAGATCAGCGAACGGTCCAAGGAACAATCGAAGATGCTCTTAAGAAGATGACTAAGGGTAAGCGAGTTATTGTTCAAGGATCTGGTAGAACAGATGCTGGAGTACATGCTGTGGGGCAAGTGATTCACTTCGACTATCCTGGAAAGACGATTCCAGCCAACAGAATGATTTTAGCTTTAAATTCAATGATGCCAACTGATATTGTTTTTACAGATTGTCAAATAGTGGACGAAAATTTCCACGCCAGATATTCAATTAAGGGAAAATGGTATCGATATCGCGTTAGTTTAGACCACTTTGTGAACCCATTTAAACGATTTTATACAGGTCATTTTCAATACCACCTTGATATTAAAAAGATGCAAGAGGCAGCTAAAGATTTACTTGGGACACATGACTTTACTAGTTTTGCAGCCAGTGGTGGTCAAATAGAAGATAAGGTTCGAACTATTTATTATGTCAATATCAGGAAAAACGAAGAAGAAAATGAAATAATATTCGATTTCATTGGCTCAGGCTTTCTGTATAATATGGTCCGAATTATGGTTGCTGCATTGCTAGAGATAGGCAATGATCGTCGACCAGTTCATGATTTAAAACGAGTGATTTTAGCCAAAGATAGACAAGAAGTTCGTCAGACGGCACAAGCAAGCGGCTTATATTTGTATCATGTATTTTATGACGAAATTCCACAAAAATATCGTCAAGACCAAGGATTAATGATATGATTAGAATAAATGTAAGTGCTTTTTCAGGAGGTAAGTAAAATGAAAAAGAGACTTGTTTACTTATTTTCGGTTGTATTCTTTGTGTTCTTAGGACTTCTTCAATTAGGTTTAAAACCACAAAAGGTAGAAGCTGCCTACGGAATTTTGCATCCCTATAGCACGCCTGTAGCAACGCGCGGTAATTGGTATTATCTTGATCGTGATAGCAAGGGAACCCAAAAGATTTATACTGTTAAAATTACGGCCCATGCTGTTGATAAAGATAAACTATATGTTCCTTCACAAAAGTATTTTGAGAAACATGTCTATAATGCTTCTGAGAAGAAACGTAATCAATTTATTGAGAAAACTAAGAATATTTATGCTGGCTACAATTATAAAAAAGGCTTCAATGTCAATAATTGGGTTAGTTTAGCAGGAGACGGAGTCTACTATATTCCTGTTACGCGTAAAGTTAAGGGCAAGAAGGTAAAAGCATTACGTATTGCTACTGGCGCTGGTCCTTATACTGCTGCTTATGCATATAAGACGAAAAAGCTTGCTAGACTGGCAAAATAAAGAATTATCATATTTTGGTATTTTTACTGAAATATGATTTTTTATTTCTCTAAAAATGCAAGAATAAATTCTTTAAGACTGGCATTTATAATTGACTTTTTTCAAAAAAGGACGTACTCTAATATAGTATGTTTGTCCACGATAGGCCCCGGAAACTTATTGTTTTCAAACTGCAAATAAACGGAGGAATTTAAATTGCGTACTACACCATTAGCAAAATCTAGTGAAATCGAACGTAAGTGGTACATTATTGATGCAACTGACGTATCTCTTGGTCGTCTTTCTGCAGCTGTAGCCACTATTTTGAGAGGTAAGAACAAGCCTCAATACACACCTAATGTTGATACCGGTGATAATGTTATTATTATCAACGCATCAAAGATTAAGTTGACTGGTAAAAAGGCTTCTGACAAGATTTACTACCACCACTCAGAATGGCGCGGTGGCTTAAAAGCTACTTCATACGGCGAGTTGCTTGCTAATAACCCAGTAAAGATGGTTGAAATCTCAGTTAAGGGCATGCTTCCAAAGAATACTCTTGGTCACCAAGAATTCATGAAGATGCACGTTTATGCTGGTGAAGATCACAAGCATGAAGCACAAAAGCCTGAAAAGTTAGATATTAACAAGTTAATCTAGGAGGTTAAATAATGGCACAACAAGCTGCATACATAGGTACTGGTCGCCGCAAGGATTCAGTTGCGCGTGTTCGTTTAGTACCAGGTAACGGTAAGATCACTGTTAACGGTAAAGATGTTGATCAATACATTCCATTTCCTAACTTGGTTAAAGATTTGAAGCAACCTTTAACATTAACTGAAACTGACGGTCAATACGACGTCCACGTTAATGTTAACGGTGGTGGTTTCTCAGGCCAAGCTGGAGCTATCCGTCTCGGTGTTGCACGTGCTCTTCTTGAAGTTGACCCAGACTTCCGTGGTCCACTTAAGAAGGCAGGTTTCTTAACCCGTGACCCAAGAATGAAGGAAAGAAAGAAGCCAGGTTTGAAGAAAGCCCGTAAAGCTTCTCAATTCTCAAAGCGTTAATCTGTGGATTTTACGTTTATATATCAAAAAAGCATCCCTTATTGGAATGCTTTTTTTGTGCCCAAAATTATTTCTAAGTTTTATTAAAGAGAAAAATCACCAAGTTAGAAAGATGTAAAATTAAACTAACAGTTCTGATTATTCAAAGTAGGTACAAAATGATTCTGTCACTAAAAAAAGTTAGTTACCGCGTAAAAGATAAGAATATTATCTCGGATTTTTCACTAGATATTGATAAAGGGACATTTTTAACGATTATTGGTCCTTCCGGTGGAGGAAAAAGTACTTTATTAAAACTTTTAGCTAATTTGATTTCGCCAACTTCTGGAGAAATTGATTTTAAAGATGAAAATATTAATACGTATTCACCAACAATTTATCGGCGTCAGGTATCATATTGTTTTCAACAGCCAAGTCTCTTTGGAGAAACTGTTAAAGAAAATTTAGAGTTTCCATTTAAAATCAGAAAACAGCAACCTGACCAAGATAAAATGGAACAAGCATTAAAGTCTGTTGATTTAAAACCAGATTTTTTGAATAAAAATATTACTGAATTATCAGGTGGTGAGAAGCAAAGAGTAGCCTTAATTCGTAATCTATTATTTAAGCCGGAAGTGCTTTTATTAGATGAAATTACCACTGGTTTGGACAATAATAGCAAAGAAATCGTACATCATTTAATCCAAAATGTACATCAGGATAATACGACGATTATTCAAGTTACCCACGATAACGATGAAATTCATCAGGCCGGTCAAATCATTAGAGTGGCAGAAGGGAAATTAGTAAAATGAAAGATTTAGCTGTTAGCAATTTATCGTTGTTTCTGTCGTTTGCGTTAGTTATGGTCTCTGTGGGAATTTCTATGAAAGAGCATCTGGGCTTAACCAAAGATGTCTTTTATAGTGTTGCTCGTGCGATTATTCAATTAACAATCGTGGGATATATCCTGAAATATATCTTTAAGATTAACAATACTTGGCTCACGATTGTGATTACCCTGTTGATAATTTTTAATGCTTCATGGAATGCCAATAAACGAGATCCTAATCCAGATAGAAAGTTATGGCAATCGTTTGTGGCATTGTTGGTTGGAACTTATATTACACTAGGCGTCTTAATGCTTTCGAAGACGATCAAATTAGTGCCAATGCAAATTATTCCAATTACGGGGATGATTGCCGGAAATGAAATGGTCGCGATTGGATTGTGCTATAAGACTTTGAATGAAAGCTTCCATGATCAACGACAACAAGTTTTAGAGAAATTGGCTTTAGGGGCCGACATTAAGGATTCCAGCATGCCAATTTTACGCAGAAGCATCAAGACTGCGATGCAGCCAACAATTGATTCAGCTAAAACCGTTGGTTTGGTTAACTTACCAGGAATGATGTCAGGATTGATTTTTGCCGGAGTCGATCCTGTGTATGCGATCAAATATCAGATTATGGTTACGTTCATGTTGCTATCCGCTACGGGACTTGGAGCAGTGATTGCCGGTTATTTAGCTTATAGAAACTACTTCAATGCTCGGATGCAATTGCTTGAGAAATAAAAAAAGACCAAATTCATGTGAACTTGGTCTTTTTGATTAGAATTATAAACTGTCTTGAATATTATCAGCTAAGTAGTCGTAAAGCATGCCTTTCTTCAAGTCCTTGGTATCAACGCCAAGAGCTTCAGCGATTGCGTAAGCGAATGACCAAGCAGTAGCAGGACCACGGCTAGTTACGATCTTGTGTTTATCGTCAGTAACAGTGATTTTTTCTGAAAAATGGGCATTTGGTTGATCTTTCAAGCATTCTTGTTCAATACCTGGGTAGCAGGTAAAGTCAACGTCATCTAACACGCCATAACGTGCGAGGGCACGAGGAGCAGCACACATTGCGGCATCCCATTTGCCTTCTTCGTGACGCTTAACCATTAAATCACGCAACGTCTCATTATCACGTAAGTTTGCGGAACCAGTCATTCCACCTGGGAATGCGACTAAATCGTAATCAAGTAAACTATCGTCAACAACTTTGTCACAAGTAATTTCAATGTGGTGGTCGCCATCAACTTTTTTGCTAGTTAAACCAACCATGTCACATTGCACGTTCAAACGACGAAGTACATCAACTACGCTTAAACCTTCGACTTCTTCACAGCCATCTGCAAAGATTACAGCAACTTTTGTCATTATATAACCTTCCTTTCTTCATTACATTAATTATACTAGTTAATTAATGTCTAAATAAAATGAGAGGTCTCTTAATTTACTTAAATGCAAAGTAGGGTGTGGTGAAATAGGAATTTTGTCCTTCTTTGGTGCAAGCCACAATGACTTCAAATTGGCATTTTCTGCACCCTGAATTTCTTCATCTGTATTGGTGCCAATTACTAAAACTGTGTCGGGATCAATTTCGGGATGATCTTTGAGAATTTTGAAGAAAATATTTTTGCTAGGTAATTTTTCGTCAAAATCGTCTGCAAAATAAGTATAATCAAACGAACTGAGTAATTCGGATGGTGCCAG
The DNA here is from genome assembly GCF_001006945.1 of Lactobacillus sp. OTU4228. Lineage (NCBI taxonomy): Bacteria > Bacillati > Bacillota > Bacilli > Lactobacillales > Lactobacillaceae > Lactobacillus > Lactobacillus sp. OTU4228. The sequence goes on from NZ_CDLD01000004.1 coordinate 107,527, forward strand.
GCGCGGTTCAATTTCTGCTTTAGTTTCTTTAGCAAGTAAAATTAAGCGAAAAGAACTAAGTTGATCTAGAAAATCGGGCGTCCCTTTAACTAATCTAGTTTGTTCTTTCATCAAGCTATCAAAAACAGGGCGTGTTTCCTTAATATCCTTATCCAAAAAAGTGGTTAAAGATAAATCGATTTGCTCGTCATCAGATAAAGTTTTAAATTGTTTTTGCAGACTAGTGTACCTTAAGCGTTCGGCTGGTCCCCAATCGAGGCCAAAATGCTTTAAGGCTTGGCGCAAAGCAGTCTTTTCGGCTAGTTTTTGATTTAAAAGACTACCCTCAGGGATGAAAATTAATGTTTCAAATGTTGACATATAGTACCTTCTTTTTGCGTTAATCTCTATAAGAATTATAATGAACTCGATAATTTTTAGAAAGGATTTAAGAATGACAATCTGGACAGCTATTTTCTTATTATTGGCTCAACCATTTCTTCAACCAAGGAATTAAAGGGACATTGGAAGGAAACATGGTTTTTCACGATTTTTACCGTTCTTCATCGCATTTTCTGGAATTATGATTCTTGTTTCGGGAAAGCATAATACATTAAATACGGAAAAGCAGCCTACTTGGTTAAGAATTGTTTACTTAGGCACGCTTTTAATCATGGGTGCTTACACTGGTTATTTCGGTGCCGCCGGTGGTGTTATCGTATTGGTAATTTTAACCTACATTACCAATGAGAAGTTTATCGTAATTAATGCAATTAAAAATGTGATTAGTGGCTTTGCTAACTTAGTTGCTTTAATAATCTTTATGTTTACTTCTCACATTTATTGGCTTCAAGCAATTCCGCTAGCAATCGGAATGTTCATTGGTGGTTATATTGGGCCAGCTATTTTAAGACGTGTTCCTGAAAAGCTGGTTAGAATTTTTATTGCAACTTTGGCATTCGTTCAATCAGCCTACTTCTTTTATACAGCATATCTACGCTAAGTTTGATACAATATTTATTAATACAAAGGGAGGGGTTAATAGATGGCAACAGAAGTTTATTTAGTTCGCCACGGTGAGACTATGTTTAACCAGCTGAACAAAGTTCAAGGCTGGTGTGATTCTCCACTAACTGTGAAGGGAATTAACGATTTAAAGAGAACTGCAGATGCATTAAGCCAAGTTCACTTTGACAACATGTACTCATCAGATTTGAAAAGAGCAATTGACACCGTTCACTTAATGAAAGACGCTAATTTGGTCTCGGATATTGGTAAAATTAAAAAGTTGCCGGAATTTCGTGAAGTTTTCTTTGGAACTTTCGAAGGTGATGATATTAACCAAACCTGGGATCAAGTGGCGATGGCAGCCGGAATCGGTCATGAAGACGATGTCACTAAGATTATCAATCAAGTGGGCCTGCATGATTTCCGTGAGGCTATTAAGAAGGCCGATCCACGTCACTTAGCAGAGAATACGGAAGAGCTCGATAAGAGAATGGTCCGTGGGATCCAAGTATTAGGTGATCTTACCAAAAATGAAAAGAGAGTTCTGCTAGTTACACACGGCGATTTTATTAAAACCTTGTCGATTAAGTATTGGAATAGAAGTGATGGTAAGCATGACATCATTTTTCCAAATAACGGCAGCGTTACTAGAGGAATTTTGCATGACGATGGTCAATTTGAAATTGTTGACTACAATGTTGATGCAGAAAAATTATAAGAAAGTCCTACTGCATAAGTAGGGCCTTTTTTGGTACACTGATAGCGAGAGGAAAATTTAAATGAATAAAGATCATACAACTAAGCGCTATGTATTTGTTACGCTGTTAAATGTTGTTATTACTATTGCCGAATTCTTAGGTGGTATTTTTTCAGGATCGCTAGCTTTGCTTTCAGATGCTGTCCACAATTTAAGTGATGTAGGTGCGATTATTTTATCTTTTGTTGCTCACCTGATTAGTAGACGTAGTCGTAATCAACACAAGACTTTCGGTTATGAGCGGGCGGAGACGTTAGCCGCCTTTACGAATGGCGTTATTCTGATCGTAATCAGTGTAGTTTTATTCGTAGAAGCAATTCAACGCTTCTGGGAGCCAGAACATATTCATGGCGGAATTATGCTGGTTGTCTCAATCATTGGTCTTGTGACTAACTTGATCTCAATGTTTGCTATGCACAGAGATTCTAAGGGTAATTTGAATGTGCGCTCAACCTTTATTCATATGCTTAGCGATGCATTATCAAGTGTAGCGGTCGTAATTGGTGCGATTTTTATTTACTTCTGGAATGTGACTTGGCTTGACCCAGTTTTGACTATTTTGGTTTCACTCTTTGTTTTGCATGAAGCATATGAAATCACAATGAAGGCAGCCAATGTGTTAATGGAATCAAATCCTAATATCGATTTGACTAAAGTTAACGAGATTATGTTGTCATTCCCTGAAGTAAAGAATGTTCACCATGTCCATGTTTGGCGCTATAGTGATGATTTTATTATGATGGACGCTCACATTAACGTCGATCGTAATCTGCAAGCTGGCGAACTGGAACAGCTTTATCAAAAGATTGGTAAAAAGCTAAAAGAAGAATTGTGCATCAATCACATTACTTTACAAGCAGAATGTGAACGTGGCCGTAATGATAAGATGATCGTTTCAGGCCGCGGTAATAACGAAAATTAGGTGGATAAATGTTTTCAGTCAATATTTTTACAGCGATAATCGTTTTAGTTATGGGCATATACGATATGTCATATGCCTTTAATCGACGCAAGCAGCCTAATAATAAAGGCGGCATTAGGGCTTTTATGATTTTGGGCGTGATTTTCACCATCGGTGGAATCGTAATGATTATTAGATGTTTGATTAATAAAGGATAATAGAATGGCTAAATTAGTATTAGTTCGACATGGCGAAAGTGTTGCCAATGCCGCAAATGTTTATACTGGATGGAACGATGTTCCATTGACTCACAAGGGTGAGGAGCAGGCTAAGCAGGCAGGCGAATTAATTAATACTATCTCAGACTTTGCTCCAACGCATATCCATACTTCAGTCTTGTCGCGTGCTATTACGACAGCCAATATTGTCGCCGATACATGTAATTTGTTATGGCTCCCGATCACTAAGACGTGGCGACTAAATGAACGTCACTACGGGGCTCTACGTGGCCTTAACAAGGATATCTCGCGTAAAGTATTCGGTGTAGAACAAGTTTTACTCTGGCGTAGAGGTTTTGATTCCGTTCCACCTGCTCAAGGTTCGCCAATGATTGATCGTCGCTATAAATTATGCGATCAACATTTGATGCCACGAGCAGAAAGTTTACATCAAACCCAAAAACGTTTGATGCCATATTACTATGATCATATTGCTTCGAGATTGTTAAATGGTGAAGACCAATTAATCGTAGCTCATGGTTCAAGTCTTCGTGCTTTGATCAAAAAGCTTGAAAACATTAATGATCATGACATTGTTAACCTTGAAGTACCTAATGCAGAACCAATTGTTTATACGATGGATGATCAGTTAAATATTGTTGATAAAAAGATTTTACATTAAAAATGCAGAGAACCTGCATTTTTTTAATGCTCTAAAGAGGGATTTACCTACAATTATGGTAGAATTTAATATGATTTCTAGTATATTAGTTTGGAGTATTTTGCATGCGTAAATTATTTTTATTGCGAGGTGCACCTGGCTCCGGTAAGTCTTCTTTTATTGCCCGTCATCACTTAACGCCTTATGCGATCAGTCGTGATCAAATTCGGTTATTATTGGCGGATTTAACAGTTTATTATCAAGAGGATGCGGATGTATTACACCAAGTGATTCCGCGGCACGTAACTGTGCGTACTGAGCAAATGGTGGATCACCTTGTAGAACACAAGATGGAACATGGGGAAACTGTAATTGTTGATGGAACGCATATTGTTCCTAGCGCAATTGAGCATTTCAAGCCATGGGTAGACAAGTATCACTATGAATGTTTCGTAGTTGATTTAATGCAGCACAACACGTTGGAAAACTTACTTAAGCGTAATCAAACCAGAATGCATTACGATTGGGTAAAGCCAGAAGTTGTTAAGCAAATGTATCGTTCATATGAAGCACATCCAGAAGTTCCAAGTTGGGCACATAAGATTATCCCAACACAAATGGATCATGCACTATCACAAAAGGAAAGCAATCTTGATCGTTATTCACACGTGATTGCCGTTCCAGATAAGGTAAGTGAAGAAGATTTTCCACATGTGCATATCTCGAACTTCTACTTCTCATTTAATGAAAAGTTTACTGAGAAGTATGGAACTTACCGCAATGTGGTTTCAATTGCTAAGACTGAGGATGAAGCGGTAAAGCAATTCAAGTTGCCATATTTTGTCTTTAAGTTTCACCACAAGCATTTCTTGATCTCGGCATATCCAATTAGAAATGAAATGCTTGACCCAATTAGAAAAGTGAAGGGTGTATGGACATATTCAACTGGATTGTATAATGTTGCTGATTTTATTAAGGAATTTCCAGAAAATCCTAAGCAACATGTGCATCAATTCAATTTAAGCAAACTTGATGCAACTCGTTTGCTTCATATTTGGTAAAAGAACACGAAAAAAAGAGTTACGCTTTAAAAACGTAGCTCTTTTCTTTATATAAAATTATTGAATTAATATTCAAATGCTAAAGCACCCATTGGGTCCCATGGCAACAATTGAATAGGGTTCTTCTTGCCTTCATCGTAGGCTTTCTTGAGGTCATCTGGCAAGAACTTCTTGTTGATAACGGCTTGGTAAACGAATGAATCGAACCACTTGTCGCTCATGACGAAGTAACCCTTAAAGCCTGGCTTTTCACCCCATGAGTTTTCGATCTTCCACTTAGTTGGCTTGCCATCAACAATGTCAACACCAGTAATAACCATGGCGTGATCCATCATGCTTTCACCAGAATCAAGCTTTTCAGCCTTAGACATTGAGAAGTCAGTGTCGAATAATTCGTCACGACGGTAAAGATCAGTGTCAAGAAGACCTGCTCTTCTTTCTGAATCCTTAACAACGTTTGAACCGAACCAAACAACTTCACCGCTCTTTAATTGCTCGATGATTAAGTCCTTCATTTCATCAACTTTAAGGTTCAAGTGACGAACTTGACGGCCGCCTTCAACGTTACCTAAGTATTCAACTGAGAATACCTTGTGGAAAGGCTTATCGCTAGTTGGAGCGTTAATAGTTGAAATGTGGTTTTCAAGGTCCATGCCAACGTACTTGTCGAAGAATTCCTTTGGAGTAATATCCTTATCAATGCGGTAATTCTTGTCGTCATCTCTGTATTCAAAGTTGAACTTTGTAGGTGGAACACCAAGTGAGATTGAAAGTACGCGGAAGACATCGTTTAACATTTCTTCCTTGCGAGCTTGAACTTCATCTTCTGACTTGCCATCGTTAACTAACTTTCGCAATTCAAGACCATCTTTACGAAGCAAGGTGTTCAAAGTATCGTTTAATGCGCTAGAGTTGTTTGAGTTAGCAGTTTCTGGGTAAACGCTCTTTGGTACGATACCGTATTTTTCGATGATGCCGCAAAGCATGTCCCATTGACCACCATCTTGTTGTGGAGTAGTAAACAAGAATGAAACTTTACGATCGCCAAGTGGCTTGTCTGCAGTTGCAATTACATTTTCAAAGAACCAGTTTGACTTTTCAAATTTGTCCCAGAAGTTAGTGTAGTTTTGAGATAATTCGAAGTCCTTTAACTTAAACTTCTTTTGAAGTGGGTGACGCATGGTATTCAAAGCTGAGAACATCCAGCAACGACCTGATTGCTTTTGGTCAGCTGGCTTACCAGTGTCGATTTCAATTGAGAAGGTTGGGTCAAGGTCGATTTTAGTTTGTAAGTCTTGACTTGCCTTAAAAATGCCGTTTTCTTGAGCTGCACGGCTAGCTACTTTGTATGCAGGATGATTGGTTAAATCGTTCTTAAATTTTTCGATTGTATCATTAGAAATTTCTTTTGCCATTAATTTTTCCTCCCTTTTTATGGAAATCTAATTATATTTTAGCCTATAAAAAGAAAGGCGTCTATTTTGTAAATGGATGGTGATACCAAATATCATTTAATTCGGGATGCTTTTCAAAGTATTTAATGGCAATTGGATCGAGTGGCCAAACTTTTTTGCCTGATTCTTGCACATATGCAAGCACTTGCTTCATCAACAAACTTATTTCGTGTGGATCATGTTCATCAGGATTAAGAAAAATGTGATTCATCACCCAAACAGTAGCATCCTTACGCTTAATTAAATCTAAGTCAGTTCTTGATGTTGTTTGCCCATCATTACTGTTAGAGAGCGTAAAATATTTTTTAGTTTCAGTATTTTCAGACATTTTTTACCTTTTCTAAGAAAAAATCGTTCTTTTTTTGCGTAATAAATAATAGAGAGTTAATTATTTTTTGTTTACTCAAAACATTGTAAAATAGATAACTGTCAAAATAAAAGTAGTAAATGGAGTTAACAATGAAGACACGTGGATTTGAAGTAGTAAAAAAGTATCAAGATAAAGGAATCAATTTGCCTAGAAGACAAACCTTGGCTAGTGCCGGCTACGATCTTGAAGCGGCTGAAGACATCACTATTCCTAGCATCTGGCGTCTTAACTTTGTCAGAATTTTTAGATTGATTAGAAATGGTCACCAACTTTATGAACGTGATTATGAAATGGCAGAACAATTATTAAAGCCAATTTTGGTTCCTACAGGCCTTAAAGCTTATATGCCTGAAGATGAAGTACTGATTTTGGCCAACCGCTCATCCAATACTTTTAAGCGTAATCTTTCATTGCCTAATGGCGTAGGCGTAATCGACGCGGATTATTACAATAATCCTAATAATGAAGGTGAGATTTTTGTGCAAATGCTTAATTATGGCGTGCGTCCTTTACATATTCACAAGGGTGACCGCATTGCACAAGGAATTTTTATCAAATATCTTAAAACTGACGACGATGATCCAATCAGTAGACAAAGAATTAGTGGTTTTGGTTCTACTAATGAAAAGAAGGATGATTAATGGCAAGAGTAAAAACACAATATAAATGTCGCTCCTGTGGCTATATTTCTGCGAGTTACTTGGGTAGATGCCCTAATTGTGGTGCTTGGAATCAGTTTGAAAAAGAGACTGAAGAAGTACAAAAGCGTTCTACTAAGGCTACAGCTAGTCGTTTAATTCAAAAGACCGGTGTCAATGAACCGGTTAAGTTAGACAAAATTAAGGCAGAAAAAGAAGAAAGAATTCCTACCAAATCTGAAGAATTAAATCGTGTTTTAGGTGGCGGTATCGTGCCAGGATCGCTTGTCTTAATTGGCGGGGATCCCGGAATTGGTAAATCTACATTGATGCTGCAGATCATGAGCGATTTATCTGAAAAATATAAAGTACTATATGTTTCAGGGGAAGAATCAGCTAATCAGATCAAGTTAAGAGCCGATCGACTTGGCGTAGGGCAAAGCAACATGCTGTTATATCCCGAAACTGACATGCATGATATTCGTGAACAGATTAATGATGTTAAACCTGACTTTGTGGTGATCGATTCCATTCAAACGATGAATGAACCTAGTTTGGACTCGATGACCGGTTCAGCTTCACAGGTTAGGGAAGTAACCAGTGAGCTCATGAAGATCGCTAAAATGAATGCGATCACGATTTTTGTTATCGGTCACGTGACTAAAGAAGGGGCCATTGCTGGTCCTAAGATTATGGAACACATGGTGGATACGGTACTTTATTTTGAGGGGGATGAACACCACTCTTACCGTATTCTGCACTCTGTTAAAAACCGTTTTGGTGCTGCTAACGAAATTGGCATGTTTGAGATGGTCAATGAAGGGCTAAAAGAAGTTACTAATCCATCATCTATTTTTCTTGATCAAAGATTGCCTAACTCGACTGGTTCAGCTGTCGTTGTTTCGCTTGAAGGAACCCGTCCACTTTTAGCTGAAATCCAAGCTTTGGTAACCCCAACGGCATTTGGCTATGCGAAGCGAACAACTTCAGGCCTTGATTACAATCGAGCAGCTCTTTTACTTGCCGTTCTTGAAAAGCGTGGCAATTTAATGTTGCAAAATCAAGATGTTTATTTAACTGCAACTGGCGGGATTAAACTGAATGAACCGGCAATTGATTTAGCTATTGTTATGGCTGTGTCATCTAGTTACACAGATAAAGAAATTTCACCAACGGACTGCTTTGTAGGTGAAGTTGGTTTAACCGGTGAAGTTCGCCGCGTAGACAAGATCGATGCTAGGGTAAAAGAAGCCGCTAAAGTTGGCTTTAAACGAATCTTTGTACCGCGGCACAACATGTATGCTGGTCTTCAGGATTATGGCATCGAAGTAATTCCAGTTTCCAGTATTCCACAAGCATTAAAATTAGTTTTTGATTAGCACTAATTGAATTCTTCCTATATAACGAGTAAACTAAGATTGTTTGAATCTACTATTTTTGAAAGAGGCATGAATTTTGGCTAAAGAAAAAATCCGTGTAAGATATGCACCAAGTCCAACTGGTCACTTGCACATTGGTAACGCACGTACTGCACTTTTTAACTATTTATTCGCCCGTCACAACAAGGGTACTATGGTATTGAGAATTGAAGATACCGACCAAAAACGTAACGTTAAGGGCGGTTCTAAGTCTCAAATGGAAAACCTTCACTGGCTAGGCATTGACTGGGATGAAGGTCCTGACAAGGGTGGAGACTACGGTCCATACCGTCAATCAGAAAGAAAAGAAATTTACCAAAAGTATATTGATCAATTGATCGACGAAGGCAAGGCATACTACTCATACAAGACTGAGGAAGAACTTGAAGCTCAACGTGAAGAACAACGTGCTATGGGTGTTGCTCCTCACTACACTTACGAATACGAAGGTATGACTGCTGACGAAATTAAGCAAGCTCAAGACGAAGCTAAGGCAAAGGGTCTTAAGCCAGTTGTACGTATTCACATTCCAGAAATGGAAACCTACTCATGGGATGATATCGTTAAGGGTCACCTTGAATTCGAATCAGACACTATCGGTGGTGACTTCGTTATTCAAAAGCGTGACGGTATGCCAACTTACAACTTTGCCGTTGTAATTGACGACCACTTGATGAAGATTACCCACGTACTTCGTGGTGATGACCACGTTTCAAACACTCCTAAGCAATTAGTAGTTTATGAAGCACTTGGCTGGAAGCCACCTAAGTTTGGTCACATGACTTTGATCATTAACTCAGAAACTGGTAAGAAGCTTTCTAAACGTGACGAATCAGTTCTTCAATTTATTGAACAATATCGTGACCTTGGTTATTTACCAGAAGCTATGTTCAACTTCATTACACTTCTTGGTTGGTCACCAAAGGGTGAAAACGAAATTTTCACTAAGCGTGAATTCATCAAGCAATTTGATCCAGCTCGTTTGTCTAAATCACCTGCTGCCTTTGACCAAAAGAAGCTTGAATGGATTAACAACCAATACATCAAGAAGGCTGACCGTGATACCTTGCTTGACCTTGCTTTGAACAACTTGCAAGAAGCAGGCTTAATTGATGAACACCCAACCCCAGAAAAGATGGAATGGGTACGTCAATTGGTTAACATTTACTCAGTACAAATGTCATACACTAAGCAAATCGTTGACATGGCTAAGATCTTCTTTAAAGATGCTAAGGATCTTTCAGACGAAGAAATTGAAGAAATTAAGAACGATGATGGTCGCGGCGTAATTGAAGAATTCAAGAAGCAATTAGACCTCATTCCAAGATTTACTTCAGTTCAAATCATGAATGCTATCCAAGCTACTCGTAAGGCAACTGGCGTTAAGGGTAGAAAGCTCTTTATGCCAATCAGAATTGCTACTACTCGTTCAATGGTTGGCCCTGGTATCGGTGAAGCCATGGAACTTTTGGGTAAGGAACGTGTTGTAGAACACATTGACTTAACCTTGAAGCAAATGAGTGCTAACAATCTTTAATTAAAAGAGAATAAAGCAAAGAAGAAGCTGCAGAAGACTGCAACTTCTTTTTGTTTCTGCTAAAATAAAAATTAGCTATTTTCACAGAAGGGATGAGTGTTAGCTTTGAAAGTCTACAATACACTGACGCGCAAAAAAGAAGAATTTAAACCACTGGTTTCAGGACAAATTAGCATGTATGTCTGTGGACCAACCGTGTATAACTATATTCATATCGGCAATGCTCGTAGTTCAATCGCTTTTGATACGATCAGACGATATTTTGAATATAAAGGCTATAAGGTAAAATACGTTTCTAATTTTACTGATGTTGATGACAAGATGATCAATGAAGCTCGCGCTGAAGGGACGACTGTGCCTAAACTTGCAGAAAAGTTTATCAATGCTTTTTTGGAAGACACAACTGCCTTAAATATTGAACCTGCTACACTGCATCCTCGTGCAACTCATGAAATTAAAGATATTATCAATTTCGTTAAAACTTTAATTGATAAAGGCTATGCTTATGAAGTAGATGGCGATGTTTACTACCGTGCACGCAAGTTTAAGCACTACGGCGAACTTAGTGATCAAAATATCGAACAACTTGAAGAAGGTGCTTCAGAGCATATCAACGATGAAGAACAAAATCGTAAGGAAGATCCAATTGATTTTGCTCTTTGGAAAGCTCAAAAAGAGCCTGATGAAATTGCTTGGGATTCACCTTGGGGCAAGGGCCGTCCAGGCTGGCACATTGAATGTTCAGTGATGAGTACCAAATATTTGGGCGACACAATTGATATTCACGGTGGTGGTCAAGACCTTGAATTTCCACACCATGAAAATGAAATTGCTCAAAGTGAAGCAAAGACTGGCAAGAAGTTTGTTAATTACTGGCTTCACAACGGTTTTGTTACCGTGGGCAAGGATCAAGAAAAGATGTCTAAGTCACTACATAACTTTGTCACTGTGCATGACATTTTAAAGGAAGTTGATCCACAAGTATTGCGTTTCTTCATGGCTAGCGTGCAATACCGTCGTCAAATTAACTACTCCGAAGAAAATTTAAAGCAAGCTGCTACTATTTTAGATAGATTCAAGAATACTTTAACCAATATCAATTACCGTCTTGAAGATGATACTGCTAGTGAAGCAGTACCAGATTTGGCTAAGGCAATTGAAGAAACTGAGCAAAAGTTCGTTACTGCAATGGACGATGACTTTAATGTGCAAAATGCCTTAACTGCTATTTATGATTTGCTTCCAGCAGTAAATGCCAATGCCAACAGTGAAAAGGCTGATAAAGAGACTTTGACACTTTTTGAAAAGAAATTGGCAGCTTGGTTGTTAGTCTTCGGCGTTGATACAGAAAAGTTGTGTGCTCAAAATGCCGGTTCAAATGATGATGAGATTGAAGAATTGGTAAAAAAGCGTGATGAAGCTCGTGCTAACAAGGATTGGGCAACTAGTGATAAATTGCGCGATCAATTAAAGGAAATGGGCATTACGATTCAAGATACCCCACAAGGGACAAGGTGGACTCGTGACTAAAATAAAAAAATTAACTGAAGAAGATATAAATCCGGATACTTTGAATGGTCAAACTTTGGCTTATTTGGGGGATGCGGTCTATGAAGTGATCATTCGTCGCCACTTAGTTTGCGGCGGAATAGTAAAACCACAAGTTTTGCAACGTGAAGCAACGCATTATGTTTCTGCTAAAGCACAAGCTGCACTAGTAACTAAAATGCAGGATGAAGAAATGCTCACAGACGATGAATTAACTGCATTTCGCCGCGGTCGCAATGCCAAGAGTCATACTAAAGCTAAGCATACTAGCCTTAAGACTTATCAATTGTCAACTGGTTTTGAGGCGATGATCGGTTACTTGAATTTGTTAAATCAAGATGATCGTGTGCAAGAATTAAGTAAATGGTGCATTGATACAGTAGAAAAGGACGGACTAAAAGATTATGACTTCGAATAAAGATTTTGTTTTTGGTCGCCATGCCGGACTGGATTATTTGAAGACGCATAACTCTGATCAAATCAATAAGGTGTTTTTGCAACATGGCGTGCAAGAAGACTTTGCTAATCAAGTATATGCGATTACTAAGAAAAAGAGATTGGTGGTTCAGACCGTTCCTAAGAATAAGTTGGATCGTTTAGTTGAAGGTGGCAACCACCAAGGGCTTGTTTTGGCAATCTCTAGTTTTGAGTATGCCAATTTGGATCAACTGCTTGATCAATTTGACCAAGAAGGAAAAGAACCATTTTTATTGATGCTTGATTCAATTGAAGATCCGCATAATCTAGGTTCCATTTTACGTTCTGCAGATGCGACAGGCGTAGACGGAATTATTATTCCTAAGCGTCATGCCACTGGTTTGACCTCGGTTGTAGCTAAGACTTCAACCGGTGCGATCGATTATGTTCCTGTTGCTCGTGTAAACAATTTGGTCCAAACAACTAAGGAATTGAAGAAGCGCGGCTACTGGATCTTTGGTACAGACATGGCTGGTGTTGATTACCGTGAATGGAATGCCAATGGTAAAACAGTTTTGGTTATTGGTAACGAAGGTAAAGGAATCGCTCCATTACTTAAGAAACAAATGGATCAAACCATTACTTTGCCAATGATTGGTCACGTTCAGTCATTGAATGCAAGTGTGGCAACAGGTGTTTTGCTCTATCAAGCATTTAACAGTAGACATCCATTAAAATAAGAAAAAACCGACAAAAGTTGAATTTTGTCGGCTTTTTTTGTACAAAATGACCAATCTGTCGGTATAAACTTTTGTTCTCTTATCATGCTAAGAGCTCAACCTGTATCCTCAAAATGAACTTTGAAAGAGGATACAGAGATGAGAGTAAAAGAGAGAAAGTTAATTAAAAAAGTTAAAGCCGGGGATGATGAGGCTTTAGAAAAATTATTTGTATTATATAAACCGTTAGTGAATTCAGTTGTAAAAAAGTATTACCTGGGTCATTATGATCGCAATGATTGGGAACAGGAGGCCATGATTATTTGTTATGAAGCTGCCTTAGTTTATTCCAGTGAAAAAGGTAATTTTGGTAGTTTGTATAAAACAAAATTGTCGAATCATGCGCGAACTTTGATTAGGTACAATAATGCTTTTAAAAGACAGGTTTATGATCAATCTATTTCCTGGGAAAGTGTCAAAATTCAGGGAATTCAGGAGCCAAGGCGGAGCGAATTAGCGATTCCAATCAACGATACCTACAATGAATTCGTCAAAAGTTTATCGCGTTTGGAATTAATCGCATTAATGACGATTATTGGTGAAATGAGTGCGGAATACGTGATTGATCATTTGAAAATTGAGGCAATTCAACTGATTAGAGCAAGATCAAGGGCCCTACAAAAAATGCGCAAAGCGCTTTTTTAGTATGCTATAAAAAGAAAGTGCGGTATAATAATAAACGTAGAATATTTTAGGAGGTAATTTAAGATGGCAGACGAAATTATTAAGACTGCATTGTTAGACCGTCACATGAAGGAAGTATTTGACTGGAGTGATTCAAACATGCCAGTTAGAGATGCCCTTTGGGACTACTTTATGGAAAAGAATGGTAGAGATACCATGAAGACGGAAGAAGATATGCTTCCATTTTTGAAAGACTCAGACGATAAGATCGAAGCCTTCGTTAACGAAAATCTTAAGAAGTAAATCCGACTAAAAACAATGTTCTACGCACCGTGGTCACGCATGTTTGACCACCAAAGACAGCTACTCTCCGGTAGCTGTCTTTTTTGTGCTTCAAATAATCTTTTGCTATAATTTTCAAAAATTATTGAAAAGGGAAAGTTATGAGCAAAAGCAAGAAAAAGAAACGCAAACAAGTAATAAAAGAAATTGAAGAAATGAACCTCATTATTGAATTTCTGACTGATAATACAGTTTATTATTATTTAGATACTGTACCGAAAACTATTGGTCGTGAGGATTCTTACTATGATGGCTATCAAGATTGGTGTGACAAGTCTTATTTACCTGCTTTTGCCGAGAGTGTTACTAGGATAACTTTTGCAATGATGGAATATAATTATGCAGAAGTATATTTAGAACCAGAATTTTATCCGAAAAAGTATAGTAAGTATGTAGGTAAGAATATTCGTAATATTGGTTTTGATAAATTAGAAGAAATTATTAAGCATATCGTTTTAAAATGGCAGGGTAGTTTAATTATTAAGTTAGTTGATAAAAAGCATCGAGAATTCTTTATTCAAATTAAGGATGAATGGGAAACTATTTTCTTAAATTTAAGAGGTAAGAATCTTAAATTAGTTAAAGAACTAGCTCGAAGTGAAGGTTTATTTCTACAAAAGATAAAAGACCGCCACTGGGATTGGGAAGATTTGCCAAAATCTTGGCAAGATAAGTCTTATAAGAAATGGAAGAAGTTTTATCAGAAATAAAATGAAATATATTATTGGCATGGATGTCGGTACAACGGCAACTAAAGGCGTACTTTATGATGAAAAGGGTAAGGCTGTTTTTTCGGCTAGTAAGGGTTACCCATTAATTCAAACTAAAATAGGACAAGCTGAAGAAGATCCTAAGATGATTTTTGATGCAGTTCAAGAAATTATTTTTGCTTTAGCGCAGAAGGTAGACGGTGAAATTGCGGCTATCTCTTGGTCTAGCCAGATGCATAGCTTGATTGGCTTAGGCAAAGACAATGACCTGTTAACTAATAGCATTACGTGGGCAGATAATTGTGCGAAGAATATTGTCCAGGATGCGAAAAGAAGTGGTTTGGCGCAAAAGATTTATCGAAAAACAGGGATGCCAATGCACCCGATGGCACCAATTTATAAACTTTTGTGGTTAAAAGATAAAAAGCAGGAGCTGTTTAACCAAGCTGAAAAATGGATTGGGATCAAGGAATATTTGATCTTTCGTTTAACAGGTAAGCTAGTCGTCGATACTACGATGGCGGCTGGGACAGGGATGCTCAATCTTGAAACACTAACTTGGGATCAAGAATTGTTGGATCTGTTAAATGTAAAGCGAGATCAGCTACCTGAAATAGCACAGCCGACGGAAATTATTGCTCCTATTAAAGAGGATTATGTGCAAAAACTAGGGATAAATCCTGATACTAAAATTGTTTTAGGAGCCAGTGATGGCTATTTATCTACAATTGGGGTTAACGCAATTGATAGTGATCATTTTGCTTTAAACGTAGGTACGTCAGGCGCGGTTAGAACAATCGTTGATCAACCTAAGATCGATCAAAAGGCTAGTTATTTTTGTTATCCAGTTGATAAAAAACATTATCTATTGGGCGGTCCAGTAAATAACGGCGGGATCGTATTTAATTGGGCACGTCAGACCTTGTTTGATGCCGATGAGACACCGCAAGATTATTTGGATGTTGCGCAAACTGCTTCAGCAGGAAGCCGAGGCTTAATCTTTTTGCCTTACTTAGGCGGAGAACGTGCTCCAATTTGGGATGCCAATGCGTGTGGTTCATTTGTTGGCTTAACGCGCATGCATCAAAAGCCTGAAATGGCGCGAGCAGTAATTGAAGGTATTATTTTTAATCTGTATGATGCGGCCTTTAGTTTGATTAAAAATACGAAAAAGCCAGTCGCAATTAATGCAACTGGTGGCTTCTTAAAGAATGATTTTGTAAGACAGCTTTGTGCTGATATTTTTAACGTGCCGATTGTGACCATGAAAGAGCAACAGAGTGGGACGCTGGCTGCTATGTTTTTGACAAGACAGGCGTTAGGTCTTAATGAAAAACTAAGTGAGATTAAACAATTTGATCAAATAGACAAAGTGTATTTTCCTAATCAAAAAGAAGCAGCTGTTTATCAAAATTTGTTCCCACTTTATTGTGAAGTCAAAAATGCTTTGGCTGCTTCTTATAGAAAATTTGTGAATAAAGATTAATCATTAATTGGCATCATTTCGATGTAGCCTCTTGTTCTAATTTTATTCCTCCTTACATGTTGTATTATGCCGAATTATCTAGAAATGTACTCGACTTATTTTGCCATAAAAAAATCTCTTCAGGATTACCCGAAGAGATTTTTAGTTTGTTTTTAAATATTTATTTTTAGGCGTTCTTAACGTCTTCAACGATTTGATCAACAGTCATACGGTTATCTTTCAAAATGTCTTTTAATGGAACTTGATCAGTGTAAACACGTTTTTGACCGTAATTCAAAACTTTGACGTCTTTGTCACCGAGGTATGAAGCAACCTTTTCACCAAAGCCACCGTCTAAAATGTTGTCTTCAAGAGTTACGATAACTTTGTTTTCATCAGCTAATTTATCTAATGAAGCGGTGTCTAAGATATTAGCTGAAATTGGGTTAACCAAACTTGCACCGAGTTTTTCAGCAACTTCTTTACCAAGCATTTCGTACATGTCACCTAAAGCCAAAACTGCGACGTCGTTACCAGGCTTGATATCATATTTGATTTCTGAGTAATCACGACTAACATCTTTGCCTGCAGGAACACGCTTAGTTGGCATCTTGATTGCAACTGGGTGCTTTCTTTGCTTAATAGCCCATTCCATCATGTCTTTTTCTTCAGCCAAGGTGGTAGGGGCAAGGTAGATCCAGTTAGGTAAATTAGAAATCATTACTTGATCAAAAATACCAAGGTGGGTCTTACTTGTACCAGACATTCCGCCACCGGCAACCATCATGACAACAGGCAAGTCGTTTGCGGCAACGTCGTGTGATAATTGGTCAAAGGCACGTTGTAAGAAGGTTGAATTTTCAAATAATACTGGAACTGCACCTTCCTTAGCCATACCTGCAGCAAAGGCAACAGACTCTTGCTCGGCAATACCTACATCGTGGTAGTTTTCAGGATATTTATCCTTAATTTCATCAAGACCAAAGACACCAGGAATTGCAGCATCGATAGCCATGATCTTTTCACCATTTTCAATGTGCTTCTTCATTACATCCATTGCAACAGAATTTGCAGTTGGACCTTCTGGGGCTGGAACAGTTGTCTTGTCGGTCTTTAAATCAAATGGCATTACCCAGTGGTGAGCTTCTTCATTGTCGATAGCTGGTTCATAGCCCTTACCTTTCAAGGTGTTGATATGAAGCAAAATTGGGTGATCTACATCTTTAACTGCCTTGAAGGCATCAATCATTGATTTAACATCGTTACCATCAGCAACGTAGCGGTAGTCAAAGCCCATTGCAGTAAATGGGTTTTCTTTAGTTTCACCATTTGAATCACGCAATTTCTTTAAAGCGGTGACTAAACCACCCACGTTTTCGTCGATGGACATTTGGTTGTCGTTAACTACGACAACAATGTTGTGCTTTTCAATAACTGCGTTGTTTAAACCTTCATAAGCTAAGCCGCCAGTCATTGAACCATCACCGATTAAAGCCATGATGTTTTCGTGTCTACCCATTAAATCTCTAGCTTTAGCCATACCTGTTGCTAAAGCAATTGAAGTAGAGGTGTGACCTACAGCGTAGTAGTCATATGGACTTTCATCTGGGTTAGTATATGGAGTTACGTCTTCGTAATGATCTGGATCAATCCAGGCAAGAGCACGACCAGTCAACATCTTGTGTGGGTAAGTTTGGTGAGAAACATCCCAAACGATCTTGTCTTTAGGTGCATCAAAAACGTAGTGGTAAGCAATAGTTGCTTCTACGATACCCAAGTCTGGACCAAGGTGGCCACCTTCAGCTGCGTCTTTTTCGAGAATTAAGGTTCTAATTTCTTTAGCTAATTCTTCCATTTCAGGAATGGAGAGCTTCTTTAAGTCTTTAGGACCAGAAATTTTATTTAATAAATATTCTGGGTGTTTATTCATAATAAGTTTCCTTTCTGCAAAATATTCATACTTATTACTCACACTTATTATAGATAAGTAGGACGCATAATTAAAATATAAAAATGGAATAGGTTATCATTAGTTTTGTTTATTGACGCAAGAGGGCAGATCAGTATACAATACTCCTTAAGTATGTGTTTTAATAAAAGTTTGGAAGTGAGATTATGGCAGTGAAAAAAGCAGCCTTAGCCTGCAGCGTATGTGGGTCACGCAACTACTCAATCACCGCAAGTAAGAATCGCACTCAGCGACTTGAACTGAAGAAGTTCTGCAAGCATTGCGGTAAGATGACTTTGCATAAAGAAACGAGGTAAAGAAGTTAATGATTAAGTTTTTTAAGAGTGTAGCTCAAGAAATGAAGATGGTTACTTGGCCATCAGCTAAGCAAAACAGACACGACACTGCAATTGTTATTACTAGTTCAATTTTATTTGCAGCATATTTAGGCGCTCTTGACTGGCTCTTCAGTTGGTTAACTCAAAGAATTATGTAATCGTAGGTAATAGAATTTACCTTTGATTCATGCTATAATAATAAAAGCGAAGAAGAGAAACCTCTGAGTAGAGGTTTTTTTGTTTACCTAAATTAAGGAGAAGTTAAAATGGTCGAAACAGCTCAAAAGAAATGGTATGTATTGCATACTTATTCTGGTTATGAAGACAAAGTTAAGTCAGACTTGCTTTCACGTGCACAAAGCATGGGGATGCAAGACTACATCTTCCGTGTAATGGTTCCAGAAGAAGAAAAAGTGGAAACTGTTCGCGGCAAGAAGCAAGAAGTTGAAGAAAAGATTTTCCCAGGTTACGTTTTAGTAGAAATGGTAATGACTGACGAAAGTTGGTTTATCGTAAGAAACACACCAAACGTAACTGGATTCGTCGGTTCACACGGTGGTGGTTCAAAGCCTTCACCACTTCTTCCAGAAGAAGTTGAACGTTTGCTTAAGAACCAAGGCCAACCTGCTAAGGAACCAACTGCTAACTTCGATATTGGCGAATCAGTAACTATTACTGAAGGTGCCTTCAACGGTATGGTTGGTAAGATCACTGACATTCAACCTGATAAGTACAAATTATATGTTTCAGTTGATATGTTTGGTCGTGCAACTACTGCTGAACTTGACTACGATCAAGTTAAGAAGTTGGACGAAAACGAATAATTGTAAATTATTGTTGTAATTGTATTGAAACGATGTTATTCTAATACGGTACGTTTATTATTGTGGGAGGAGAAAAAGGAAAATTCTCCATTTTAACCGCATCACGGAATCAAGGAGGTTTTGACCGTGGCAAAGAAAGTTATTAACGTAGTTAAGTTACAAATTCCAGCTGGCGCTGCAACCCCTGCACCTCCAGTTGGTCCTGCTTTGGGTCAAGCTGGTATTAACATTGTTGGTTTTACTAAGGACTTCAATGCTAGAACTGCTGACCAAAAGGGCATGATTATCCCTGTAGTTATTACTGTTTACGAAGACCGTTCATTCGAATTCGTAACTAAGACTCCACCAGCACCAGTACTTTTGAAGCAAGCTGCTAAGATCAAGAAGGCTTCTGGTGAACCTAACACCAAGAAAGTTGGTAAGGTAACCAAGGACCAAGTCAAGGAGATTGCCGAGACTAAGATGAAAGACCTTAACGCTGCTGACATCGAAGCTGCTATGCGCATGGTTGAAGGTACCGCTAGAAGTATGGGTATCGAAGTCGAAGACTAATCCTGTTATTTAGGTAACACATTAGGTGGGAGAGTTAGAGAAGCTCGTTTGACCACATATACAAGGAGGAAATCACATGCCAAAGCATGGTAAGAAATATTTAGATGCTGCCAAGAAGGTAGACTCAAATAAATTATACTCAGTAGCAGAAGCTATGAAACTTGTTAAGGAAACTTCATACGCTAACTTTGACGCTACAGTTGATGTAGCTTACAACTTGAGCGTAGATCCTAAGCAAGCAGACCAACAAATTCGTGGTTCACTTGTTTTACCAAATGGTACTGGTAAGACTCAAACCGTTGTAGTATTTGCTGAAGGCCCACAAGCTGATCAAGCTAAGGCTGCAGGTGCTGACTTTGTTGGTTCAGACGACTTAGTACAAAAGATTCAAGACGGTTGGTTAGACTTCGACGTTGTAGTTGCCACTCCAATGATGATGGCTAAGGTAGGTCGTTTAGGTCGTATTCTTGGACCTAAGGGCTTAATGCCAAACCCTAAGACTGGTACTGTAACTATGGACATCGAAAAGGCCGTTAAGAATGTTAAGGCTGGTCAAGTAGAATACCGTGTTGACCGTCAAGCTGCTATTCACACTCCTATTGGTAAGGTATCATTTACTGAAGACCAATTAGTTGAAAACTTTGACGCTTTACGTGATGTAATTTTACGTGCACGTCCTGCTTCAGCTAAGGGTCAATACATTAAGAGTGTTGCAATTTCAGCAACCTTTGGTCCTGGTATCAAGCTTGATCCATTAAACTTGGACTAATTTAAATATATTTTAATAAGCGCTCCGTGTTATAGCGGGGCGCTTTTTTGTATGGTATTATTAATTTGATCTTTGCGATCAAATCTTAAATATAAGGGGAAGATTAGCAGCCAATAAAAATATAGATAAACATAGAAAAAATAGTAAAAATCAGTTTCACTTAGAAAGTTAAATATGGAAAATGAAGCTGAGTAAAATTTAATATTTTGTTCGCTTGTATTAAATTGCCTGTCTGCTAAACTGATGTTCGATTAAGGAGAAAAGGCAATGATTAAAACACAAGTAGTTAAGCTAAAAGTAAATAAAGCAATGCAGAAGCATCTTAATGCATTATGTGACTATCGCAGATACTGCTGGAATAAGGGCCTGGAAACTTGGCAATTAATGTATGAGGCTTATACCCTAAATGCTAAAGATAACTCTAGCCCTAATGAACGCAGAGTTCGTGATGAATTAGTAGTTAACAAGGCAGATTGGCAATATGATTTGTCTGCTAGGTATTTTCAATTAGCTATCAAAGATTTAGCTAATGCTTGGAAAAATTCTTTGACAAGTCGCAACCTGATTGGGACAAGCCTAAATTTAAATCAAAGAAGGCTCCACGGCAAGGCTTTAAAACAGATCGAGCTAAAATTATTAATGGCAAGCTTCGGCTTGATAAGCCAATGAATATTTCCAAAGATAATTGGTTCGATCTAGCAAGCTATGAAGCTTTAAAGATGAACCAAGTTAAAGTGATAAGCATCTTTAAAGAAAATGAGACTTATTATGCAGCCTTGTCTTATGAAGAGAAAGTTACTGCTAAGACTAAAACCCACCAAAAAACTGCAGTTGATGTTAATGTCGGTCATTTCAACTATACAGAGGGTCAAATCAATGTCTTGCCAGCCAAATTGCAAAAGCTCTATAAGCGAATTAAGCATTATCAAAGAATGTTAGCCCGTAAAAGAGAAATTAATGGTAAGCTAGCTATTAAATCAAATAATTACTTAGCAGTGAGAATCAAACTGCAAAGAGATTATCGTAAAATAGCTAATATCCAAAATGATCTTTTACAAAAATTTACTACCAAGTTAGTGAATAATTACGATCAAATTGTAATTGAAGATTTGGCAATCAAAAAAATGATGATGACGCATGTAGCTTCAAAAGACATGCAAAGATCACTTTTTAGCAGATTCAGACAGATATTAACTTACAAGTGTGAATGGTATAGCAAAAAAATTAATCTTAGCTGATAAAACCTATTCATCAACACAAAGATGTACAAAGCGTGGTTATGTCAAAAAAGGTGATGAAAAGATTACTCTGCAGGGAAATAGGAAGCATGGTACAAAGCATAATGAGTATATCTGTTATCAGTGTGGCTATAATAATGATAGAGATGAAAATGCAGTATTAAATCTTTTAGCTTTAGCAAAATAAAGAAAATAATCGGGGTTGGCTAGGTCCTTAAGCTGTAAGAGTTAGTCAATGCGATTACTCCTAAATTGGAATATCGGAATACTGGTATTGATGACAGTAAATAAAATAAAGAAAGGAAAATATACATCTTTCTAATATGTAGAAAAACTAATTATTTTACATATTTCCATGTTTTATATAGCAAAGGCAATGAGAAGGCATTCGATAGGAAAATTAATCATACTTTTGTTGTTGACATTGGTTGCTACAACCGCTTGTGCCAATAATGGTTCAAAAATTACGATTGTTGGTTCAAGTGCCATGCAACTTTTAGCCGAACAAGCAGGCAATGATTATCGCTTAAGTCATTCTAATAGCAACATTGTTGTTCAGGGTGGTGGTTCCGGTACTGGACTTAGCCAAGTTCAAGCTGGCGCAGTGCAAATTGGGACTTCTGATGTGTTTGCGGAAACTCAAAAAGGAATTCAAGCAAATAAGCTAAAAGACTATAGAGTAGCCGTAGTTGGAATTGTACCTATTGTTAATAAAGATGTTGGTATAAAAAATATTACTACCAATGAACTAAGCAAGATCTTTACAGGAAAAATTACCAATTGGAAACAACTTGGTGGCAAAAATGAAGCAATTACTGTAATCAACCGTTCAAAGGGTAGTGGTACTAGAGGTACTTTTGAAGATATAATTTTGCGAGGTCAAAAACCAATTAAGTCTCAAGAACAAGACTCAAACGGTGCAGTAAAGAAAATTGTCAATAGTACTCCGGGAACCATCAGTTACTTGTCATTCCCATATGCTCACGACACTCATATTCAAAAATTGAGTATTGATAATGTTAAACCAACAAACAAAAACATTACTACTAATAAATGGAAACTTTGGTCATATGAGCATATGTATACTAAAGGCGAACCTAATAAGCAAACTAAAGCCTTTATTAAGTATATGCTCGGCAAAAAGGTACAAAAAGATCTTGTGCCTAAGATCGGTTATTTGAGTATTAATGATATGAAAGTTACTCGTAATAGTAAAAATCAAGTTACGCAAATAGGAAAATAGTTTATGGAGAACAAAGAAGATTTAAAAAAGGTTGTTGATCAGGCGATTGCTGAACAACAGGTCCCTCACGTTAAATTAAATAAGATGGGACCGAGTAGTGTTGACATTGATAAGTTAACTAAACCTTCTAAAGAAACTCATCAAGAGTACTGGGGTAAAGGCTTAACTTACTTCGCAATCGGTTTGATCATTGTTTTGGTGGTTTCCATTATCGGCTTTGTAGGTTACCACGGTTTAGCTACTTTTGTGAGCGATCATGTTAATGTGTTCCATTTCTTAACTTCTACAGATTGGGATCCAGGTGAAGGCAAGAACCATGTCGGTGCTGCAGTAATGATTGTTACTTCATTTGCGGTAACGCTTTTGGCAGCTTTGATTGCTACACCATTTGCGATCGCAATTGCTCTTTTCATGACAGAGTATTCATCTAAAAAGGGTGCAGATTTCTTACAATCAGTTACTGAATTGCTTGTAGGTATTCCTTCCGTTGTTTATGGTTTCTTGGGGTTAACCATTATTGTTCCCGCAATTAGAAATCTATTTGGCGGAACAGGTTTCGGTATTTTAGCGGCTACTTTAGTTTTGTTTGTAATGGTTTTGCCAACGATTACTTCATTAACAGTAGATAGTTTAAAGGCAGTACCAAGTCATTTTAGAAAAGCTTCAATGGCACTTGGTGCAACTCACTGGCAAACTATTTATCATGTTGTTTTGCGAGTAGCTACTCCTAGAATTTTAACTGCTGTTATTTTCGGTATGGCCCGTGCCTTTGGTGAAGCCTTAGCCGTACAAATGGTAATCGGTAACGCAGTTTTGATGCCATACAATTTGGTCAGTCCATCTGCAACATTAACGAGTCAATTAACAAGTCAAATGGGTAATACGGTTATGGGCACATTGCCTAACAACGCATTATGGTCATTGGCATTGCTTCTTTTGATCATGTCTTTAGTCTTTAACTTCCTAGTTAAATTAGTAGGAAAGAGAGGTCAAAAGTAGAATGGACGCAAAAAAGAGAGATAAATTAGCAACAGTTATTATCTATATTTTAGTTGGCATCGTTGTTTTGATCTTGGCGGGCATTTTGGGTAATATCCTGATTACTGGTATTCCTCATTTGTCATGGCACTTTTTAACCTCTGAGGCTTCATCTTATCAAGCTGGTGGTGGGGTTAGAGATCAATTATTCAATTCATTGTATTTATTAATCCTGACCACGATTATCTCATTGCCAATCGCGTTAGGCGCAGCTATTTATCTAGCTGAATATGCCAAGGATAATTGGATAACTAATTTGATTAGAACTACTATTCAAATTTTGAGTTCATTGCCATCAATCGTTGTTGGTTTGTTTGGTTACTTACTCTTCGTAGTTCAATTTGGCTTTGGCTTCTCAATTATTTCTGGTGCGCTTGCGTTAACTTTCTTCAATTTACCTATTTTGACTAGTAACATTGAAGAAGCAATTAAAGGCGTGCCACAAGATCAGCGTGAAGCCGGGCTTGCTTTGGGATTATCCAACTGGAAAACGATCCGTGGCATCGTATTACCAGCAGCTTTACCAGGTATTTTAACTGGGATTATTTTAAGTGCAGGTAGAATTTTCGGTGAAGCGGCTGCCTTAATTTATACAGCTGGTCAAAGTGGTTCTACTGTAAATTATGCAGATTGGAATCCATTTAGTCCGACTAGTCCATTAAATGTAATGCGTCCAGCTGAAACTCTGGCTGTGCATATTTGGAAAGTAAATACAGAAGGTATTATTCCAGATGCCACAATCGTTTCGGCTGCTACATCAGCATTACTTGTTATCGTAGTAATTGTATTTAATTTAGGTGCGCGTTATTTGGGTAATAAATTGTACCGCAAGTTAACCGCAGCTAAATAAGGTGATGTAATGCAAGATTTAGAACAAAGCTATGTAAAAACTTTTGCTAAAGATGATTTGGAATTATCCACCAAAGACTTAAGTGTTTTATATGGTGGAAAAATTCAGAAATTGTTTGATGCTAGTTTACAATTCAAGAAAAATACAATAACAGCTTTAATTGGTGCTTCAGGTTCAGGTAAATCTACCTTTTTACGCTCACTAAATCGGATGAATGATCGAGTAGCAACAGTAAAAGGAGAAATCTGGTTCCACGGTTTGGACGTAAATAAGCCAAATATCAATGTTTATGAATTAAGAAAAAACATTGGAATGGTATTCCAGCGACCAAATCCATTTCCTAAGTCAATTAGAGAAAATATTGTTTACGCTTTAAAAGCAGACGGACAAAATGACAAAGAAGAACTAGATAAAATAGTTGAAGAAAGTTTGCGTGCCGCCGCATTATGGGACGAAGTAAAAGACAAGCTTGATAAAAGTGCTTTGGATCTTTCAGGTGGACAGCAACAGCGTTTGTGTATTGCTCGTGCATTAGCTGTTAAGCCAGAAATTTTACTTTTAGATGAACCAGCAAGTGCGCTAGATCCAGTATCTACTTCGAAGCTAGAAGATACATTAAAGCAGCTTCGCAGTAAATATACTATGATTATGGTTACGCATAACATGCAGCAAGCTTCAAGAATTAGTGATTATACGGCGTTTTTCCATTTGGGTCATGTGATTGAATATAATACAACTGCAGATATCTTTACTAATCCTAAAGGAAAGATTACTGAAGATTATATTCAGGGAAGTTTTGGTTAAAATGACAACAATTATTACAGCAAAAGATGTACATCTAAAATATGGTGACTATGAAGCACTTCATGGGATCAATCTTAATTTTCAGGAAAAAGAATTAACGGCATTAATTGGACCATCAGGATGTGGTAAGTCTACTTTCTTGCGTTGCCTTAATCGGATGAACGATGATATTGAAAATATCAATATTACAGGTGAGATTAAGTTTGAGGGACAAGATATTTATAGTTCCAAGATGGATTTGGTAGAATTGCGCAAGAACGTCGGAATGGTGTTCCAACAACCAACCCCATTTCCATTCTCAGTTTATGACAATGTGGCTTATGGTTTGCGAATTGCTGGTGTAAAAGATAAAGATTTAATCGATCAACGTGTTGAAGAAAGTCTGAAGCAAGCCGCAATTTGGAAAGAAACTAAGGATAACTTGAACCGCAATGCGCAGGCCTTTTCAGGTGGACAGCAACAGAGAATTTGTATTGCTCGTGCGCTAGCTGTCAGACCTGAAGTGGTTCTTCTTGATGAGCCTACGAGTGCGCTAGATCCAATCTCAAGTAGTGAAATCGAAGAAACCTTGATGGATTTGAAGCACCAATATACTTTTATTATGGTTACCCACAACTTGCAGCAAGCGGGTCGTATTTCCGATCAAACAGCCTTTTTGATGAATGGTGACTTAATCGAAGCAGGCAAGACTGAAGAAATGTTTATTGCACCTAAGAAGCAAATTACAAGTGATTACCTTAACGGTCGTTTTGGTTAAATTTTGAGGTATAAAGATGCACGAAATATTTTTAGATGAATTAAAGAAATTAAACACGCAATTTATGGAAATGGGTGTTTTTGTAAATGATCAAATCGATCAAGCCACACGCGCATTTGTTGATCATGATAAGAAGACAGCTCAATCTATGGTTGATAATGAAGAAAAGACTCCTACTGAATCAATCGATATTCAAAAAAAGGCCTTGAAATTAATGGCCTTACAACAACCAGTAGCTACTGACTTCAGAGTAGTTATTAGTATTTTGAAGGCAACAACTGATTTGGAAAGAATCGGTGAAAATGCCATGAGTATTGCTCTTGAAACAATTCGTGTAAAGGGTAATCCAAGAATTCCTGAAGTTGAAGAGATCATTTCAAATATGACTCACAATGTTCGTCACATGCTTATTCAAATTTTGACGGCTTACGTACAAGATGACGAAAAAATGGCCAAAGAGGTTGCCAGTCGTGATGGCATTATTGACCATGATTATGTACGCGCAAGAAAGTTAATTGTTGATGGAATTGAGGACGATCCATCCAAAGCTGCAGCTTCATCAAGTTACTTTGTAGTAACTAGATTGCTAGAACGAATTGGTGACCACATCGTTAACTTGGCTAGTTGGGTAGTTTACAAGACTACTGGTGAACTAGAAGAGTTGACTAACGCAACAGAGAATCAAACTTTATAAAATAGAGGGACAATATGTCCCTCTATTTTTTGATTAATAATAACTATACGTTATTTATGATCATACTATAAAAAAGTGACCATATTCAATTTACTTTTAAACAGATGATGACCATAATAAAGAAGTAAAGTGTTTTAAATATATATAGTGTTATTTAAAATAAATTATATCTTGTTTCTGTGGAGGGAAACCATGACTACGATTTTGATTAATGACATCGTTCCCATACTAGTCATCATGCTATTAGGGTACGTATGTGGAAAGTTTACATTCTTTGACGACGATCAGCGTCAAGGTTTAAATAAACTAGTTTTAAATATTGCATTGCCTGCAGCTTTGTTTATTTCAATTGTCAAAGCTACGAGAAAAATGTTCGCACAAGACATAGTTTTGACATTGATCTCATTAGTAGGTGTTACAGGCTTATTCATGCTCAGCTATTATTTAGATAAGCTGATGTTTCATAGATCAACGCAAGAAGCTGCAGTTTGTGCGATGATTGCTGGCTCACCAACGATTGGTTTTTTAGGATTTGCCGTTCTTGATCCTATTTATGGCAATAATGCTACAACTAACTTAGTTATTGGGATTGTTTCTATTGTTGTTAATGCGGTTACTATTCCTTTAGGTTTGTCTTTAATTAATAGAGGACAAGCTGCTTTAAAGGAAAAGGCTAAGAAGAATAATGGTGGTACTGAGGTTGAAGTTGAGTTACCTCAAAAGGGTACTGCTGTTAAGAAGGTCAAGAAGGTTACTGTTCCTGACGACGTACCTGTAAGTGACGAAGAAGCTAAAGCTCTTAGCGAAAAAGGAATTAAACGTGAAATTGATTTAGTTCATGCTGAATTCAAGGATCATGCTGGCGAAGACAATGGCAAGCATATGAATCCAACTTTGAAATCAGTTCTTGATGCGATTAAGAAGCCAGTTGCTGCTGCTCCACTTATCGCTGTTATCCTTGTTTTGATCGGAATTAGAGTTCCTAGTTCATGGGCTCCTACGTTTGATTTGATTGCTAAGGCTAATGCTGGTGTTGCTGTTTTAGCTGCCGGTTTAGCTTTATCAACTGTTAAATTCTCAATTGATAAAGAAGTTATCTGGAATACATTCTTCCGTTTGTTCTTAACTCCTGCAATTATTGTAGCTGCCGCATACTTATGTGGTATGGGATCAGACCCGCAGAAGATTTCAATGCTTTGTTTAGCAACCGGATTGCCACCTGCATTTTCAGGTATTATCATTTCTAGTCGTTACAACATTTATGTTAAGGAAGGTGCAAGTTCAGTTGCTGTTTCAACTGTCTTCTTTGCAGTAAGTTGTATTTTCTGGATTTGGGCATTACCACTAATCGCCGGTGTATTCCACTAATAAACGATAAAATAAAAAGCTTCGCGAGAAGCTTTTTTATTTTGCGTTATAAGTCTATTTTCTTTTGTTAAAATAATTAATAGAAAAGTATGTAATAAATGTAATTTAGTTGATAGTAGGTGTGGATGATGAAGACAATTGCCCTAGCCGCAAATTATGCATATATAAATAATATTGAAACGACGATTTTTGTCTTTTGCTGAAACTGCTGATCATGATAGCAAGTATGGCAATTATCAAATCTTCGCCAATGATGATCTTGATGGAATGGTCCAAAAGATTCTAGAAATTGTTAAGCAAGATAAAAATTAGATTATTTTGCATCTTTGATAGGGATGCAGCCTGCAATAAAAATTGCGATGCCGATGATTAACCAAAAATTATTTTTCATAAAATAGGCACAGTTAGCAAGTAAGATGCCAAGCAAAATAGTGGCCCAGTCGGTTAGTAAAAAGATTTTTGCTCTCGTTTTTAAGGGTGTCAAACTTTGGTAAATACTGATAGCAGCTTGAACGATTAAAAATAAAGCTAAAACAATCCAAACAGCATTTGAAACGATATTGCCAAAGGCGGTGTTGGAAACGATGCTGGCGATACTGATGAAGACAACGGTAATTCCGAGTAATAGGAAGACAATGTTGCGTAATTTGGTTAAAATACGTTCTTTTCGTTCTTGATCTGTCATATTTCTCTCCAATCTTTTTTGTACTATCTTACAGATTATTCTACAATTTGTAAATTTATCCTTGCTATCTCTTGCAATGCCTGCTATACTAAGTAATTGTAAATTCTACCTAAGACTCGGGTGGCATGACGCCTCAAAATCCCGCCGAGGCCAGAAGATAATGAAGATTTTTATGCTCCATGTCTTTCGGCATGGAGTTTTTGCTTTGAAAAGGCCTTATAGAATTTATCAATGCGATCATGGAGGTGAAATTAATTGAGTAAAGCTGCTATTGCTGAAAAGGAAAAGCTCGTTGATGCATTTGCTGAAGAACTTAAAGCTGCTAAGGCAATCTTGGTAATTAACTACCTTGGTTTAACTGTTGAAGAAGTTACTAATATGCGTAAGGATCTTCGTGATAACGATGTTAAGATGAAGGTTATCAAGAATACCTACTTGAGACGTGCTGCTGCTAAGGCTGGTATTGAAGGCCTTGACGATACTTTTGTAGGCCCAACTGCTGTTATCTACACTGATAACGCTGATGATATTACTGAACCTGCACGTATTGTTTCTAAGTACGAAGATGATTTCGACGTTATCGAAATCAAGGGTGGTATGCTTGAAGGTAAGTTGACTTCTAAGGATGAAATCAAAGAACTTGCTTCAATCCCAGGCCGCGAAGGTTTGCTTTCAATGCTTGTTTCTGTATTGCAAGCTCCTATCCGCGACTTCGCTTATGCTGTTAAGGCTGTTGCTGAATCAAAGGACGAAGACTCAGCTGAATAATAAACAATTGTATTTAATATCTAAATTCTAATTTTTCGGAGGATACTTAAATGGCTTTAGATACTGATAAGATTATTGAAGAATTAAAGGGTGCTTCAATTCTTGAATTGAACGACCTTGTAAAGGCTATTGAAGACGAATTTGACGTTACTGCTGCTGCTCCAGTTGCTGCTGCAGGTGCTGGTGACGCTGCTGCTGCTAAGTCAGAATTCGACGTTGAATTAACTGACGCAGGTCAAGAAAAGGTTAAGGTTATCAAGGAAATCCGTGACATCACTGGCAAGGGCTTACTTGATGCTAAGAAGTTGGTTGACGGTGCTCCAGTTATCGTTAAGGAAGGCGCTTCAGAAGACGACGCAAACAAGATCAAGGAACAACTTGAAGGCGTTGGCGCAACTGTAACCCTTAAATAATTAATGCCTTAGGGCAATTAAGAATAAGTTCTTCGCACATAGCGAAGGACTTATTTTTTTGTGTAATTTATTTTATGATGCAAGGTATAAATAAAAAATTAACGCCATATCAATGGGTAATGGCGATTTTATCCATTATTTCAATCTTTTTAATTTTATTAGATTTTGCGGCAGTAATTAGCATCGATCAACCTACGAGCAAATGGTTTTGGATAAATGCGGGTATCGTAGTCTATTTTGCAATTGATTATTTTTATCATTTAAGACAAGCAAAAGATAAAAAGGTTTTCTTTAAAACACATATCTATGATTTATTGAGCATTATTCCAATGGGACTGCTATTCGTTGGACTAAACGTCTTTAATTTGTCTGGATTAGTGTCGGACTTGCGATTATTACGTTTGATTCGACTGGCCGGTTTAATGGGAAAATTAAGGGAAATCTTTCATACCAACGGCTTACTTTACGTTATCTTTTTTACCATTACGTTTATTTTAGTTGGTGCTGAGGCCTTTGCGATTGCCGAACATGTGACACTGGATACGGCTTTTTGGTGGGTTGTTTCAACTGCTTCAACAGTCGGTTATGATGCAATTTTTGGTAAAACAATTCCGCCTCACAGTATTGTAGGGAAGTTCGTCACGTTGATAACAATGCTCTTGGGTATTGGTATTGTCGGTATGCTGACGTCATCCATTACGTCATATTTAATGCGGCGAACGAATGGAGCTCATACTCATGAGACGCATGATAATATTGAATTAATTCTGAAAAAGCTTGATGATATTGAAAAGCAAAATCAGGCCTTAACGGATCAAAATAAAAAGCTACAGGCCGAAATTGAAAATTTAAAGACCGAGCAAAATTCAAGTGAACTAAGTAAAATAAAAGATTGGTTTGAAAAAAGAAAGGATAATTAGATGAGCGAAGAAAAAAATCAAATGTACTTTGCGGCAGATCCTACGGCTAAGCATGATGAGCACGTTGTAGATTATCATGTAGATGATATTGATTTGAAATTTACCACTGATGCCGGCGTCTTTTCCAAAATGCGAATTGATTACGGTAGTGGCGTTTTAATCAAGACCATGAAGGACGTAACTTTTCCTAAAGAGGGTATTTTGGACGTAGGTACTGGCTATGGCCCAATTGGTTTGTTTGCAGCTAAGTTTTGGCCTGATCAAACAGTTGATATGGTTGATGTTAATGAGCGTGGACTTAATTTAGCTAGACAAAATGCCAAGAATAATCATATCTCTAATGTGGATATCTACACTTCTGATTGTTATGCACAGGTGGATAATGATAAAAAGTTTGGCTTAATATTAACAAATCCGCCGATTAGAGCCGGCAAAAAAGTCGTAAATGAGATTTTAATGGGTGCAAATGAGCATTTAGTGAGTGGTGGCGTTCTCTTAGTAGTAATCCAGAAAAAGCAGGGAGAACCTAGTGCCCGTAAGAATATGACTGCCATTTACGAAAATTGTGAAATTTTAACAAGAGATAAAGGCTATTATATCTTAAAATCAACTAAGAATTAAATAAATAAGAATTGCGTAAAAGCCTTATTAGATCAATATTAGAGTTTATAAAAATGCTTTCTTTTGGCGATTAGCCTCTCTATAATAAAGATATAAAGATAGAGAATATGTGAAGAGGTTAATTAGTCATGAAAAAAGTTTGGAAATATATCGTTGCTGTTTTAATTGTAATCGTTGGTGTATTTATGTTGGGTTGGATCTCAGGCGATAACGAAACTGCTGGCCCAGCAAGTATCACTGCATTGTATCTTATTTTGTCAGGTATCTTCTTCTACCACAACTTTAGAAATCGCAACATCAGTACTTTATAATCAGTACTCACTAAAAGATTAAAGGACTAGTCAAAATGGCTAGTCCTTTTTTGGTAAAATAAAATGGAAAGAACTTAAATTGAATGTGAGTGAAAATAATGCTTTCTAGCGATGATAAACAGAAATACATGCAATTAGCCATAGCCCAGGCAAAAGAGGCTGAGAAGCAAGGAGAAGTTCCTATCGGAGCCGTAATAGTTGATCCTGATGGCAAGGTAATCGGCACTGGTTATAATAGGCGAGAATTAGATGAAGATGCCACCCAACATGCGGAGATGATTGCTATTAAAGAAGCATGTAAGAATTTAGGCATGTGGAGACTAATTGACTGTAGTTTATTCGTAACTTTAGAACCTTGTCCGATGTGCGCTGGTGCAATTATTAATTCGCGCATTAAGGATGTCTATTTTGGTGCGCTTGATCCTAAAGCAGGCGCCTGTGGATCAGTTGTGGATTTATTTACTGTGGAAAAATTTAACCACCATCCTCATGCAATTCGCGGTCTTTATCGTGATCAATGTGCCCAAATGTTAAAAGACTTCTTTAGAGCAATTCGGCAAAAACAAAAAGAAGCAAAACAAGCTCAAAAAGAAGAAAATAATTAATTTTTTGAGGCAATAAACTAGAAAAAAGTTCTAAAATACGTTATTATACTTTTTGGGCAATGTTTGACCTCTGAAGCGTGTCAGGACCGGAAGGTAGCAGCACTAAGGTCGTTCAGGCATGTGCCCTTTATTGGACATTAACAAGCTCTTAGCTCTTTTAGAGTTAGGAGCTTTTTTACTAGGGAAGAGAATTTATGGCTTATCAAGCACTATATCGAAAATGGCGGCCACGGACTTTTGATAGTGTGATTGGTCAAGAAGCAATTACCGATACGCTTAAAAATGCGATTATCCGAGGCAAAGTTTCTCATGCATTCTTGTTTGCGGGACCTCGTGGTACTGGTAAGACCTCTTGTGCCAAGATATTTGCGAAAGCATTAAACTGTACTAATCTTCAAGATGGTGAACCATGCAATAAATGCGCCAATTGTATTGCGGCAGATCAAGGATCAATGCCTGATATTATGGAAATCGATGCGGCTTCCAACAACGGTGTTGATGAAATCCGTGAAATTCGTGATAAGGTAAAGTACGCTCCAACAGAAGGAAAGTACAAAGTTTACATCATCGACGAAGTTCATATGCTCTCAATGGGTGCTTTTAACGCATTGCTTAAAACGCTAGAAGAGCCACCAGAGCATGTCGTTTTCATTTTGGCAACGACAGAATTGCAAAAAGTACCAGCTACGATCATTTCTAGAACGCAGCGCTACAATTTTAAACGAATTTCCAAGGCTGATCTTGAAAAGAGAATGAAGTATATTCTCGATCAAGAAAATATTAAATACGAAGATAAGGCAATTGCGGTCATCGCACAGGTAGCTGATGGTGGGATGCGTGATGCGCTCAGCATTTTGGACCAGCTGCTTAGTTATGAAAAAGAAAGCGTCAATTATGAAGATGCTTTGCAGATTACTGGTTTTGCTGATCGTAAAAATGTCGAACAAATTTTGCTTAAATTATTAAGTAAAGATGCACCCGCTGCTTTGAAGCTAGCTCAAGAAGAATTAGATAAGGGTGCTAGCTCCAAGAACATCTTGGATGAATTAGTCGATATGGCCACCAAGAGCTTGATGATCATCAAAACAGGCGATGACGATAAAAATATGTTTTTATCGGAAGACTTTATCGCTAAAATAAAAGATGTACCTACTTCAACATATTATCGTTTGATTACTTTGGCTAATAAGGCATTGAACGATTTGCGCTATACTAACCAGCAACAAATTCCATTGGAAGTATTCTTGGTAGAGGCTACTACAAGTGAATCGAAACAAGTAGCAGCATCAACATCTGCACTTGTAGCTAAGACTGCACCAGTACCACAACAAGGTAGTACGGACATTTCTGCGGAACTCGCCGCTTTAAAGAATCAAGTGGTTGAATTAACGCAAAAAGTTCAACAGCTTTCCAAGAGACCATCTTTTGCAAAAGATCAGGTTTTTCAATTGGATACGGCGATTCCAAAATCAGTGCCTAAGGCGAAGGCCAAGCCGGCTGAACCAGTTAAGAAAAAGCCAGTCAAAAATATCAAAAAAACTACAGCAGAAAATCGCAAACAGGTTTATCATGTTCTTGAAAACGCCACTAGAGATAATTTAAATACCATCAAAAATGTGTGGCCTGATTTGCAATCTGTCTTGGCAGTTTCTGAAAGAGCATTGCTTGATGTACTTGAACCAGTGGCAGCTAGTCCTGATCAAGTAGTCATGAAATGCAAGTATACTTTGTGGTTTGAAAATGCTAGTTCAGATAGTGATTTGCTGGAAAAATTAACGAGTTATATCGAAAAGTTTGCTAAACATTATTATGGTATCGTTTTAGTCCCAGATAGTGATTGGCTGGCAGTAAGAAAAGAATTCGTTGAAAGTCACAAGGCTGAATTATTAGCTAAGAAAAAGCAACAAATCGAAGATAAAGAAGAAGCAGACTCCAAAGAAGATACCGAAGTAATTGATAAAGCTAAGGATCTATTCGGGGATGCAGTAACCATTAAAGATTAAGGAGATAAAAACAATGAGTAGAAGACCTAATTTCGGCGGTATGGGCGGTATGAACATGCAACAAATGATGAAGCAAGCTAAGAAGTTGCAAGCTCAAATGGCAGAAGAACAAGAAAACATTACTGCCCAAGAATTTACCGGTAAGTCAGCAGATGATATGGTAGTTGCTACATTTACTGGTGACCGTAAGCTTAAAGACCTCAAGATCGATAAAGAAGCAATCGATCCAGACGATCCTGATATGTTGCAAGATTTAGTAATCGATGCGGTTAACAAAGGCTTAGCTCAAATCGATGAAGCAACCCAAGCAAGTTTAGGCAAATACACGAAAGGCTTGATGTAATTGCAATATCCATTACCAATAGCTCATTTAATTGATGCTTATATGAAACTTCCAGGCATTGGTGAAAAGACCGCCACTAGATTGGCTTTTTACACAATGGATATGCCGCAAGAAGATGTGGAAGATTTTGCTAGAGCATTAATTCAAGTGAAAAAAGATATCCATCAATGTCCAATTTGTGGCAATATTACCGAAAAAGATATCTGTGATATTTGTTCTAACCCTAATCGTGATCAAACAACGATTATGGTGGTTGAACAGCCTAAAGATGTAATGTCTTTTGAAGAGATGGGTGAATACAGCGGTTTGTATCATGTGCTTCACGGCGTATTATCACCAATGGATGGAATTGGTCCAGAAGAAATCAACATTAAATCTTTAATTACTCGTTTGCAAAAGCATGACGAAGTTAAAGAAGTGATTTTAGCTCTTAATTCGACTCCTGAGGGTGAATCAACCGCAATGTACATCAGCAAATTGATCAAACCAGCTGGTATTAAAGTTACTCGCTTAGCTGCAGGTTTATCTGTAGGTAGCGATATTGAATATGCCAATTCAATTACTTTGAAACGGGCAGTACAAGGAAGAACGACTCTATAATGGCTAGAAAAAAAGATAAAATCAAAGAACTCGGCGATCAAAAATTAGTAGCCGAGATTGAAAAATTACAAAATCAAATTGCGTTAGAGCAAGATTTAGATCAAACTACTTTGGATTTATCTGATGATAATTATATCCAAGGCAAAATTTTAAGAGCCAAGTATACTTTTTTGTATAATGAAGCTCGTCATCGAGGCACAAGATTTAGTGGTATCACTAACGCGATTACTCAATAAAATTAGTTCCAATTTTGGGGCTTTTTTATTTTGCCTAATAAAAAACTACAAGGACTGTTAATCTCTGTGAAACTTCTGTAAAATAGACCTATGGAGGATTTTATGACAGGTTATTTTGTTAGTTTCGAAGGCCCAGATGGCGCAGGAAAAAGTACAGTTTTAAAGGAAGTATTGGCTAAAATAGGTTCTCAGCTTAAACCACAATATCTTGTGACGCGTGAACCCGGTGGATCAAAGATCGCAGAAAAGATTCGTGATATTATTTTGGATC
The DNA here is from genome assembly GCF_001006945.1 of Lactobacillus sp. OTU4228. Classification (NCBI taxonomy): domain Bacteria; kingdom Bacillati; phylum Bacillota; class Bacilli; order Lactobacillales; family Lactobacillaceae; genus Lactobacillus; species Lactobacillus sp. OTU4228. Next base: position 143,613 of record NZ_CDLD01000004.1, read on the forward strand.
CGGCCAATGATAAAATGGATGCCAAAACTGAAGCACTTTTATATGCTGCAGCGAGAAGTCAACACGTAGAAGAAATTATCAAGCCAGCACTTGAAGCAGGCAAGATTGTTTTTTCAGATCGCTTTGTGGATAGTTCTTTAGCTTATCAAGGCGAAGGCCGTGATTTAGGTATTAAAGAAGTAAAGCAGATCAATGATTTTGCTACAAATAAGTTGGATCCAGATTTGACTTTCTTTATCGATGTCGCTCCTGAAATTGGTCTTAGCCGAATTCAAAAACTCCGTCCAGGCCAAGAGGATCGCTTAGAGCAAGAAAATTTATCTTTCCACACAAAAGTCTACCAAGGCTTTTTGAAGGTAAGGGCTATGTATCCTGAACGCTTTGTGACGATCGATGGAACTCAACCGATTGACCAAGTTGTAGATCAAGTAATTGCCACACTAAAACAGCGAATGCCAGAGATATTTTAAGGACTGATTAAATGAAATTAGTAATCGCTATTGTTCAAAGAGAAGATTCAAATAATTTACAAAGAGCATTTGTTCAAAATGATTTTCGCGCTACTAAATTAGCAACTTCAGGTGGTTTTCTAAGTCAAGGAAATACGACCTTTTTAATTGGTTGTGAAGATGAAAAAGTAGACGATGTTTTGAAGATAATTAAGCAAGAGTCTCGGGCAAGAGAAGAGATTGCAACACCACACATGCTTTCTACTGGATATGAAATTACCCAACCATTGAGGATTACAGTTGGTGGTGCAACTTGTTTTGTTGTCCCAGTTGATGAGTTTAAGCGATTCTAATGATTGATATTACAAATGTGGGTACGAAGCAAACCCAATTCTTACGTTGCGCATATGAGCAGAAGAGGTTAGCTCATAGTTATCTTTTTGTTGATAGTGATGAAAATCGTGCACTTAACACAGCTTATTGGCTAGCATGTTTATTTAACTGCACTGGTAAAAATAAGCCTGATGGTACTTGTCAAAACTGCAGACAAATATTATCAGGCAACCATCCGGATGTTTTACTTGTCGGACCTGAAGGTAAGCAAACTTTGGGGATTGATCAGGTAAGACCACTTAAAGAAGAACTTGCTAAGAGTCCGGTCGAAAGCAGCAGACGCTTCTTCTTTATTAATGAAGCACAAAAATTAACTTTATCCGCTGCTAATGGTTTACTTAATCTGTTGGAAGAGCCGATTGCACCGGTGGTCACGATTTTGATTACTAATAATAGCGATCAGATTTTACCGACAATTCGCTCAAGAACACAGATCATCAATTTTGATAACGGTGAAAAACCTGATGGCAAAACTGCAGTACTGCTTGAGAATGGTTTTTCTAAAGATGAAATTGATGAATTAGGCAATCTGGAAAAAAGAGACCAGGAGATCAAATATTTTTATCAAGAAATGCTTGAACATAACAGTTTGGCATTAGTTAGCGCGCATAAATTATCCGAAAATGCTAAGCTGGTATCAGAGCAACGTTACATTTTAGTTAGGTTAAAGCTGCTGGCAGAACATGATTTAAATGATCCGCGAAAGATGGGAATGGCTGCACAGATGCTCAAAAACTTAATTGAGGTAGATAAAATGCGGTTGAGCAATGTTAGTTTACGTAATTCGTTAGATTATCTTGCCTTAGAATGGAAGTAGGTGTTTTAAGTTGGATCCATATTCAAAATTAAAAAAGGTAAAAGAAACTACAGAAAATATGGCTAAGACTATTGCTAGTCTTGAAAATGATATTTTAGATACTTTGAAAGAAAATACTGAGCTAAAAGTTGAAAATCAACTGTTGCACGAAAAGTTAGACAAACTAACCGCAAATCAAGCAGCACCTGAAACTAAAACGCAAAGTGGATTAGAATCACTGAAGAAGATTTATGATTCAGGCTATCATATCTGCAATATGTATTATGGTTCTCACCGTGATCCTAGTGCAGACTGTATGTTTTGTCTTGATATCTTAGACAATTTTGGCGAAAAAAAGGGTATTAAAAAGGACGGTAGATAAATGAAACGTCAAAGCAGTTATGCCAAAGATGAAGGAAAACTTTATTTAGTACCTACACCAATTGGTAATTTGAAAGATATTACTATTCGAGCAAAAAAGGTATTAACTGATGCCGATTATATTGCTGCAGAAGATACGAGAACGAGTGGCATTTTGCTAGAAAAAATTGGTGTCCACAATAAGATGATCTCATTTCACAAATATAATTCTAAAGAACGTGCTCCTGAATTAATCAAGTTGATGAAGGATGGGGCCGTAATTGCGGAAATTAGTGATGCGGGGATGCCGGTAATTTCTGATCCAGGCTATATTTTGGTTCAAGAATGTATCAAAAATAATATTCCAGTAGTACCTCTTCCAGGTCCATCTGCCTTTGCGACAGCTTTGATTGCTTCAGGCTTTGATGCTCAGCCATTTACTTACTACGGCTTTTTACCAAGAAAATCATCCGAACAAAAGCCATACTTTAAACAAATGGAAGAAGCTAAGGCTACCTCAATCTTTTATGAAGCACCTCACCGTTTAGCTAAAACCTTAAAGAATTTAAGCACTGTTTTACCAGCGGATCGACAAATTGTGGCGGCACGAGAATTAACTAAAATTCACGAAGAATTTATTCGTGGCACGGTTAAAGAAGTAACTGAGTATTTCAGTGAAAATGCACCACGAGGCGAATTCGTTATCTTGATTTCACCAAATACTGAAGCACCTAAACAATTATCTTGGCCAGAATTGATTGATTTAGTAAACGATTTGGTAGACAAAGGCGAATCCAAAAAAGATGCGATTAAGCAAGTTGCCAAGGAGTACAGTGTTTCTAAGAATGAATTGTATGACCAATATCATCAAAGGTAATTACTAATGAAATATACTGAAGACTATCAAATCGAATTTAAAGATTGTGATGAAAATCGTCGCTTGAAGATACCGGCCTTAGTAGATCTCTTAATGCAGACTTCAGAACACCAATTAGATCAAGGTGGTGCCGGTACAGACGATTTATTAAAGCGCGGATTAGGCTGGGTAGTTACGCAATACCGCTTTGATATTAACCAATTGCCTAAGCCCAAAGACAAGGTCAAATTGAGTACGATAGCTAGCGGCTATAATCGCTTTTTTGAATATCGTGATTTTTGCGTAGACGATGAAGCAGGTAATTCGTTAGTTGATGTAAAGAGCCAATGGGTGATGCTAGATTTGAAGAAGCGTCACATGGTTCCTGCTGATTTAAAAATGATGGAAGATTGGGGGGCGCCGCTACTTAAAAAGATGCCCCGTTTTCCTCGCCTGCGACCACAAGAAGAATACGATCATGAGCGAGTATACCGTGCGCGTTACGATGATTTAGACACTAACCATCATGTAACTAACAGTCATTACTTCAGTTGGTTTATTGATATGCTGGACCGTGATTTTTTGAAAGATCATGAAATTAGTGCCATTGATATTAAATTTGATAAAGAAGTACATTATGGAAAAAATGTGCATTCTTGCATGACTTTAGTTCAGGATGATGATATTACCTCATATCATGCCATCAAGACTGATGATGGAACTGAGCAAGCAGTTTGTGAATTAAAATGGCGTAAGATATAATAAATAAAAACATGACACTTGGGTCATGCTTTTTTTGTCGAGGGAGGACAGCAAATGAGTGTTAAGAAAATTTTACGAACTAATTTACAACAAATGATCTTTTTAGGGATCGTTGTGGCAATGAAAATTATCCTTGGACAATTTTCAATTGGACCAACTACTGTTAAGGTAGGCCTAGGTTTTATTGGGAGTGTATTACTAGGCTACTTTTTTGGCCCAGTTTGGGGAACTATTGGAGGCGGAATTAGTGACTTAGTTAGTTCAGCAATTTTTGGTAATCAAGGTGGCTTCTTTATTGGTTTTACTCTAACCGCTATGGCTGGCCCCTTGATTTATGCTTTGTTTTTGTATGATAAGCCAGTTAAAATTTGGCGGATAATCGCTTCAACCATTTTGGTTACACTTATCGTAAACATTGGCATGAATACATTATGGCTGCACATTATGTACAATCTAGATTTTAAAGCAGCTTTGATTCAACGCTTACCTAAAGAAACGATCGTACCATGGATTCAAATGGTAGTAATCTACTTTGTATTGCAAGCTGTTTCTCGTGTTAAAATAAAAAAGTGATTTAAAGCGGAAAGAGAATAATAGTAATGAAAATCTTAAGTGTTTCTACAGCTACTAATCATTTGAGCGTAGCTTTAAATGAAGATCAACAAGTAATTGTTGAAAAAAATGAACGAGATGAACGTAATCACAGTGAACATCTTGATCCATTAATTGACGAAATTTTAAAAGGAAACAAATTAACTTTAAAAGATATTGATCGCTTTGCAGTCGCAATTGGACCTGGTTCATATACTGGATTAAGAATTGGGATTACAACTGTTAAGATGTTTGCCAGCATTTTAGATAAAGAAGTAGTTGGCATTTCAACTTTGCAAGCTTTGGCTAAGGGTGTTGCTGGGGATGCACTCGTCATCGCTGGTCTTGATGCGAGAAACGATAACTACTTTGCTGGTGGTTACAAGAGCGGTGATATTCCAGAAAATGTAATTCTAGATGGTCACTACAACATTGATGCTTTAATTAAGGCTATTCAAGAATATGCCGCTGAAAATGAAGTAAAGAAGATCGTATTCGTAGGATCAGGTCTTGAAAAGCAAGATGAAAAGATCAAGGCTTTAAATATTCCTTATGAATACGGAGATGATGATCAAAATGTAATTCATGCCGGTTTAATTGGTAAGTTAGCTGTTTCAGCTACTCCAATTGATCCTGACAAGTTATTGCCACGCTACTTACGCAGAACTCAAGCGGAAGTTGATTGGCATAAGAAGACAGGCAAACCATTCGAGCCTGACAGTCATTATGTTGAAGAAGTTTAATCAATTTTTCCATCCACAAATTAATCGAATTGATATGAGCTTTACGCCATTTATGGCAAACGTGAATGGTAATATTTTGCAGATAATGCAAGCAACAGATGATAATATTCCTGATTTATTGGTTTTGGAAGAACAAGTATATTCGGGTCGAACACCTTGGAATAAATTCTCTTTTGAAACTGAATTAAGAAAAAGACGCAATTCTCTTTATTTAGTTGTTTATCAAGCGTCTACTTTGGTTGCCTTTATTGGGGCACGCTTTAGTCCTGAAGAAACTCATATTACTAATATTGCAGTTGCACCAGCTTATCAACACCAACACATTGGTCGCTATTTAATGCAAATGATGATCGATCGTGCTCGTGAAAATGATAGTGATAGTGTAACTTTAGAGGTTAAAACCGATAATGAAATTGCTCAAAGATTGTATCAATCATTAGGTTTTAAAGGGAATTTTATTCGTAAAGATTATTATCAAGATACGCATACTGATGCCATGAATATGGTGTTATGGTTGAAGCCACATCAGATTAAAAGAAAGAAGTTTACGTTTTGAGTGAAAAGAAAGATGTTCGCATTTTAGCTTACGAAAGTTCATGTGATGAAACTTCCACTGCCGTGATCAAAAATGGACGTGACATTGAGAGTTTGATCGTCGCAACCCAAATCAAAAGTCACCAACGTTTTGGCGGGGTAGTGCCAGAAGTTGCCAGTCGTCACCATATTGAAGTAATTAGCCAAATTACTAAAGAAGCTTTAAGTGAAGCAAATTGTACTTGGAAAGATATCGATGCAATTGCCGTAACTTATGGTCCAGGCTTAGTTGGTGCACTTTTAATTGGTGTTAGTGCAGCTAAGGCTGCTTCAATGGCTACCGGTATTCCTTTAATCGGTGTTGACCACATTATGGGTCACATTATGGCTGCTCAATTGAAGGATGAGATCGAATACCCAGCCCTTGCTTTGCAAGTATCTGGTGGACATACCGAAATTGTTTTATTGAAAGATCCAGTTCACTTTGAGATTATCGGTGATACTCGTGATGACGCTGCTGGTGAAGCTTACGATAAGATCGGTCGTGTTCTTGGCGTAAATTACCCAGCTGGTAAGACAATTGATGCATGGGCACATGAAGGTAAGGATACCTTTAACTTCCCACGTGCAATGATGGAAGACGATGACTATGACTTCTCATTCTCAGGTCTTAAATCTGCCTTTATTAATACTTGTCACCATGCAGATCAAATTCATGAAAAATTGAACAAGTATGATTTAGCAGCTAGTTTCCAAGCTGCAGTTATTGATGTTCTTGCTCACAAGACGATCCGTGCAATTAAGCAATACAAGCCTAAGACCTTCATCATGGGTGGTGGGGTTGCCGCAAACCATGGTTTACGTGACCGCATGAGTGCTGAAATTGCTAAGTTGCCTAAGCAAGATCAACCTAAGGTTATTTTGCCAGACATCAAGCTTTGTGGTGATAATGCCGCAATGATTGGTGCAGCCGCATATAACCTTTACAATGATGGTCAATTTGCGGATCTTACATTGAATGCAGATCCATCACTGGAATTGCCATATGCTAAGAGCATGTTAAATTAAAACAGATAAAACAAATAAAAGACCTAGGATATTTCCTAGGTCTTTTAGTATGTAAACTATTTTATTCAAATTCTTTTCTGATTTTAGCGCCGTCTTCATCCAATTTTGGTGAATCTTTTTGTAAACCATATGAATTCCAAGTACTGTATTTCATTGGAGAGCCCAATACTTCGTTACCATCAGGCAATGTTTTGACCATGCCACGCGTAATAATTTGATCTAAACGGCGAGTTTTATCAACGTTTAAAACCAATCCGGCAGGTACGCCAGCATCATGCAGGATCTTATCCCATTCAGCAGCATCTTTAGTCTTGAGGACACTTTGCATTGCATCCTTAACTTTTTGCCAGTTTTTTTCGCGTAAGTCGTTAGTTTTGAAGTCTTTTTGCTCAACCCATTCATCGTGGCCTAAGGCATGTGATAACAGACTCCATAAATGATCGTTACCACAACAGATGGCAATAGGCTGATCTTTACAGTCAAAGGTATCGAATGGATACATATCTGGGTGACGATTGCCGATACGATGTGGCACCTCGTGAGGCCCCAATGCGAGCATCAAATCCTGAACCATTAAGGAGAAGGTAGAGTCAAGCATTGAAACGTCAACAGTAGTTCCTTTACCAGTACGATCACGAGCAACTAAGGCCGTCATAATGGCGCTATAGCCCATAATACCGGCCACTACATCAGACACTGAAGTACCGACTCTAGTTGGTTTGCCTTCGGGCGTACCAGTTGCATCCATTAAGCCTGAAACAGCTTGAATAATCGTATCGTAAGCCGCTTGTTTAGACCAAGGACCATATTGACCAAAACCAGAAATAGAGGCAAAGATCAATTTGGGATATTTTTTGACCATTTCTTCAGGGCCAAATCCTAGACGCTTCATAACGCCAGGACGGAAGTTTTCAACTACAACATCTGCTTTAGCAATCATTTTTTCGGCTAATGCATGGTCTTTAGGATCTTTTAAATCTAAAGCAATGGATTCTTTACCCGCATTGCAGATTCTAAAGTATTCACTAGAACCATCAGCGATGTATGGTCCCATATGACGCGTATCGTCACCAGTTTTTCGTTCAATATGAATTACCCGTGCACCTGCATCTGCTAACATTCTGGTACAGGTTGGGCCTGATAAAACGTGGGTAAAATCGACGACTAAAATACCGCTTAAGGGGTAGGGCTTATCTTTATCTAAGTGAACATTTTTAGCTTCTAATTCACTGTAATTAGGTTCGGTCATTATGACACACTTTCTATGTAAAAGAAAAAAGCTGTCCAGATTTTGAACAGCTTTTTTCGGTAAATTAATTATTCACCTTTGATAACTTCAGTGCGCGGGTTCTTAGGACCTTTAGCCTTAGAAATTACGCCTTCTTCAGTTAACTTTTCGATTTGATCTGGATCGTAACCAAGTGAAGATAAGATTTCTTTGTTGTTTTCACCAAGGTCTGGAGCGCGTTTGTAATCAGGCTTGTAGTTAGAAAGAGTAAATGGTAAACCAATAGTCTTGAATTTGCCACGATTGCCACCTTGATCAATAGTGACAATTGTACCATCTGAGTTCAAGTCTGGATCATTTTCAAGTTCGTGCCAGTCAAGAACAGGACCTACAGGAACACCAGCAGCACCAAGCTTCTTAGTTAATTCGTACTTGTCGTATTGCTTAGTGTAGCTTTCAATTAATGGGTAAATTTCTTCCTTGTGTAATTGACGGTTTTGCCAGCCATCAAAGCGAGGATCAGTAATCCATTCTGGGTGACCCATAGTGTTGGCAATTGCTGCCCAGCTCTTATCGCTGTTTTGAATAACGATGTAAACATAAGCGTTAGGATCAGTTTCCCAGCCTTTAGCCTTGTAAGTCCAACCAATAACTTGACCACCTTCAGTGTTCTCAGCACGAGGAATAGCCTTGCCCCATTTCCAGTTAGGGTAAACAGCGTAGTGAGGTAAAGCACCCAAGTTGTCTAACATGATTTGGTCACGTAACTTGATACGGCAAAGGTTCAATACAGCATCTTGCATTGATTGGTATACGAAAGTACCTTCACCGGTGTGTTCACGTTGAAGAAGGGCAGCTAAAATACCGATTGTTAAGTGCATTCCTGAGTTGGAATCACCTAAAGCAGCTGCTGATTGAGTAGGTACATTGTTTTCACCCTTGTTCCAACCAGTAGCAGAAGCAGCACCACCAGCAGATTGAGCAACTGGTTCAAATGCCTTAACATTTTCAAAACGTGAGCCTTTGTTAAAGCCCTTCAATGAAGCATAGATCAACTTGGGGTTCATTGCATGCAATTTTTCCCAACCAAAGCCATTACGTTCGGCAGAACCAGGAGCGATGTTTTCAACAAAGACATCGGCCTTCTTGATTAAGTCGTACATAATCTTTTTACCTTCGTCAGTCTTGATATTCAAAGTCAATGACTTCTTGTTAGCATTTAATTGCAAGTAGTAAAGACTCCATGAATCTTGAATATCAAGCAATTCATTTCTAGTTGGGTCACCAGTGTTGGTACGTTCAACCTTGATAACGTCAGCACCGAGCCATGCTAAAAGTTGAGTACATGAAGGACCAGATTGTACTTGAGTCCAGTCAACAACCTTAATACCTTTTAAAGGTGCATATTTATTTTCTTCAGATTCTTCAGCCATTATTTATTCTCCTTTTCTTCAGATTCTTCAGCCATTATTTATTTTCCTTTTCTTCAAGAGAACTTAAGTCCAACTTTGGGTTTAAGTTGCCAATGTGACCTGATTCTTTACCCATTGATGCTGGGATTTGAGCATCAATAATTGTTGGGTTGCCTGATTCGTATGCTTTTTCGAGGGCATCTTTCATTTCAGTGTAGTTATTTACACGGTAACTGTCACCGCCAAATGCCTTAGCAATGTCACCATAGTGAGCGTCGTGATCCAAGACGGTTGGGCCTGGTTGGTCAGGAACAACGTTAACATCACCGTTGTAAATACCACCGTTGTTAACAACAACGACAATAACAGGTAAGTGGTAACGGCAGATAGTTTCCATTTCCATACCGTCAAAACCAAAGGCTGAGTCACCTTCAAGGGCGATAACTGGCTTGCCAGTTTCAACGGCTGTAGCGATGGCGTAACCCATGCCGACACCCATAACACCCCAAGTACCAGTGTCAAGACGGTGACGAGGTTTTTGCATGCTGATTAAGTTACGACCAATGTCCAAGGTGTTAGCACCTTCACTTACTATATAAGTATCTGGATGTTTTTGAAGAAGGTCATTAATAGGTTCGATTGCACTGTAGAAACCTAAAGTTGGCTTAGCTTCTGAAGCAGAGATTCTCTTAGCAAATTTAGTGTTGTTCTTTTCACTTTCGGTCTTAATTTGATCAAGCCAATCTTGCGGTGCCTTGACACCAGCGTCAATAACAGCAGAATTGAATTTTTGCATTACTGACTTAATGTCACCTTGTAATGGAGCATCAATCTTTCTGTTGGAATCAAATTCAGTTGCATCAATATCAACTTGAATGAATTTAGCATCTGGGCTGAATAATGGTGAACCACCATTTGAAAGCATCCAGTTAAGACGAGCGCCAACCAGAAGAACAACGTCGGCTTGACCAAGTGTAAATGAACGAGCGGAGGCAGCAGATGCTGGTGAGTCGTCTGGAACAACACCCTTAGCCATTGACATTGGTAAGAATGGAATGTTGGTCTTAGCAACTAATTCTCTGATTTCATCTTCAGCTTGAGCATATGCGGCACCTTTACCAAGAAGAAGTACAGGGTGCTTAGCATTATTTAATAATTCAACGGCACGGTTAATTGCTTCGTCTGATGGTAATTGCTTTGGTGCTGGATCTACTACTTTGTAGATGTTGGCATCTGACTTTTGTGCAACAGTGTCGCTAACAGTTGCTGCAGGAAGGTCCAAATAAACACCACCTGGACGGCCACTAACTGCTGTTCTAACAGCACGAGCAACGGCTAAGCCCATATCTTCTGCACGATCAACACGGTAAGCTGCTTTACAGAATGGTTTAGCAACGTTGTATTGATCAAGACCTTCGTAATCTCCACGATCAAGGTCGATAATGTGACGATCAGATGAACCTGAGATCATAATTAATGGGAAGCAGTTCTTAGTAGCTTGTGCTAAAGCTGTTAAACCATTTAAAAATCCAGGAGCGGATACAGTTAAAGCTACACCAGGTTTACCTGTAATAAAACCAGCAGCTGCTGCTGCATCTACGGCTGAGTCTTCACGTCTAAATCCATAAAATTTCATACCCTTTAGTTCAGCTAAACGGGCAAAATCGGTAACTGGAATACCTACAACACCATACATATTGTTTAATCCATTGGCTTGTAAAGCATCGATTAAAAGTGCTGCACCAGTGAGTGATGTATTATCAACCATGATAAATCCTTCTTTCTAAAATAAAAAATCCTTATAACTTCACATTCAAGATCAAGATACACCTCTTAAAAATAAGATACAAGCAATTATAAGAATAAACCACGTTATTTATAATACATGTATAATAAGGCGAAAAAACCACTATAACTATTTAGTTATAGTGGCTGTCTTTTATTCAAAGTTATCTAGTTCTTCGATAGCCTTTTCCCAGTTGTTGTTAGCAGTATCTAGTTGCTTTTGAATCTCGTCTAATTGTTCTTGAAGAGGTCCCAATTTGTCAAAGTTAGAAGCAATCTCTGGGTTAGCCATTTCGTTTTGAATATCTTTTTCTTTAGCTTCTAAGTCTTCGATTTCTTTTTCCGCTTGATCGATTGCTCGTTGCAATTTTCTCTTTTGCGAATCACGCTGTTTTTGTTCCTGGTAAGAAAGCTTTTGTTCACTAACTGCCTTTACAGGTTCCGCATCTTCAGTTGCGCTAGCTGTGGCATTAGCTTGCTTTGCTTTTTCATCAAGGTAGTAAGAATAGTTACCATTATAAATCTTGGCATGACCATCTCTAACTGAAACGATCTTATTGGCAAGTTGGTTAATGAAGTAACGGTCGTGGGATACAAAGAGCAAAGTACCATCAAAGTCCTTCAATGCTTTTTCAAGCACTTCTTTAGCTTCAATATCCAAGTGGTTGGTTGGTTCGTCCATTAGTAAGAAATTGTCATGTTCAAGTGACAAGACAGTTAAAGTTAAACGCGCCTTTTGACCACCAGATAATTGTCCAACTGTTTTATCGATATCTTTAGCCGTAAATAAGAAACTGGCCAAAATTGAACGAACGTCACGTTCTGGCATAGTCTTATGACGATCCCAAACGGTGTCCAAAACAGTCTTAGATGGATCGAGTCCTTGCAATTCCTGGTCGTAGTAACCAATGTCTAACGAAGCACCATACTTGATTGAACCGCCTTTTGGCTTCAGCTGCTTCATAATTGTCTTCAGTAAAGTAGATTTGCCGATCCCGTTAGGACCGATGACGGCGACACGATCACCTTTGTTTACTTGGAAGGAGATGTCACTCACCATCGTTTTTTCAGGATAGCCAATAGTTAAATCATTAAAGATTAAAACTTCCTTACCAGATGGACGCTCGCTACTAAAGTGAATACGCACCTTGTTCTTATGCTTAGGCGGCTTGATGCGATCGATCTTTTCTAGCTTCTTGCGGCGACTTTGTGCTCTCTTAGTAGTTGTGGCACGAACCAAGTTTTTTTGAATGAACTCTTCATCTTTCTTGATTTCAGCTTGTTGTTTTTCGTAAGCAGCTTCTTGATCTTTATCACGTTGTTCACGCTGCATTACGTAGGCAGAATAATTACCTTTAAAAGTAGTCAGCTTACCAAATTGCAACTCAAAAATTTGTGTTGCCAAATGATCCAAAAAGTATTGGTCGTGGGATACTACTAAAATGGCGCCGCTGTAGTTCTTTAAAAAGCCTTCCAGCCAATCAAGCGTATCTAGGTCCAAATAGTTGGTTGGTTCGTCTAGTAAGAGCAGGGCAGGCTTACGCAAAAGCAACTTAACGAAGGCTAATCTGGTTTTTTCACCACCAGATAAACTACTAATGCGTTTTTGCCAAGTATCTTCAGGAAACTTAAAGCCATTAAGGATACTCTTGATATCTGATTGGTAAGTATAGCCACCTTTTTGTTCAAAATTGAACTGCTTTTGGTCATATTGCTTTAGTAAGTCCTGATCTTCAGGATAGTCTGCAATTTGTTGCTGCATGTTGGTTAATACTTTGCCTTCTTTGATTAAAGGAGCAAAAACGGATTCCATTTCATCCCAGATAGTTTTGTCTTCGTCTAAAGCATTTTCCTGGGCGATATAACCTACATCAATACCTTTATTAACGGTAAATTCACCACGAGTAGGTTCTTGTTCGCCTGTCATAATTTTTAATAGGGTAGTTTTACCAACCCCATTAGGGCCAACTAAGCCGATTCTTGCATTTGAATCGATTGAAAAAGTAACGTTCTTAAATAACGTGTTGGCACCAAATTGTTGTTCTAAATCGTGTCCTTGTGCAATAATCATAATTTTTCACCTAATCATTATTCTATCATATGATGCAAGCCTAATATTACTGGTTTTCTCATGTCAATATGTGAAAAAGTGTATCTTTGTGAAAAAGATACTTGCACAAAAGGTATAATAACAGTTATGATGGTAGTGCTTGATTGTACATTCACAAACATGGAATAAGTTTGGAGGGCTTCAAATGGAAAAAATAAAGATTCCAAAGGCAACAGCCAAAAGATTACCACTATATTACCGTTATTTGCTGATTTTGAATGAAGAAGGCAAAGATAAGGTTTCATCAACTGAATTGTCAGAAGCTGTTCAAGTTGATAGTGCCTCAATTAGAAGAGACTTTTCTTATTTTGGCGCATTAGGTAAACGTGGATATGGCTACGACGTTAAGAACTTGCTTACATTCTTCAAGAAGATTTTGAATCAAGACACATTGACTAATGTTGCCTTGATCGGTGTAGGTAACTTGGGACGTGCTTTGTTAAATTACAACTTTAAACGTAGTAACAATATTAGAATTTCATGTGCTTTTGATATTAATAAGGAAATCACTGGTCGTATTTTAAGCGGTGTTCCCGTTTATGACATGGACGATTTAAAGCAACAATTGAGTGACCAACAAATTTCAATTGCAATTTTAACCGTTCCCTCAACTGCAGCGCAAAAGACAACTGATGAAATGGTAGATGCTGGTGTAAAGGGAATTATGAACTTTACTCCAATTAGATTGTCTGCTCCAGCTAATGTCCGTGTACAAAACGTAGATTTAGCCACTGAATTACAAACACTGATCTACTTCTTAGACAGCGATAAAGAAAATTAATGCCAAAACAAAAACGACTGAGATTCAACTCAGTCGTTTTTTTATGCGGTCGTTTCACTTTTAATTAGTTTTACAGGCAATGTGTAGTTCATTTGCTTTAGCTCTTCGTCGGGATGTGCAATTCGCTTTAAAAGCAAATCCACTAATAATGTAGCAATATCGTGAATAGGTTGGGCGATGGTGGTTAATTCAGAATGATAAGTCTGAATCAATTTAGTGCCATCAAAGCCGATTACTTTTAATTCCTTAGGGACTTTAATACCTAATTTTTTAGCTTCTTGTAAAACCAAGATAGCAGTTAAATCGTCAGTGCAAACTACGCCATCAGGATGGTTTTCAACTAACATGTCATGAATTTGCATATTTTTAATGTTAGAAGAATCAGAAAAAGCGACAGAACGAATATGTGGTTTTAAGTCATGCTTTTTCACTTCATCGAGATAGGCATCCAATCGTTCATCGGTAGGATTGCCTTTTTTATGTTCATTACCCAAAAAGTAAATCTTTTTACAGCCGGCTTGAATTAAATCATGCATGGCTAATTTGATACCTTGGTAGTTATCACAACTTACGATAGGGACATTATCAGATAATTTACGGTCAAAAGAAACAATTGGCAAACCTAATTGCTTATATTCTTCAATCCCCAAGTTGTGTGCACCTGCGATAATACCATCAACTTGATTGGCTTGGAGCATGCGTAAATATTCATGCTCTTTTTCTTTATCACGACCAGCGTTGCACATGATAACTTTGTAGCCTTTTTTGAATAATTCTTCTTCGATGTTTTGCACTAGTTCCGCAAAAAATGGATTAATAATACCAGGGAAAATCAATCCAACTAGATTCATTCTTTTGCCTTGAAGAGAGCGGGCAACAGAATTGGGTTGATAATTTAGCTTTCGCATTGCCGCAAAAACTTTATCTTTGGTTTTTTGACTTAAATAGCCATGGTTGTTGATTACACGTGAAACCGTAGTAACTGAACAACCTGCTTCTTTGGCAACATCGCTTAATTTAGCTGCCATCTATATCACCTTAATCTAAAGAATAGTTTTCATTTGCCATAATTTACCATTATAGTGTGTCTTTTGTGCAAATGCGAATTTAGTATTGTTTTGATCTGCAAAATAACGACCGGTTAAAACTTCTTCGCCGTGGTTCACGAAAATTTCAATTAATGAATGATCAATAAAGATGTTTAACTTTAAGTCAGTGTTAGCCTCAAAGTTAGCTTGTCTAGTTTCACCATAATCGACAGAAACTTTTTGACCAGCGTTAGAACGATCAAGAATTAAAGTTCCGTTTTCAGTGTCGAAATCAAGTTTAAGGCCGCTAGTTAAATTATCGTTTGCGGCAAGATAAAGACTGCCTTTTTGACCAGCTTTAATTGTGAGTTCAGCTTCATATTGTTGACTAGCTTTGTTTTCGTCTGAAATTTCTTTTTCATTGTAACGAAGTTCTTGCATAGCAGAAACAGGTTTTTGCATTAACTTACCATCTTTGATAGATAATTTTTTGACTTGACTAAGGCAGTTGGCCCAGTTTTCATTATCGGTTGGGTAAGTGGTATCTGGTAAACCAACCCAGCTGATTTCATAGACTTTGCCATTAGGTGCGTTAAATGCTTGGGTAGCGTAAACGTCGAAGCCTTTGTCCAAATTGTGCAATTTACCAGGATTGATTAATTTATGATTTTTAAAATCAATGTCGTCGGCAATGATGTACATGTTAGGGTAGATGTCATCGTAGTCGGTAATCTTCTTGTCTAAGCCTTGAGGGCAGAAAATTACAACAACGTGGCCATCGACTCTAACAATGTTAGGACATTCGATCATGTAACCTAAGTCATCTGTGCCCATGTCTAAGAAGCCTAGTTCTTCCCAATTCTTTAAATCCTTTGATTTCCACACATCAATATGACCATGTTTTTCAGCTTTGTCTTGTGCACCCAAAATAGCGTAGTAGGTGTCGTTTTGCTTTAAAATTTGTGGGTCGCGGAAGTGTTCAGTAATGTGGTCAGGATTCTTAAATAAGATAGTTTTATCAGCAACCTTCCCATTTTTGTCCATCCAAGCACCAACTTGGTAAGGGATGCGAACCCAATTTTCATCGCGGTGGTTACCTGTGTACATTAGGAATAATTTGCCGTCAATTTCACGAGCAGAACCTGAGTATGCCCCGTGAGAATCAGCCATTGTATCGGGTTCAACAGCTAAGCCTAAGCTTTCCCAGTTAACTAAATCTGATGATTTAAAGTGAACCCATGACTTTAAGCCGTGAACAGCACCAAATGGATATGATTGATAGAAAAGATGATATTCACCATTAAAATAAGAGAATCCATTTGGATCGTTGATTAAGCCTGAAATTGGATGTAAATGATAATGCATTTGATAAGGGGAATTCGCGGCCTCTGCTTGCAAGTCGAGCAAGGTCTCAGCATCCCATTTACTGTAAGGTAAGTAACGTTTTTCTCTAGTCCATTCCATAATATGCCTCCATGTAAGCGGTGTCTTTTAACTTTATTTTAGTAGATAACAAAAAACATGTCAAACGTTTACCACATTGCTTATACCACTAGAATAACTTATTTATGCATAAGTGTACAAAATAAATCAAGAAATTTATGTCAAACGATTGACATATTTTTTGGATGCGTTATCATAATTAGCAAAATGAAAATAAAACGTTTACATAGGAGGAAACAAATATGGACCATAGAAAGGTGGCGGAACGAGTAATTAAAGATGTGGGCCACGACAATATTATCGCTGGTGCGCACTGTGCTACTCGTTTGCGTTTAGTATTAAAGGATGATTCAAAAGTTGACCAAAAAGCATTGGACAATGATCCTGATGTTAAAGGTACTTTTAAGACCAATGGTCAATATCAAGTAATTATTGGACCAGGGGATGTTAATGATGTCTATGATGAATTCATTAAGATTACTGGTTTAAAGGAGCTATCAACTGATGACTTGAAGAAAGTGGCAGCTGAGGGTCAAAAGAAGAACCCAGTAATGGACTTCATTAAACTTTTGTCTGACATTTTCGTACCAATTATTCCAGCCTTAGTTGCTGGTGGTTTGTTGATGGCTTTGAACAACTTCTTGACTTCACCAGGTTTGTTTGGTTCTAAGTCAGTTGTTCAAATGGCTCCAAATATTGCTGGTTTATCAGCAATGATTCAAGTTATGTCAGCTGCTCCATTTATCTTTATGCCAATCTTAGTTGGTATGTCGGCTGCTAAACGATTTGGTGCTAACCAATTCTTAGGTGCCACAATCGGTATGATTATGACTACCCCAGGACTTCTTGGTGCAAATCACTTCTGGAATATTTTTGGTTTACAAGTTGCACAAACTAACTACCAATATCAAGTTATTCCAGTCTTAGTAGCTGTTTGGGTATTGTCAATTTTGGAAAAATTCTTCCACAAACGCTTACCATCTGCAGTTGACTTTACCTTTACGCCACTTCTTTCAATTATGATTACTGGTTTCTTAACTTTTGTAATTATTGGGCCAGTCTTCAAGGGCGTTTCAGATGCAATTACTAATGCTATTGTATGGCTTTACAACACTACTGGTGCCTTTGGGATGGGTGTCTTTGGTCTTACTTACTCAGCAATTGTTACTACTGGTCTTCATCAAAGTTTTCCAGCCGTTGAAACTCAACTTTTGGCAGCCTTTGCTAAGAATCCAGCAAGTTCTGGTGACTTTATCTTTGTTACTGCATGTATGGCTAACGTTGCTCAAGGTGCCGCAACCTTCGCAATTTACTTCTTAACTAAGAACAAGAAGATGAAAGGTTTGGCAAGTTCATCAGGTGTATCTGCACTTCTTGGTATTACTGAACCAGCATTGTTTGGTGTTAACTTGAAGTATAAGTTTCCATTCTTCTGTGCTTTGATTGGTTCAGGTGTTGCTGCCGCATTTGCAGGCTTTACACATGTTACTGCTGCTGCACTTGGTTCAGCTGGTTTCCTTGGATTCCTTTCAATTTATCCAAAGACCATTCCAATGTGGATCGTTTCTGTGTTAATCAGTTTCGCAGTTGCCTTCATCTTAACTTACGTTTACGGTAAGGGTCACTTGAAGGAAGAAGTTGCTGAACAAGACGTTCCAGTAAACGATGCTGCTGATTACGCTGAAGAAAACCAAAAGGCAGAAAAGCTTGGTAAAGAAGAATTATCATTAAAGGATGAAATTATTGTTTCACCAGTTAATGGTACTCCTGAAAGTTTAACTAAGGTTAATGACCAAGTATTCTCAGCTAAGTTAATGGGTGACGGTGCCGCTGTTATCCCTAGTGATGGCACAATTTACTCACCAGTTACTGGTACTGTAACTATTGCTTATGAAACTAAGCACGCATATGGTATTAAGTCAGATAACGGTGCAGAAGTCTTGATTCACATCGGTCTTGATACTGTAAACCTTAAGGGTGAACACTTTGAAAGCTTTGTAAAACAAGGTCAAAGAGTTGAAAAAGGCGATAAGCTTGGCAGCGTTGACCTTGATGCTGTAAAGAAGGCAGGTTACGACACTACTGTTATGGTAGTCATTACTAACACCCCTAACTACGCAAACGTTCAACGCATTACCGACGCTGGCGACAAGCACGGTGATAAGTTGATCGCTGTTACAGCTCGTAATTAATCGTTGATATCTTATTCCTTAAAACAATTAACAATAAAGAAAAACGCTCAAGAGATAATCTTGGGCGATTTTTCATGTTAAATAATATAATTGATTAAAAATTCTAAATTGTTAGAAGGAAAAATTATGACGATTGGTGATGCTTTAAGAAAAGAAAGAGAAAACTTGGATTTGACGCAAAAAGAAATGGTGGAAGGAACATCTATTTCTGTATCTCATTATTCTAAGATTGAAAATGATATTCAGGACATAAAGGCAAAAGACTTATTTGAATTATTAGATGCTAGAAAAATCGATGTTAATAATTTTAGAAAAAAGATTATTGATAAAAAACGGAATAGTTTAAATGAACTAGCAGATCAGTTAACTAAAGCTTTTTATAAGCCAGATATTAAATTGGCTAAGGCAGTAAAAGAACAATTAGCCGATTTTTCTGATGCGGAAGAGTTACAAATTCGGGCTGAATTAGTAGTTGCAGTTTTGACTAATAATTTAAAAGAAACCAAGCAAGAACTAAGCGCAAAGTTAATTAATTATTTTGAAAGGGATGCTACCTGGATGGATGATCCAGATATGTTGAGAATTATTGGAAATTCTACTAGAGTAATTGATTTTAACTTCTTAGCTACCTTGATGAATAAATTGTTGGTGAAATATCAAAAGATAGATCAATATCCATTAGATACACAAAAGCGTATTGGCAATATTTTCGTTAATTATTTGCATGTTTTATATGATTATCGTGCTAAAAGAATGGCTCGAAAATATATCAATTTTTTACAAAATTTACCGGGAATTCCTGAATTGACCTTAGATAAGCTAATGGGTGATTATTATGATGCTGTTTTTTTCAAGAATGAAAAGGAATTGGCACAAACTTTAAGCGTATTAAAACGAGTTGTCCCTAAGATAGTAAGTGGACTACCAGAGAAATAGTTTCCATTTGGAAAACAAGATCAAGGTTTGGTAAAGGAAGTATCTAATTAAAAAGATAATGGTTAATATCAAAGGTGTGAGAAAAGAAGGAAGGTATAGATATGGATATATTGGTAACACCAGTAATTTCTACAATTATTGGTTTGATGTGGCTTGTGTAAAACTGGAAGGAAGAATTATTATGATTGAAGCACAAGTACAATTATTACACACTTTGAAGATGCCGTATGCTAGAGTGGTACAAAAAGGAAACATTGGTGAAACGTATGTGTACGCTTTACAGATGTATAAAAATCAAACTTTAGTAAGTAGAATTCGAAATGATCAAGAATACTTAAGTTTCCCGTCACCTCAAACTTGGTTGACAGGTACTGCGAGTGGTCATACTCAGACATGGGAATATGCTACAAAAAATAATTGGTTTGTGGGTGTGAAGCCTAATGAACGAGTTACTGAGGGAATTAAATGGAGTACTCAGATTGCTCGAATGAAATTTGGAGAGAGTTATGACAAAAATACTCAATTATCTCGGTTATCTCAGTTAGTTGAAGCAACAGATGCCAATTGGCATGGTCAACACTTATTGAGAGTAGAAGCCGCAGCAACTCCTAATTATGATAAGTTACTGATCGCAGGTATTTGAAATAATTATTCAGGTCATTTTGCTTTGTATAATTTAGATTCAATTAATAGTAAATTGAATTCTTATGGTACAACACCAGTTCCAATAAATGTATTTGATAAAGAGAAGAATGCATTTCACATTGATAACTTTTTTAATGGCGGCAGTGGAGATACGTATATCGATTCTGTACAAGGATTTGATATCGATAATAACTGGAATATTTATGTTACTTGTCAAAAATCTACCACTATAGAAAGTGACATTCATCCTAAGATTGTAAAAATTCCGTGGGGATCTTCGTCTAATAATAATGGTCAAGCCTTCTCATTAAATGGTATAGTAGATAATAATTATTATACAGAGTTAGAAAGTATTCAAATTACTGGAACTGGAAACGTATATGTGACAGCATCGTACCATGATAAATATGATGCTAATAACACAGTTGTAGAAAGTAGAATATATCAAGTGTTTGGTATCTTATAAAGGTGACTATTGAATGAAACATTCTAAAAAGTATTTGAACTTTTACATTGCGGTACTTATGGTGGTGAGCTTCCTCTGTTTCTTCTCACAAAATACATCAGCTGCAACTTATACTGGTACATTGAATCATAATACTTATGTATATGATAAAAGTGGTAAACGTAAGACTTCCTACAAGAAATTGTTTAAGGGAGAAAAAGTTACGTTAGTTGGTAACTTAACATCTAAAACGGTAACTAATCCATATACTAGTATGCCTTATACTAGAAGCCAGTATGATGGACTTCCGGTTAATGCACCATTCTACTTTTTTGTAAACGATTATGGTCAACCAAAAAAGATGTGTTA
The DNA here is from genome assembly GCF_001006945.1 of Lactobacillus sp. OTU4228. Lineage (NCBI taxonomy): Bacteria > Bacillati > Bacillota > Bacilli > Lactobacillales > Lactobacillaceae > Lactobacillus > Lactobacillus sp. OTU4228. The sequence goes on from NZ_CDLD01000004.1 coordinate 164,539, forward strand.
TGTTTCATATCGCATGATTAAAAAGCAGCCATACTATAACATGGGGCAAGGTAATTATGTTAAAGCAGCCAATGTGGGCCATATAGGTAAATACGCAGTTTACGCTACAGAATTAACTTTGACTGTTAAGCGTGATGCTCATCTGTATAATTATGCGGGTAATCCAATTTCTCAGATGGTTAAAAAGGGGCAAAAAGTCAGAGTTGATGCTTTACTCAATTTGAAAAACTATAATGTTTCTAGCAGGGTTTATTGCTTCTACCGGATCAAAGGAACACAAACTTATATCTATGCAAATGATACAAAACGTCCAAGAATTGATTTGCAGTTTGCGGAAACTATAGAGAATAGACAAAAAGAACAGGATAGGCTACACAGTAAAAACTAATATGAAGAAAATCGCTCAAGAAACAATCTTGAGCGATTTTTCATGTTATGCTACAAAAAAGAAGGTGGATAATCATGAATGTAAAAAGAAATCGAACTTGGTTATTGTTCATTGCTTGCATCATTTTGAGCATAGTTTTTATCTTTTTTAGTGGAGTGAAGAATGTTACTAAAAGTTATGGCATAGTTTTGCTCATCTTTTCAATTTTGCCCATTATTCCGGCAATTCTATTAACGGCCAAAATAAAACTGCCACGCATTTTTACTAGTGGTTTAACTTTTATTTTCTATTTGCTTTAGATGGTTTCGCTAGGCTTTAACTACTACCTACAAAGTTGGGCAGGAATCGTCTTCATAATTATTCTAGTCATCTTTTTCATGCTTTTGGGGATGCTTGTTGCCTTGATTAGAACTTTGTGCAGTCGGAAAAATGGCAAATATTACTTTACCGATGAAGAAGCAAATAAAACATATGAATATACCAGCTTTGGTAAGGCTTATAAAAAGCAATTATCTTATACCTTGGTCGAAGGACTATGGGATGCATTATTTTCTTCAATTTTTGATTGGTTTTAAAAAATGACCGCTTACTTCAATTTTGTGACCTCTTAGTTAAATTGGCTAGTTTTTCGTAATAAAACGCGGTGTAATAGGATTATAGAAATGAAGGGGATGAAAAAATTGAAGGTTAAATTAGAAATTGATCCTGATAACCAGGAATCGGAAGTAATTATCAAAGCTAATAAAATTACTCCAGAACTAGAGCGAATTTATCGTAAATTGCAAGATGAATCATCTCATCCTGATCAAATTACTGGAGTAAAGGATGACAAAGCATATTATCTCGATATAAATCAGATTCTATTCTTTGAAACTGCTGATAAACAGGTAATGGCACATACTATAAATCATAGCTATGCTGTGAAATATAAGTTGTATGAATTAGAAAATTTGCTTGGCGGACAATTTATGCGAGTATCTAAATCAACAATTCTTAACTTAGATCAGATTTATGCTTTGACTAAATCAATTTCTAATTGCCAGATTCAATTTCATCATTCTTACAAAACCGTTTATGTTTCTAGACGTTACTACCGCGAATTAAAAGATAAATTAAACGAAAGAAGGACTTACTAATGAAAGCTAAGTGGAGTCGAATTTTCTGGGGCGTTGGGTTAATTGCAGCTGCCGTGTTCTTAGTAATTGACCAGTTACATTTATTACCATTTACGATAGGTTTCTGGGCGATCTTTTGGACAGTAGTTTTTGTAGCTAGTTTAATTACTTCGGTAATCAATAAGAATTTATACGGGGCTATTTTCTCAATTGCCTTTTTGGTAATTGTCTACGCTAAGCCACTTCATATTTCAGCACTATCTCCTTGGACCATTTTGCTTGTGGCAATTCTGGTTTCTGCCGGAATTAGTTTGATTTTTAGAAATAGTTTTAAGCCCACGATCATCATTAATGGGAAAAAGGTTAATGCAAATTGGTCGGACTTGATAAATAAGAATTTTAAAGCAGATAATGTCATCACTGATAATAGTTTTGGCGTTGATAGCGATAATGTTGTGATTAGTGGCAAGATGACTGAAGCTTCACGTTACATTCATTCGCAAAATTTGAAAACAGTTACTATTGATTCTTCAATGGGAGACGTTAGCGTTTATTTAGATGATGCCAAAGCTGCAGGGGATGAAGTAATCATGAATATTAATACTTCGATGTGTGATGTTGATGTTTATATTCCAAGTGATTGGCAAGTTGAAAATAATATGCAAAATAGTTTGAGCGATGTCGATATTGATCACAGCAAAGGAACTGGCACAAAGTTGATCTTACAGGGTAGAAATACCATGGGAGATTTAACTGTTAAACATGTAAAAGATTAAGAAAATTCAAAATTAGCACTCCTTATAAAAAAGTGCTAATTTTTTCTTGCTTTTTTTTGGTAAACGGGTTATTATCATATTTGTAAGTTAGCACTTGATAAATAAGAGTGCTAATCAATTAATAATGATTTTAAACTTTTAAAAAGAAGAAAATAAGTTATAAGGGGGACTAAACGTGTTACAACCAATCGGTGATCGTGTAATCGTTAAAGTTAAAGAAGAAGAAGAAAAGACAGTTGGCGGCATCGTTTTAGCATCAAATGCTAAGAAGAAGCCAATTGAAGGCGAAGTTGTAGCTGTCGGTGAAGGTGCTTACGCATCAAACGGCGAAAAGATTCCTATGGTCGTTAAGAAGGGCGACGTAGTTATCTACGACAGATATTCAGGCACTAACGTTGAATACGAAGGCGAAAAGTATTTAGTTCTTCACGAAAAAGACATTTTAGCAATTGAAAAGTAATTAAAGGAGCGGATATAGAATATGGCAAAAGATATTAAATTCTCAGAAAATGCAAGACGTTCCCTTTTAAAGGGTGTTGACAAGTTAGCTGATACTGTTAAGACCACTATTGGTCCTAAGGGTAGAAACGTTGTTTTGGAACAAAGCTACGGCAACCCAGATATTACTAACGATGGTGTTACTATTGCTAAGTCAATTGAATTAAAAGACCACTACGAAAACATGGGTGCTAAGCTTGTTGCTGAAGCTGCACAAAAGACTAACGACATTGCCGGTGACGGTACTACTACTGCAACTGTTTTAACTCAAGCAATTGCTCGTGAAGGTATGAAGAACGTTACTGCTGGTGCTAACCCTGTAGGTATTCGTCGCGGTATTGAAAAGGCTACTCAAGCTGCCGTTGATGAATTACACAAGATCAGCCACAAGGTTGAATCAAAGGACCAAATCGCTAACGTAGCTGCTGTTTCATCAGCATCTAAAGAAGTTGGTGACTTAATCGCTGACGCTATGGAAAAGGTTGGTCACGATGGTGTTATCACTATTGAAGATTCACGTGGTATCAACACTGAACTTTCAGTAGTTGAAGGTATGCAATTCGATCGTGGTTACTTATCACAATACATGGTAACTGACAACGACAAGATGGAAGCAGATCTTGACAACCCATACATCTTGATCACTGACAAGAAGATTTCTAACATCCAAGACATTTTGCCACTTCTTCAAGAAATCGTTCAACAAGGTAAGGCTTTGTTAATCATTGCTGACGATGTTTCTGGTGAAGCTCTTCCAACTCTTGTATTGAACAAGATCCGTGGTACTTTCAACGTTGTTGCTGTTAAGGCTCCTGGCTTTGGTGACCGTCGTAAGGCTCAATTACAAGATATCGCTGCTTTGACTGGTGGTACAGTAATTACTGATGACTTAGGTCTTGAATTGAAGGATGCTAAGATTGATCAATTAGGTCAAGCTCGTCGTGTAACTGTAACCAAGGACTCAACTACTATTGTTGACGGTGCTGGTTCAAAGGACGCTATCCAAGAACGTGAAGATTCAATCAGAAAGCAAATTGAAGAATCAACTTCAGACTTTGACAAGAAGAAGTTGCAAGAACGTCTTGCAAAACTTACTGGTGGTGTAGCTGTTATCCACGTTGGTGCTGCTACTGAAACTGAGCTTAAGGAACGTCGTTACAGAATCGAAGATGCCTTGAACTCAACCCGTGCTGCTGTTGACGAAGGTTATGTTGCTGGTGGTGGTACTGCTTTGGTAGACGTAGAAAAGGCTATCAAGGACCTTAAGGGTGACACTCCAGATGAACAAACTGGTATCAACATTGTTTTAAGAGCACTTTCAGCACCAGTTCGTCAAATTGCTGAAAACGCAGGTAAAGACGGTGCCGTTGTATTGAACAAGCTTGAAAACCAAGAAAACGAAGTTGGTTACAACGCTGCTACTGACAAGTGGGAAAACATGGTTGACGCAGGTATCATTGACCCAACTAAGGTAACTCGTACCGCTTTACAAAACGCTGCTTCAATTGCTGCATTACTCCTTACTACTGAAGCTGTTGTTGCAGAAATTCCTGAAGAAAAGCCAGCTGCTCCACAAGGTGGTGCAGGTGCCGGCGCCCCAGGAATGGGTATGTAATTTAGAAACTAATTTCTGATAAAAGAATAAAACTCTCACTCTAGTTCAAATCCAAATAAATACTTAAATAGACTTCGAAGTTGAGCAAAAAAGTTCAGCTTCGAAGTTTTTCTTTTATCTTCCTTTATAGCGTATAATAATTACCAGTGATCAAGCATAGGAATAGAAAAGAGATTGTATGGCAAAAGCAAGTACGACTCCAATGATGGAGCAATATTACGAAATTAAAAAGCAATATCCTGATGCCTTTCTTTTTTATCGCGTCGGAGATTTCTATGAACTTTTCGAAGACGATGCGGTTAAGGGCGCTCAGATTCTTGAATTAACTTTAACACACCGTTCAAATAAAACTAAGAATCCAATTCCGATGGCTGGTGTACCTCATTTGGCCGTTGATACTTATGTAAATACTTTGGTTGAAAAGGGATATAAGGTTGCACTTTGCGAACAGCTCGAAGATCCTAAAAAAGCTAAGGGCATGGTAAAGCGTGGCATTATTCAATTGGTAACTCCAGGTACCATGATGAATGAAGGTCCCAATGATGCTAAGGATTCTAACTATTTAACTTCAGTAGTGACTACTAAGAGTGGCTTTGGCTTAGCCTACAGTGATTTATCAACTGGTGAAATTTATGCGACACATTTGAAGAGCTTCGAAGCTGTTTCTAATGAACTTTTATCATTAAGAACACGCGAAGTTGTTTACAATGGTCCTTTGACTGAACAAAATAAGGACTTTATGCATAAGGCTAATATCACCGTTTCCGCGCCTACGCCAATTGAAGGCGAACATGCCGAGATTTCTTATGTTGAACAAAATTTAACCAATAAGGCAGAAAAAGAAGCTACGCGTCAACTGGTAGGCTATCTTTTATCTACCCAAAAGAGAAGCTTAGCCCACTTGCAAATTGCTAAGAGCTACGAAGTAAACCAATACTTACAGATGTCGCATACTGTTCAAAATAATTTGGAATTAGTTGCATCTGCTAAAACTGGTAAAAAAATGGGCTCGCTTTTCTGGGTTCTTGATAAAACTCATACGGCAATGGGTGGGCGTCTGCTTAAGCAATGGTTAGCTCGACCACTGCTTAATGTGGATGAGATCAACCACCGTGAAGAAATGGTGCAAGCTCTGCTTGATGGTTACTTCACACGTGAAAATGCGATTGATGCTTTGAAGGGCGTTTATGACCTAGAGCGTTTAACTGGTCGAATTGCCTTTGGCAATGTTAATGCACGTGAACTTTTGCAATTATCCCGCTCACTTCAAGCTGTGCCTGTAATTTTGGATGCTTTGAACCAATCAGATAGTCAAGTGCTAGAAGATTTTGCCCAAAAGATTGATCCATTAAAGGGCGTAGCAGAAATGATTTCAACGACTTTGGTTAAGGATCCACCAATTTTGACTACAGAAGGTGGCTTAATTCGCGAAGGCGTTGATAAGCAACTGGACCGCTACAAGGATGCCATGAATAATGGTAAAAAGTGGTTAGCTCAAATGGAAGCTGACGAACGACAAAAGACCGGTATTGATAACTTGAAAGTTGGCTATAACAAGGTCTTTGGCTATTACATTCAAGTATCTAATGGTAATAAGAGCAAGGTGCCACTGGATCGCTACACGCGTAAACAGACTTTGACCAACGCTGAACGTTACATTACGCCAGAGTTGAAGGAACACGAAAACTTAATCTTGGAGGCGCAAACTCGTTCAACTGACTTGGAATATGACTTGTTCGTTAAATTACGTGAGGAAGTTAAGAAGTATATTCCTGCCTTGCAAAAATTGGGTGGGCAACTTGCAGCCTTAGACGTTTACTGCGGCTTTGCGACCGTAGCTGAACAAAATAATTACTGCAGACCTCACTTCCATACCGATAATCAGGATATCGATGTGGTTAATGGCCGCCACCCAGTAGTTGAAAAAGTTATGACTGCCGGTTCCTACATCCCTAACGATGTCAAAATGGATTCAGCTACCAACATTTTCTTGATTACTGGTCCTAACATGTCTGGTAAGAGTACCTACATGAGACAAATGGCTTTAATCGCAATCATGGCGCAAGTGGGCTCCTTTGTCCCAGCTGATAGTGCTGATTTGCCAATATTTGATCAAATCTTTACTCGAATTGGTGCTGCCGATGACCTGATTTCTGGTCAAAGTACCTTCATGGTTGAAATGAGCGAAGCAAACGATGCTTTGCAATATGCAACTAAACGCAGTTTGGTTCTCTTTGACGAAATTGGTCGTGGTACTGCAACTTACGATGGTATGGCTTTAGCTGGGGCGATCGTTAAGTATCTGCATGATAAAGTAGGAGCTAAGGCATTATTTGCGACCCACTACCATGAATTAACTGCACTTGATGAGACACTGGATCATTTAAAGAACATCCACGTTGGTGCGACTGAAGAAAATGGCAAGCTGATCTTTTTGCACAAGATTTTACCAGGACCAGCCGACCAAAGTTATGGTATTCACGTTGCCCAACTTGCTGGTTTACCACGTGCCGTATTGCGTGAAGCAACCAAATTATTAAAACGTCTTGAAGCACAAGGCAGTGAACTTGCTCCAGTTAGTCAGCAATTAGACTTATTCGCAGAGCCTGTGGATAGTTCAGATGAGGAAGAGCAAATACAAAATGACAAGCCAGCTATGACCGATGCGGAACAAGATGTGCTTGACGATATTTCTAATCTTTATTTGGCCGATAAGACACCACTTCAAATTATGCAAATGGTAGCGGATTGGCAAAAAGACTTGAAGGATGATAACTAATTATGCCTAAAATTCATGAATTATCTGAAACTTTAACCAATCAAATTGCGGCAGGTGAAGTTATTGAACGTCCTGCCAGCGTAGTTAAAGAATTGGTGGAAAACTCCCTTGATGCTGGAGCCACCCGAATCAGAGTAGATTTTGTGGATGCAGGATTAAAGCAAATTGTAGTACAGGACAACGGTACAGGAATTGAACGTGATCAAGTTGACCTGGCTTTTACGCGTCATGCGACTAGTAAAATTAGCAACGAGCATGATCTGTTTAAAGTTTCGACTTTAGGCTTTAGAGGTGAAGCTCTGGCTTCAATTTCCGCGGTAAGTCACGTAGAAATTTTAACGGCAACAGACGGAGCAATTGGTACAAGAGCTACTTTTAGTGGCGGCAATAAAAAAGGTCAAGAAGATGCGGCATCGCAAAAAGGGACCAAGATTACGGTGCAAGACCTGTTTTTCAACACGCCAGCGAGATTGAAGTATCTGCGCAGTCCGCGAACCGAAATCATGAAGATTGTGGATATTATTAATCGCTTAGCATTAGGTTATCCACAAGTATCTTTTACCTTGTCGAATACGGGTAAAATTTTACTCAGAACAACTGGCAATGGTAATTTAAAACAAACTGTTGCCAATGTTTATGGGCGCCATATTGCGGAAAAAATGGAAGACATCGAGGCAGAAGATACTGATTTTAAAGTTACGGGCTTAATTTCTAAACCAGAATTGACTCGTTCAACCCGCAACTTTATTTCAATTCTGCTTAATGGACGTTATATTCGAAACTTCCAACTGAATACAGCAATTATGGATGGTTATGGCTCCAAACTTGAGGTGCGGCATTATCCAATTGCTGTTGTGTCTATTAAGGTCGATCCTTTGTTAGTCGACGTAAATGTGCATCCCACTAAGCAAGAGGTACGTTTATCTAAGGAAAAAGAACTTAGTCGATTGATTACAACTGCAATCAGTAATGCACTTGTGGAAAAAGTTGAGCAAACTAGTGCATTTGCCAATCTAGAAAATAAGCGTGAAACATTAGTAGACCAATTGCAATTCAACTTGAATCAAGATGTGGTAAATACAGAACGTAAAGAAGTACCAGAAATTCATGATCAGGTAGAAAAACCAAAATTTAAGGCTGCTAAGGAAACTGGCAAATACGTTGATCTAAACATTCCGCGTGAAAATGACAAATACATTATCACCAAAACCTGGGATCAAAATGTAGAAGAGCAGCAAAAACTTACGCCTTTTGGTGCCTCTCCTGCTAATCAAGAGGTGATTTCCAGCGGGGATGAAGTTTTAGCCAATAATTTGCCACGTCTAGCCTATGTTGGTCAGACCGATACCTACATCATTGCAGAGAATGAAGGGGATCTGTTCTTGATCGATCAGGTTGCAGCTAGAAGAAGACTGCAATTTGAAAAAACATATCAGATACTAGCTTCTAAAAAAATTGTGCAGCAGGGTCTGCTTACGCCAATTGTCTTAGAACTCGGCAATCTAGATTTTATCCAAATTAAAGATAAGCTGGAGCAGATTAAACAGATTGGCATTTACTTAGAAGAATTTGGTCAAAATAGTTTTATTGTGCGTTCATATCCAACTTGGATTCATGAAAATATCGAAGAAACGATTCGCCAAATCTTAGATAGTTATCTGAATTTGGATAAGGGTCAATCTGAGAAGCTGTTTAAACGTGTAGCTGAGATGGAAGCCAAACATGCAGTAACGGGGAAAATCGATTTGTCTGCCGCAGAAGCAAAACAAATTATTAGTGATTTGCGCAAAACGGCTGATCCATATCATGATGCCTCAGGGCGTCTAGTTTTGGTCCGCATGAGCCAAAATGAATTAAAAAAGATGTTCAAAAGGGATGATTAATAATGTATGAATATTTTGAAGGAATAATTTCCGTCATTACGCCAAGCTATATCGTAGTAGATGTTAACGGAGTGGGCTATAAGGTGTATAGTCCAACGCCATTTGCTTATACTCAAGGACAAAAGGCCAAGGTTTATATCGAACAAGTTGTGCGTGATACCGGCATTACTTTATATGGTTTCCAGAGTCAAGATGACAAAGGACTTTTCCTTAAGTTGCTTAGTGTAAGCGGCATTGGTCCTAAGAGTGCCATGGCAATTATGGCAGCCGAAGACAGCAATTCCTTAGCTGAAGCAATTGAACAAGGTGAAGTTAAATACTTAACTCGCTTCCCTGGTGTGGGCAAAAAGACCGCCTCACAGATTGTGCTTGATCTAAAGGGGAAGTTAGGCGACTACGTTGCTCGTCTTGATCGTAAGGATAACGATGAAGAAATTTCTCCAGCATTAAATGATGCATTATTAGCATTAATTGCTTTGGGCTATACCCAAAAAGAAGTTGACCGCATTACGCCTAAGTTAATCGAGGTCGATGCCGATACAGCAGATCAATATATTAAAAAAGGTTTAGCATTGCTGCTTAAGAAGTAGTTCTTGTTATAATAGTACAAGCAATGGATTTTTAATAAGGAAGTGAAACTGGTGGCAGAAAACGATGATGCAGTAACTTCAGGACAAGTTGAAGGCTCTGAAGAAGAAGCAATGGAATTATCTTTGAGACCGCAAACTTTGGACCAGTATTTGGGTCAAGAGCGTGTTAAAAAAGAAATGTCCATTTATATTAAAGCCGCAAAACAACGTGATGAGGCATTAGATCACGTTTTGCTATATGGACCACCGGGTTTAGGTAAGACGACATTAGCTTTTGTAATTGCCAATGAATTGGGCGTTCACTTAAAGAGTACTAGTGGCCCGGCAATTGAAAAAGCCGGCGATTTGGTAGCATTGCTATCTGATCTTGATCCAGGCGATGTCTTATTTATCGATGAAATTCATCGTCTTGCTAAACCGGTTGAGGAAGTCCTTTATTCCGCAATGGAGGACTACTACATTGATATCGTAATTGGTGAAGGGCAAACTACGCACGCAGTTCACGTGCCGCTTCCACCATTTACTTTAATTGGGGCAACGACACTTGCTGGACAGTTATCTGCTCCTTTGCGTGACCGTTTTGGAATCGTGGAGCACATGCAGTATTACACTGTTGACGAATTGGAAAAGATTGTGCAACGTTCAAGCGATGTTTTCCATACTTCAATTGCGCTAGAGGCTGCGCATGAACTAGCTCGTCGTTCACGCGGAACGCCCCGTGTAGCTAATCGCTTGTTAAAGCGTGTACGTGATTTTGCGGAAGTAAAAGGCGAAAAGACGATCTCGCTTGCCACTACCGAAAATGCATTAAAGCAGCTGCAGGTTGACGATGAAGGGCTAGATCAAACTGACCGTAAATTGTTAAGAACCATGATTGAGGGCTATAATGGTGGCCCTGTTGGTATTAGAACTTTGGCCGCAAATATTGGTGAGGATATGGAGACGATTGAGTCACTCTATGAACCATATTTGCTTCAACATGGTTTTATTTTATTAACGCCCCGCGGCAGAATGGTGACCGATAAGGCATATTTACAGTTAGGTTTGCCTATTCCGGGTGATAAATAGCAAAATTTTCTGTATAATGGATATATTATATTGAAAAATTTAATAGTTTTATGAGGTGAAAAATTTGAATACTGTATTTTTAGCAAACGCTGGCGGTGCTGCCGGCAACAACTGGATGATGATCATCTTATTCATTATTTTGATTGGTTTTACTTACTTTGGTATGATCCGTCCACAAAAGAAGCAACAACAACAAAGATTGCAAATGATGGATAAGTTGAAGAAGGGCGACGAAGTTATTTTAGTAGACGGTTTGCACGCAAAGATTGACAAGATCAACAGTGATAAGACTGTTGTTGTTGATGCAGACGGCATTTACTTAACTTTCGAAAGAATGGCTATTCGTCGTGTATTGCCAGCTGCTGCTAAGCCAGCAGCTCCAGCCGAAGCTGCTAAACCAGCAGAACCAGCTAAGCCTGCTTCTTCAGATGAAGCTAAAAAAGAAGATAAATAATTGACCAACAAAAAGCGCAAAATAATGCGCTTTTTATTTTGCCTAAAAATTGGTTGTTGTAAAATAGAATATGAATGAAATAACGAATTAAAGAAAGGGACTTAGTTATGAAAAATATCCCAGTTATAATGATTATTTTTGGTGGTAGTGGTGACTTAGCTCACCGTAAGCTTTACCCATCCTTGTTTAATTTATATGAACAAGGTTTGATCCATGACAACTTTGCAGTCATTGGTACTGCACGTCGTCCATGGTCACATGAGTATTTACGTGAACAAGTTTCAGATGCTATTCACGAAACTCATGATCAAGTAGATGAAAACGAAGTAAAGGCATTTGCTAGTCACTTCTATTACCAATCTCACGATGTTACTAATGTTGAACACTATGTAACTTTGAAGAAATTGGCTCAAGAACTTGATGATCGCTACTCAGCTCAAGGTAACCGTCTATTTTACATGGCTATGGCACCAAGATTCTTTGGTACAATTGCCACTCACATCAATGATCAACACTTAACCGGTAGCGGCTTTAACCGTATCGTAGTTGAAAAGCCATTTGGTCATGATTTAGCTTCAGCTGAACAATTAAATAAAGAAATTACCGCCTCATTTGATGAAAATGATATTTTCAGAATCGACCACTACTTAGGCAAGGAAATGATTCAAAATATTATGCCAATGCGCTTTACCAACCCATTAATTAAGAATATCTGGTCAGGCGAATACATTAAGAATATTCAAATTACTTTGGCAGAACGTTTAGGTGTAGAAGCACGTGGTGGTTACTATGATACTTCAGGTGCTTTGCGTGATATGGTTCAAAACCACATCTTCCAAATCATTACTTTGCTTGCAATGCCAGAACCTAAAGACTTGTCATCAGACAGCGTTCACCAAGCTAAGCAAGAATTGCTTAAGAGTTTAATTATTCCAACTCCAGAAGAAGTTAAGAAGAACTTTGTAAGAGGCCAATACTTAGGCAGCGATACTACTTTTGCTTACAAGAAAGAACCTAATGTTGATCCTGATTCAACTACTGAAACTTATGTAGCTGGTAAGACTAAGTTTACAAGTGGCCCAATTGCTGGCGTGCCAATTTACTTCAGAACTGGTAAGGAATTTAAGGAAAAGAAGACCAGAATTGATATTGTTTTAAAGCATATCAATAATCCATATGGTCAAGCTCATTCAAACAACATTACGATTGAAGTTGATCCTGAAAGTAAGATTTATATCACTATCAATGGTAAGAAGATTGACGAACCAGGTATTCGTCGTGAAGATTTAACCTACGTCTTTTCAAAGGAAGAAATGGCTAAGGTGCCAGATGGTTATGAACGTTTGCTTCATGATGTATTTGTTAACGATTCAACCAACTTCACTCACTGGAGCGAATTGAAGCGTTACTGGGAATTCATTGATGCTGTTGAAGATGCATGGCAAAAAGAAAACGAAGCAGGCAATCCAGAAATTGCGCAATACTTGCCATATAGAATGGGTCCAAAGGAAGCAGACAATATCTTTGAATCACCAACTGAACATTGGATTTATGAATAAAGAAAATTTATTACCGCAAAATGACATCCATCGCCGGATTATTCATCTGGATATGGATGCTTTTTACGCTTCAGTGGAAACTAGAAGACATCCAGAATATAAAGATAAGGCGCTGATTGTAGGACAAGATCCGTGTGAGAATAATGGGCACGGCGTAGTGGCAACTTGTAATTATGTTGCGCGTAAATATGGGGTCCACTCAGCAATGGCTAGTATTCAGGCTGTGCGTTTGGTTCCCCAGGATAAGCTAGTTTTTGTAGCACCTGATTTTAAAACTTACCGTAGCGTTTCGGCTCAGATTCATTCTTTTATGCATGATATTACTGACAGAGTAGAATCAGTTGCACTTGATGAAGCGTATCTTGACGTAACTCATAATAAATTGGGTGAGGAATCAGCTGTTAAGTTAGCGCTTGATTTACAAAAAAGGATCAGAAAAGAAATAGGGTTAAATTCATCTTTTGGCGTTTCCTACAATAAATTTTTAGCCAAGATGGGCTCAGAATATGCCAAGCCGTTTGGCCGTACCGTGATTTTGCCAAGTGAGGCTAAACAATTTTTAGGGATGCAAAAAATCGAGAAGTTTCCGGGTGTTGGCCCTAAAACGCAGGAACAATTGCATAAGTTGGGTGTTTATACAGGTGCCGATTTGCAGCAAGTTGATGTACTGGTTTTGCTTAATAAGTTTAAAAAGATGGGTTATATTTTGGCCCAACATGCGCGTGGCATCGATTTAAATCCGGTAGTGACCGATTCAGAGGTCAACCGAAAATCAATTGGCATCGAGCGTACCTATGAACCAGCGATTTTCACGCAAGATGAAGCTCTCAGCAGAATTCGCGTTTATTGTGATTATTTAGAAAAAGAATTAAAAAAGCGCAACTTTCGCGCTTCTACGATTGTTTTGAAAATCCGCAATAATAATTTTGATACGGTTACGAAACGGAGAAAATTGGTAAAGCCATCTGACGATCGTTTTGATTTTTATGAGGTAGCTAGAGAATTATTTGAGAGTACACATGGCTTTCTAGAAGATGGTATTCGTTTGTTAGGCGTAACAGCGACGGACTTTAAAAAAGAAAATTATCAGGCAATTAATTTGTTCGATTATTAATCAGACGCGTTTTTCTGTTAAACTAGATACAGATATTTTTAGAAGACGAGGGAAAAACAATGAGTAGTTTTGATGACATTTACGAAAAAATCTTACAATATCCAACTATTATCTTGCACCGTCACACTAGTCCAGACCCAGATGCAATTGGCTCACAAGCTGGATTAGCTCGTGCAATTATGGAAAAGTTCCCAGACAAGCGTGTGCTTTGTGCTGGTGAAAACGACGAAGGCGATCTTGCTTGGATCAACCACATGGACCAAGTTAAGGCTACTGATTATGAAGGTGCTTTGGTAATCACTACTGATACTGCCAATACACCAAGAATTTCTAACAAGCTTTACAACAAGGGTGATTTCTTGATTAAGATTGACCACCACCCAGATGTTGATCCATACGCAGACATGAGCTACGTTGATCCAGATGCTCCTGCAGCTTGCCAAATCATTGTTGATTTCTTAAACGCTGAAGATTTCAAGATTACTAAGGAAATTGCTTACCCACTTTACGCAGGTATTGTAGGTGACACTGGCCGCTTTATGTACCCTGAAACTTCAGAACACACCTTTAAGGTAGCTGCTCAACTTGCTTCAACTGGGATTGATATTACTGAAATCGCTAGAAACATTGCCGATGTAACCTTTGATGAAGCTAAGCTTCAAGCACTTGCAATGGACAAGATGGAAATTGATCCAGTTGGCGCAGCTTACACTATTTTGACTCAAGACGACCTTAAGAAGTTAGGGTTAACTGATGATCAATCTAACGTAGCAGTATCAACTCCAGGCCGCATTAAAGATGTTTTGGCTTGGAACGTCTTTGTAGAAAAGCCAGATGGCACTTACCGTGTACACTACCGTTCAAAGGGCCCAGTTATTAATGAACTTGCTGCTAAGCATGATGGTGGTGGCCATGCTCTTGCAAGTGGTGCCAACGCCAAGGATTTGGACGAAGTAAAGCAAATCTTTGCGGAAGTCGTTGAAGTAACTAAGAAGTATAAAGAAGATCATGAATAATATTTTTGAAGATTCCAGAATTAAGCCTGCCGTTCAAGCCGGTTTAAAGAAGATCCACTTTGAAAAGCCAACTAAGGTGCAGGAAAAGGTTATTCCTGCAATGCTTTCTGATTTAAGCGTAGTAGTTCAAGCTGCTACAGGATCAGGTAAGACACATGCATATTTGGTGCCAATTTTTAATGAAATTGATGAAGCTGCTCATACTGTGCAAGCAATTATTACTTTGCCTAGTCGTGAATTAGCTGATCAACTTTATCAAGTAGCACGTGAACTTAGAAAAGCTTCAGGGATGAACTTTTCAATTGCTCACTTGGCTGGCGGAACTGACAGAGAACGTCAACTTGAAAAGTACCAAAATAATACGCCACAGTTAGTAATTGCGACACCTGGTCGACTTTTGGACTTTGTACAAAAGAAGGTTTTTGCAGTAGATCAAGTGAAGACCTTTGTCATCGATGAAGCTGATATGACGTTAGACATGGGCTTTTTAGCAGATATCGATCAAGTAGCCGCTAAGTTGCCTAAGGATGTTCAAATTGCAGCCTTCTCAGCTACAATTCCAGTTAAGTTGTCTAACTTTTTGCGTAAATACATGGCTCACCCTGACCAAATCGTCATTGATAACCCAAGCGTAATTGCACCAACGATTAAGAATGACTTAATCGATATTGGTTCTAAGAACCGCAAGAGCGTTTTGTACAAGTTGCTTACGATGGGCCAACCATATTTGGCTTTAGTCTTTGCCAATACTAAACAAACCGTTGATGAATTGACCAAGTACTTGCAAGATCAAGGCTTAAAAGTAGCCAAGATTCACGGCGGAGTTACCGAAAGAGAAAGAAAAAGAACTCTGCGTCAGGTTGAACAAGGTCAATATCAATACGTTGTAGCCAGCGATTTGGCCGCTCGTGGCCTAGATATCGATGGGATTAGTTTGGTCATTAACTACGAAATTCCACGTGATATTGAATTCGTTATTCACCGAATTGGTAGAACTGGTCGAAATGGTTTATCAGGTCATGCTATTACCTTGATTCGTGAAGAAGAAATGAACCGCATTGAAGAACTTGAAAAGATGGGCGTTCACTTTGACTTTGTCGAAATTAAGAATGGCGAACTTGTACCACGTAAGCACTACCGCAGTCGTGAAAATCGTCAAAGCAAGAACCGCAAGCTTGATACCAAGTTAGTTGGCTACGTTAAGAAAGAAAAGAGAAAGCGTAAGCCAGGCTACAAGAAGAAGATCAAGCGTGCAATTGCCGAAGACAATCGTCAAAAGCGCAAGCTTGAACAACGTCATGAAATTAGGAAAGCTAAACGACAAAGAAAACGTCGTAGAGAGCAAGGGCGTTGACAGACGTTAATTTTGTAGTACAATTATTTTCAGCTTAAGATATGTTTTTTGATTAATTATTTCATAGAGAGAGCCGAAGGATGGGAAGGCTTAGTAATGGTCAAGAAATGCTCCTTTAAGTTTAATAATTAAGAATATTAAGAGGTAACAAACACTGTTGCAATCAAGGTGGTACCGCGCGCGGAGCGTCCTTGAATAACTGCAATGGTGTTTTTTATTTGTTTTAGGGAGAAATTATTAATGAAGAAACTAAATAGTTCAGAGTTTCGTCAAATGTTCTTAGACTTCTTCAAAGAACATGGTCACATGATTATGCCTAGTGCATCACTTATTCCACAAGATGACCCAACTCTTTTGTGGATTAACTCTGGTGTTGCTACGATGAAGAAATACTTCGATGGTTCAGTTGTACCAAAGAACCGCAGAATTACTTCTTCACAAAAATCTATCAGAACTAACGATATTGAAAACGTTGGTAAAACTGCTCGTCACCAAACTTTCTTTGAAATGCTTGGTAACTTCTCAGTAGGTGACTACTTCAGAGATGAAGCTATTCCTTGGGCATGGGAATTCTTAACTAGTCCTAAGTGGTTAGGCTTACCAAAGGATAAATTATACTGTACTGTTTATCCAAAAGATGAAGATTCATTCAAGGTTTGGGTAAAAGCTGGTATGCCAGCAGACCACATTGTAAAACTTGAAGATAACTTCTGGGATATTGGTGAAGGTCCATGTGGTCCTGATACTGAAATCTTCTACGACCGTGGTCAAGAAAACAACGATGTTGCTGAAGACGATCCAGAAAACTTCCCTGGTGGTGAAAATGCTCGTTACCTTGAAATTTGGAACATCGTATTTTCACAATACAACCACTTGCCAAATGGTAAGTACGTTGATCAACCACACAAGAACATCGATACTGGTATGGGTCTTGAACGTGTACTTTCAATTTTGCAAGATGCACCAACTAACTTTGAAACTGATTTATTCTTGCCAATTATTCATGCAACTGAAGAAATGACTGATGGCAAGAAGTACGGTGAAAACAAAGAAGACACTACTGCATTCAAAATTATTGCCGACCACGTTCGTGCTGTAAGTTTTGCTATTGCTGATGGTGCTCTTCCATCAAACTCAGGCCGTGGTTATGTTTTACGTCGTTTGATCCGTCGTGCTGACTTAAACGGTCAACGTTTGGGTATTAGGGGTGCCTTCCTTTACAAGCTTGTACCAGTTGTAGGTAAGATCATGGAAAGTCACTACCCAGAAGTAATGGATCAACGTGGCTTCATCGAAAACGTTATTCAAAACGAAGAAGAAAGATTCCAATCAACTCTTGATACTGGTTTGACTTTGCTTGACGACTTAATCGACAAGGCTAAGAACTCAAAGGACAAGACCATTTCAGGTAAGGATGCCTTCAAGATGTTCGATACTTACGGCTTCCCATACGAATTAACTTTTGAATCAGCTCAAGATGCTGGCCTTAAGGTTGACAAGAAGGGCTTCGATGCTGAAATGGAAGCTCAAAAGGAACGTGCACGTAAAGCTCGTGGTGACCTTCAATCAATGGGTCGTCAAGATGTAACCTTGATGAACATTAAGGACAAGTCAGTATTTGAACGTGATACTTACGAAGAACCACATGCTAAGTTGCTTGATATCGTTGTTGACGATAAGTTAGTCGACAAGGCTGATGGAGAACACGCAACTTTAGTATTTGATAAGACTCCATTCTACGCAGAACGTGGTGGTCAAGTTGCCGATCATGGTAACATTTATAGCCAAGATGGCGAACTTGTTGCTAAGGTTATTGACGTTCAACACGCTCCTAACGACCAAAACTTACACTTCGTTGACCTTATTTTGCCTGTAGAAAAGGGTAAGGAATACATATTGAAGCTTGATAAGGAACGTCGTGAAGGTCTTCGTCACTCTCACTCAGCAACCCACCTTCTTCACGCAGCCCTTCGTCAAGTATTGGGTGAACACACTCACCAAGCAGGTTCATTAGTTGATCCTGATTACTTGAGATTTGATTTCACTGCTTTGGAACCAATGACTCCACGTGAAATCAAGACTGTTGAAGAATTAGTAAACCAAAAGATTTGGGAAGCTATTCAAGTTAAGACTACTATCACTACACCTGAAGAAGGTGAAAAGATGGGTGCCTTAGCATTGTTCAACGGTAAGTACGGTGACAAGGTTCGTGTCGTACAAATGGGTGACTTCTCATCTGAATTCTGTGGTGGTACTCACGTAGACAACACTAACCAAATCGGTATCTTCAAGATCACTTCCGAATCAGCTGTTGGTGCAGGTATGCGTAGAATTGAAGCCGTAACTTCAAAGAAGGCTTACGAATACTTAGCAGAACGTTCAAGCTTGCTTGATGACATTCAAGAAGATGTTAAGGCAACTAAGCCAGACAACATTATTGATAAGATTGACTCACTTGAAAGTGACCTTCACGATAGCCAAAAGCAAGTTGAAGCTTTGACTAAGAAGATCAACCAAGCTAAGGCTGGTCAAATCTTTGACAATGTAAAGCAAGCTGGCGATTTGACTGTAATCTCAGCTATTGCAGATGTAAACAACATGAATGACTTGCGTGAACTTGCCGACAACTGGAAGAGTGGCAACAAGTCAGATGTTTTGGTATTAGCTGCTAATAACGATGGCAAGGCTAACATGATCATCAGCTTGGACCAAAAGGCATTAGACAAGGGTCTTAAAGCCGGCGACTTGATCAAGATTGCTGCCCCAATCTTTGGTGGTGGCGGCGGTGGTCGTCCAAACATGGCTCAAGCCGGTGGTAAGAAACCAGAAGGTTTGAATGACGCTATTAAAGCTGTTATTGACGAAATTTCTAAGAACTAAGCATTAATTAATTGTGTTTACGCTTTTTTTCAAGTAAAATTGTTGACAGGAGGAATAAATATGAGTTCGCTAGATAAGACTATGCATTTTGACTTTAACCAGAATAAGGGGAAAAATGTTTATGATACTCTGCAAGATGTTTACAATGCGCTTGAAGAAAAGGGCTATAATCCTATCAACCAGATTGTAGGTTACTTACTTTCTGGCGATCCTGCTTATATTCCACGGCACAATGATGCCCGTAACTTGATTCTTAAGCACGAACGTGACGAGATTATTGAAGAACTTGTTAAGAGTTATCTTGGTAAGAATAAATAATGCGATTATTAGGTCTAGATGTAGGTTCTAAAACCGTAGGGGTTGCTGTTAGCGATGAGCTAGGCATTACTGCACAAAAGTTAGAAACTATTCAAATTGATGAAACCAAATATAATTTTGGTATGCGTCCCTTAAAGAAATTGGTAAGACAATATGATCCAGAAGGATTCGTATTGGGTTTGCCTAAGAATATGGATGGGACTTCAGGATCTTCTGTTGCACGAAGTAAGGCATATGGCAAACGACTTGAAGAAAAGTTTGGTTTACCTGTGTATTATTCTGATGAAAGATTAACAACAATTGAGTCGCAGCGAGTACTTGTAGAAGATGCTGGTATTCATGACCGTAAGAAACGTAAACAAGTGATTGATCAGATGGCAGCGGTGCTCATCTTGCAAAATTATTTAGATTTACACCGAAAGGATTAACATGGCAGCACAAGTTAATGGTGACGATGAAGATCGTCAAATTACTTTGATCGACGATCAAGGTAATGAAGAATTGTATGAAGTATTATTTACTTTTCATTCTGATGATTATGACAAATCATACGTGCTTCTTTATCCAGCCGCTGTTGGCGATGATGAAGACATCGAAGTACAAGCTTTCAGTTACGATGCAGATGATGCAGGCGATGTAACAAGCAGTGATTTGCACGAAATCGAATCTGATGATGAGTGGGACATGGTCCAAGGAGTTTTGAATACTTTCTTAAACGATGACCGCTTGAGTGGTAAGTAAATAAAAAAGGACTGGCTGTGGCTGGTCCTTTTTGTTAGTTTTAAGAAAAATAAATAGCTATGAATAAAAAGATTTTAAAAATTTTAGAATTTGGCGAAATTACCAAACGCTTAAGTGAACTAGCTATTACTGAACCAGCTAAGAAAGAAGCTGAAAGGCTAGTACCAAGTGATGATTTTGACCAAGTACAAACGGAATTAAAACAAACTTTGGCATTAGCAGATTTGCTTAGAATCAAAGGGCAACTTCCTTTAACTGACTTTAAAGATGTCCGTCCAAGTACTAAACGTTTGGGCGTAAAGGCAAATTTGAATGCTAAAGAGCTGGGCAACTTATTGCTTGTCTTAAGCTTGGCTAATGAAATTAATAGTTTTTTGGAAGATCTTGATGATGAAAAAATAGATTTATCAGCTATTGATTCAATCTTGGATCAATTAGATGTGCCAGATCTTCTTTTTAGAGAATTAAAGAAGTCCCTTGATTATGATGGTGAAGTACTTGATACGGCTTCAAGTGCTTTAGCTCGTTTGCGTCACGATATTGCAAGCAATGAAGAAGAAATCAAGGATAAGATGAATGCTTATACCAAGGGCAACAGCAGTAAATACTTATCTGAACAAATTGTAACTATTCGTGATGATCGTTACGTTATTCCAGTTAAACAAGAATATAGAGCAAAATTTGGTGGGGTAGTTCACGATCAAAGTGCCAGTGGTCAAACTTTGTTTATTGAACCAGAAGCAGTTTTAAACTTGAACAACCGTCAACAAAATTTGATTGCTCAAGAAAAACAAGAGATCCGCAATATTTTAAAGCACTTGTCTGGCTTAGCTAGAGAGGAAATTGACAGTTTGAATAATATTGCGACTGCTTTAACACGACTAGACTTCTTGCAAGCTAAAGCTAAATTGGCTAAAAACATGAAGGCTAGCGAACCAATTTTAACTAAGGATCACTCAATTAATTTACGCAACGCGCGTCACCCATTGATTGATCCTGAAAAAGTTGTACCAAATGATATTCGTTTGGGTGATGATTTTGATACGATGTTAATCACTGGTCCAAACACCGGTGGTAAGACTATCACATTAAAAACTGCAGGTTTGTTGCAATTAATGGCTCAATCTGGTTTGTTTATTCCAGCCGAAGAAGGTAGTAAAGTTGGCGTGTTTGAAGAGGTCTACGCTGATATCGGTGATGAACAATCGATTGAGCAATCATTGAGTACTTTCTCATCCCACATCAATGACATCGTAGCCATTATGAAAAATGTGAACAAGGAAACCTTGGTTTTAATTGACGAAATTGGTGCAGGTACCGACCCAGAAGAAGGTGCCAGTTTGGCTATCAGTATTTTGGACTTTTTGCGTCAAAAAGATGCCAAGATCATGGTTACAACGCACTATCCTGAATTAAAACTTTACGGCTACAACCGTCCTCGTACTACAAATGCCTCAATGGAATTTGATTTGAAGACTTTGTCACCAACTTATCATTTGCAAATTGGTATTCCTGGTCACAGTAATGCCTTTGCGATTGCTCGTCGATTGGGGATGCGTGAAGACGTAGTTAAAAATGCGCAAAACTTAATGTCAGACGAAGATTCAGACATTAACAAGATGATTTCTAAGTTGAATGCGCAAACTAAGGCGGCCACTAGTGCACGCAATCGTTTGGAGACTAGTTTAGATCGTAGCCAAAAGTTGGAACAAAAATTGCAACAAGCACTTGATTGGTACAACCAACGCGTACAAAAGCAGCTTGATTTTGCTCAAGAAAGAGCGAATGAAATCATTGCCAAGCGTCGTAAAAAGGCTGATCAAATTATTGAACAACTTGAAAAGCAAAAGAATGCTGGCGTAAAAGAAAACAAGATCATTGAAGCTAAGGGTGAATTAAACAATCTGGAACGTCAGGCTAACAATTTGGCCCATAACAAGGTCTTACAGCGTGAAAAGCGTCGTCATCATGTAAGTGTAGGTGACCGTGTAAAAGTCCTATCATACGGTCAAACAGGGACTATTACCAAGAAGCTGTCCGAACATGAATATGAGGTTCAGATGGGAATTATCAAGGTAAAAGCTAGCGATCGTGATATTGAGCGAATTGAAAAGAACGAATCTACTAAGCCTAAACATCTAGTTAGAGCTACTAGTGCAGTTAGAAGAAGCAATGCTCATAGTGAATTAGACCTGCGCGGTCAACGCTATGACGAAGCAATGACTAACCTTGATCGTTATATCGATTCTGTTTTATTAGCCGGCCTTGGCACAGTAACGATAATTCACGGAATTGGTACTGGTGCAATCCGTAAAGGAGTATGGCAATATTTGCGTAACAGCAGACACGTCAAGAGCTTTAACTATGCGCCAGCTAACGAAGGCGGTAACGGAGCAACGATTGTTGAATTGAAGTAAGCAATTCACTTGCGAAAAGTAAGTAAGATGAATATACTAATAATATAAACTTTAGAAATTTATTTAGTGAGGTAAATATTATGGTTGATGCAATTAATGATCAAAACTTCGATGAAGAAACTAGTGATGGTGTTGCTTTAGTTGACTTTTGGGCAACTTGGTGTGGTCCATGTAAGATGCAATCACCAGTAATTGAACAATTGTCAGAAGAACGTCAAGACGTTAACTTCTACAAGATGGATGTTGATCAAAACCAAGATACTGCTAAGAACCTTGGCATTATGGCTATCCCAACTTTGATTATCAAGAAGGATGGCAACATTGTTGATCGAATTACTGGTTACACTCCAAAGGAAAAGTTGGACCAAATTTTGGATCAATACACTGATTAAAGAAAAAAGATAATCAAAAAAGCTTGAGACCAATCGGACTCAGGCTTTTTACTATGCTTCTTTTTCTTTAAGCAAATCACGGATTTCTTTTAAGTAATCTGCCTCAGTTGGTGTAGCAGGCGCTTCTTTTTCCTCTTTTTTGGTAGATTTGTTAACAGCTTTAACAATTAAAAATACAACAAAGGCAATAATCAGGAAGTTAATTACTGAATTTAAAAAGCTGCCGTATTTAAATTTAGCATCCCCGACTTGAAGAACTAAGTTGGAAAGATTGATTCTGCCTACGAATAATCCGATTAAAGGATTGATTAGATTCGTAACAAGTGATTGCACAATGGCAGTAAAAGCTGCACCAATAATTACACCGACTGCTAAATCAATTACATTTCCGCGGGCAATAAATTTTTTAAATTCCTTAAGCATTTTATTTACTCCTATATCTAGATCTAGTTGTAATACGGTTACAAATTAATTATATAGGAGTCCTAATTTATAGTCTAGATTTTAGAATCTAGCGGTGATTTCCACTTTCTTTTCTTTAGGCAAAATGTTGATTTCACTTTCGGTAGTCTTGCCAGTAGCCTTTTGAACTGCTTCAGCAATCATGCCACTTTCAAGTGAAAATTCTTTACTGTCGCTGTCTAAACGATCTTCTACTGTTTGTCCACTAAGTTCAAAAGTGGTAGAAGAGCGTCTTTCCTTGGTCTTTTCGAGTTTGCCGAATTCAGCCATGGCAAAGAAGTCAGCTAAATCGTCAAAATCGGTTAGATCATATTTGCGAGCAACTCGTTTGCCGGCCCAGTAAAGAATAGATGCATTATCGTTGCCTAAAATGGTTGGCAAAAGAAAGTCGCGGTAAAGCTGATTAATAAAATATACGTGTTCGTTAGAGTGTTCTGTATTTTCTGTCATAAACTTGTTCATCCCTTTTATTCTTTTTTATTTTACCGTAAACTAGTAGGAGTAGAAAATAATTTTTTTCTTAATAAGAGGTTTTTTATCATGGATAATCGTCCAATTGGACTACTAGATTCAGGTCTAGGCGGCCTGTCTATCGCTAAAAAAGTAATTGAAAAACTGCCTAATGAATCCACCGTTTTTATTGGTGATAACGCACATATGCCATATGGCAATCGAACTAAAGAAGATATTATTAATTTAACACGCAGATCAGTTAAGTTCTTGCTTAATAATGATGTGAAGCTGGTAATTTTTGCCTGCAATACGGCAACCGCTGCGGCCATGGGGACAATTGAAAAAGAAATTGAACCGCAGATTATCGGGGTTATTCAATCAGGTGCACTAGCAGCTTCTAGAACTACTAAGAATAAAAAGGTAGCGGTTGTAGCAACTAGTGTAACCGTAGGTTCACATGCTTATGAAAAAGAAATTCATTTCCGTGATCCAGAAATTGAAGTAACAGAATTAGCTACGCCAAAACTTGCTCCATTAGTTGAAGCACAAGAAGAGCATGCGACTAATTTAAAGGTGGTTAAAGAAAGTTTAGCTCCTTTAAAGGGTAAGGATTTTGATACCTTGGTTTTGGGCTGCACCCACTATCCATTAATTGAACAAGAATTCAAAGAAGCAATTGACGATGAAAATGTAACTATTTTAGATCCTGCTGATCAAGTAGCACAATATACATTCAACGTAATGCGCCGTGATGGTTTGTTTAGTGAAGAAGGCCATAAGCCAGTTCATGAATACTACACTACTGGTAATTCAACAAGCTTTGATAAATTAGCGCGTACGTTTATGGATGATGACACTTTAACTTCCAAACACGTAGATACGGAGAACGAATAATGGTTAAAGAAATTTTGTTTGCGACTAGCAATCAAGGTAAGGCACGTGAATTAAAAGAAGCTTTCAAACAAGCTGATGTTGATGTAATCATTAAAACAAATGCGGATTTGGAAAATCCACCACATCCAATTGAAAGTGGTCATACTTTTGAAGCCAACGCTAAAATTAAGGCACATGAATTGGCTGATTTTAGTAAAATGCCAACAATTGCGGACGACTCTGGTTTGATGGTTGATGCATTAAATGGTGAACCGGGCGTAAGAAGTGCTCGCTATGCTGGTGAAGCTCATAATGATGCCAAAAACAATGCTAAATTATTAGCTGAGCTTGGCGGTGTACCCAAGGAAAAGAGAATGGCTAAGTTCTGGACCACAATCGTGGTTTCGATGCCAGGTGAATTTGATAAAGATTTAGTCGTTTCGGGTACATGCGCAGGTCGCATTTTACCATTGCCACAAGGTGAAGATGGCTTTGGTTATGATCCATTGTTTTATGTACCAGAAAAGGGTAAAACTTTTGCACAAATGACTACTGATGAAAAGAATGAAATTTCTCACCGTGGTCGTGCAGTAGAAAAATTATTACAAGAATTACCTGCTTGGCTTGAACAATTTGAATAAAAAGAAAAAAGGTGTTCATTTTGGAACACCTTTTTGTGTTTATAAGTAGGAGACCTCTGTAAAAGAAAATGTAATAAAAGATAATATCTATGGCCCGAAATTTAGAAAAATGCGTGTAGCTCATCATATTAATTTAGTTGATGCAGCAAAGGAGATTACTAACAAGTCTACGCTAGCAGAATGGGAAAAGGGCAAGGATAATTTATCCTGGTGTAAAGTTATTGCCTTGCTTTTTAATATCCATGTTCAACCAATGGAATTTTTAGAAAATACGGTCAGTTCACATTTATATTTTTCAATTCAAGATATTGCCGATGCATATGGAGCAAATAATATCAAGCAGCTTAAAGCAATTTCGTTGCAGTATTTAAAGCGGTATCAGGATGAGCCATTAAATAAAAAGGATCTGCCCAAAGCTGAAAGTTTGTTAGAAAAATTAGATACGTTAGAAATAATGAATCTGTATGCGGAAGAAACTATTCGTAAAAAATTCATGCATAGTTTGATTGATTATGCCAAGAATAATGACAGTACTGAAATAGCTTCTTTGTTTAAGTATTTAGATTTTCTAGGACTTAAAAATATGAAATCAGATTTTCAGGTTGCATTTACACAAATTAAACAGATCTATGGTGAATAAATTGGTTTCCGAGATTTCGGAAATAAGTAAATGGGTGCTACTAAAAGCATGATAATAAAAATAGCAAAAATAAATCATGCTTTGAAAGAGGCGCAATTAAGGCATTATGGGTAATCGGAATTCTAGCAATTTTTGTGATGGTGGCAGCGTGTTTGCCGGTAACTAGAAAATATTATTCACGATATGTGGCTAAGCTAGGATGTTGGAATATTTTAATTATTTTTCTACTTTATGTTTTATTTGATATCTGGTTTTTAACTACGATTTCCATGGCAGATAAAAAAGTTTGGTGGATACTTATTCTGATCAATCTTTCAGGAATAATTGCTATTTATAGAACTTACAAAGAAATCAAAAATATTGATCAAAAATAAAAATGCCCAGTTTTTAAAACTGGACATTTTTTACTTAGCTTGGGTTGTTTTTGGGGTAGGCACACTAGCAAATTTAATGCCATTTTTTTGCAAAGTTTGAATGTATTTAGTTAAATACAAATTTCTAACTGCACTTTGTTTTCCTGGCTTAACTTGAAAGTGAATGCTGTAAACAAATTTGTTGCCGGTTTGTTCCGTGATTCCTGTAATCGTTGGACCTTGAACAATTGTCTTTTTCTCGGGTTGAATAGTTTGATTGCATTGCTTGATGAGGCGGCTTACTTCTGTAACATCGTTTTCAGCATCAAGGTCAAGGTTAATATCAAGTGCCACACCGCCATGAGCTAGGTTTTGCACGATGGTAATATTACGGTTAGGAATGTAGATAATTGAACCATCTGAACCTTTTAATCTAGTGGTTCTAAGCCCCAGTTGAACTACAGTTCCTACGTTAGTGCCAATTTGTACCAAGTCACCAACATCGAATTGGTCTTCACTCAAGATGAAGAAACCGTTGACCAGATCACTGACGAATCCTTGGGCCCCCATCCCTAAAGCTAGGGAGAAGATTCCGGCACTGGCCAGTAGCGTTCCAACTGGCACACCTAAAATTGATAAGACGCCAAACAAATAAAAGAAGATCAACGTATATTGGAATAAACTGTTGATCAAAGCAGCAATTGTTTTAGAGCGTTTATTTTTTAATGTATTGTGTTTAGCTAAATAATTGTTAATTAATTTATGCCCAAAGTGAGATAATAGATAAAAGATCAGGGTCGTAATTGCTAACTGCCAAACAGTAGAAAGTAAATTTTGACCGATTTTATTCCAGTCTAGTTTTATTTTTTGAATATTTAATTGTGAGGGAAGCTTCATAGATGGTCCTTTCTTTACATTATGATTCTATAAAATAATAACAATACATAGATTGAGAATAAAGCATTTTCATGCTAGACTTTTTTTAGATAATAATGGAGGTTAAAAATGACAATTTCTTATGGTGCTTTAGCTGGTTTGATTGCGGCTATCGCTTTCTTGATTTTGGTATTGTTTACAATTCCAATGCTTACTAGAACCGCAAAATTATTAAAAGAAACCAGTACAACTATTCAAACAACTAATGAATCATTAAAAAAGATGACAGAAGATATGGATAGTCTGATGGATCAAACAAATGATTTGTTGGATAAAACTAATGACCTGATGGTCGATATTAATGGTAAAATGAAGACGTTAGATCCAGTAGTTCAAGCTGCTGCAGATTTAGGCGAAAGCGTATCAGAGTTAAATGATTCATCCAAGAAGATCGCTAAACGCTTTAGCAGCAATCATTTTAGCCATGCTGGTCTTGTTTCTTCAATAGCTGCGACGGCATTCGCAAGACGTAAGCGTCGCAGAGGTGAAAATTAATAAAGGAGGAATTCACCATGAAAAAATTTGCAAGTTTTGTATTAGGTGCCGTTGCTGGATGTGCAGCAGGTTTTCTCGCAGGTTCACTTCTTGTTAGTGATGAACAAGTAGATGACGTTAAGAACAAAATTAAAGATAACGACAAGCTTCAAGATTTGAAGAAGAAATACGATAATGGCACTGAAATTGTCAAGAATCAATTAGCTTCATTCCCAAAGAATGTTGAAGATGATTCGGAATTAAAAGACTTCGATGATATCGTAATTGATGATTCAAATAAAGATGACGATGTTACTGCAGGCGACAATGCTCAAGAATCTGTCGATGATTTAAACAACGCAGAAGAAGAACACAACGCTGAAGATGCAGAAGAAGATAAGCCAGAAGCTTAATCAAATCTACTAAAAAAGGCCGATTTAATCGGCCTTTTTCTTTTTGTCTTAATCTTTGAGTGGCAAGATCTTTAAGTCTTTGTCGGTGTGGGTAAATGGCTTGAAACCATCTTTAGTAACGACACCACAGTCTTCGATTCTAACACCGGCAAAGCCAGGGATGTAAATACCAGGTTCAATTGAGAAGCACATGCCTTCTTCAAGTACCAAGTCATTGCCTTGAACGATTGATGGGTATTCGTGTACGTTTTTACCGATACCGTGACCTAAACGGTGAATGAAGTATTCGCCATATCCAGCTTTGGTGATGATGTCACGAGCAACACTATCAAGTTCTTCTGCAGTAATACCAGGTTTAGCTGCTTCAATTGCTGCTTGTTGAGCTTCGCGGTCGACTTCGTAAATTTCACGTTGTTTGTCGCTTGGTTCGCCGTAGGCCACAGTTCTACTTGAGTCTGATGCGTAGCCATCGTGCATGGTACCTAAGTCGAACAAAACTAATTCGTTAGGTTGAACTGTGTTCATGGTTGGACCTAGGTGAGGGTTAGCGGCATTCTTACCAGCTTGCACAATAGTTTCAAAACTTTCATGCATTACGCCTTTTTGAATCTTTAATTGGTAGTCGATTTGACCAGCGATGCTTCTTTCAGTAACGCCAGTCCTAATGGCATCAAAACCAATCTTGAAAGCAAAGTCAGCTTCAGCACCGGCACCTTGAAGTTTCTTAATTTCTTCAGGCGTCTTGTATAAACGAAGTCTTTCGATGAAAGGAGATACGTCGTTAGTGAAGCTGGAGTTTGGAAATTCGCCACGTAAGCGTTGGTAGTGGGCAACAGATAAATCGTCTTTTTCAATTGCCCAGTTGTGATGCTCACTTGCGCGTTTTCTAACGTTGTCAGCAATAATACCCCATGGATCTTCTGAATCAAGGTAGCCGATAACGTCGCCGTCCCATTCAGAATCTTTGGCTTCTTCTACGTTTAAAGCAGGGCAGAATACGAATGGTTCTGCGTCTTTAAATACGACCAAGGCAAAAATTCGTTCATGAGGATCCATTGAATAGCCAGTGAAGTATGAAATGGTAATTGGGTTAGAAATAAAGGCAAGGTCATTGCCGTAATCTTGCAACCATTGTTGTAATTTATCTAAGTTCATAGCGTTCCTCTTTTCTTAAATTTATTACAAGTATATCATGATTTATGCATGAAAAAATGAAAGAAAAGCTGTAAACGTTTGCGCTTGAGGCTAGATAATGATACATTATTAGGGCGAAGGAGTTTCAGGAAGGACTGAGATGAGAATGCATAAGCAAGATGTTACTATTTATGATGTTGCTCGAGAAGCTAAAGTTTCAATGGCTACTGTTTCTCGTGTTGTTAATGGGAATAATAATGTTAGAAAAGAAACTCGTGATCGCGTATTAGAGGTTATTAAGAGATTGCACTACCAACCAAATGCGGTAGCACAAGGTTTAGCTTCTAAGCGTACCACTACTGTTGGTTTAATCGTCCCAGATTTAACCAATTTATATTTTGCGGAATTATCAAAGGGGATTGATGATATTGCACTTTTGTACAAGTACAACATTATCATTACCAGTATTGAGAATCGCTTGATGAAAGAAGATCAAGTTATTCAAAGTTTGCTTAACAAGCAAGTTGACGGTGTAATTTATATGTCAAACCGTTTGCCAGATAAGGCTGCGGAAGCATTTAAACGTACTGAAACGCCTGTGGTTTTGGCAGGTACCAAGGACAATCGTGAAGAATTCGCTTCAGTTACGATTGATTACAAGAAGGCTGATACCGAAGCGTTGAACTTGCTCATGCATGATGGCAAGAAGAACTTGGCTATTGTAGTTGGCGATCAAGATGCCGTAGTTAATGGCGAAAATAGAATTCCAGCTTACGAAGAATTCATTAGAGCAAACAATTTGGGTGAACCACATATTTATACTGGCATTAAGGATTACTCAGATGGTTACAACTTATATCCTCAACTCGTTAAAGATGGTATTGATGGTGTAATTGTAACTCGTGACATTTCTTCAGTAGGTATCTTGAATTCAGCAATGGATGCAGGTACTAAGGTTCCTGAAGAATTTGAAATCGTTACTGCGAGTGCTACTCAATTGGCTTCAGTTGTTCGTCCAGCTTTGACTACCATTAAGCAACCACTTTACGATATGGGTGCCGTAGCTATGAGAATGTTGACTAAGTTGATGAACAACGAAGAAGTTGACGATACTCATATTGAATTGCCATATGAATTGGTTAAGAAGCAAAGTACTTTAAACCAATAATTAAAATCAGTAAATTAAAAAAGATCAGTTTGTAGGAACTGGTCTTTTTTGTCTTTAATAAATAATATGGTTAACGGCCTTTTGCTTTTCACTAAAGGTTAGTTCTTTAATTGGGTTATTTGGATTATATGTTAACAAGGCCAAGTTAGTGTAATGACTAACTCTTGGCAATTTCTTGTAATCTGCAAAAGCTTGTTTACTGAAGAAACCGTAGAACAGAATTTGATTTGCTTTGACCCAGCCTAGCTTGGTGTAGAGCCACATATTTTTAGGACTGCCGTTAAAGTTTTGAATCTTGAATAGTTTGTCAGCAGGTAAAACTTTATTGGTTTGGGCCTGATTATCTGGATAACTGTACAGCGTAACTTTAGTGTTGGGCTTAGCCATAATCTTTTTATTCTGATATGGGGCAATATCTTGCTGGCGTAAATCTAAGTTAACAAATTCCGCAGAGATAAATGTCTTTTCGGCAATTTGGTAATAAAGACGATCATCAACTCGTACGCCATAAGTTACGTTAAGTTTTTGTCCTGGATAGACATATTTCTTTTCTTTGATTCGCACATAAGGATTCATCATTGTGGCAGTTTTAGTTTTGCCAAAATAGATTCCTGAACGATTAATGGCATATTTTTTGGTGCCACTTTTGGCTAATTTATATTTAAAACCAGTAGCCGGAAAGTTAGTTACAACCCCGTCGACATTTCGGTTGATTAGCCAATGCCATAAAGCAGGCGATTCATCCATTTTGGCCCAGACATAAAGTTGCTTATGCAATTTATGGAGCCAGTGAATTAAGAAGGGATGCTCTTGAACAATATCGGATGAGGCGTTAACTGCATTGACCTGAGGTAAAATACTGAAGTTAATGCGGCGAAGACTACCAACAATTAGGATTAAATATGCATGTGGCATTAGTTCTCTTAAATGAAATAAACTTGCGGCAGAAAAAGAATGGATCATAATTCTGTTTTGCATATGATATTCTTTAACTACTTGAGCAATTTTATCTTCTAGCTCATAAGAAGGGTTAATGCTATGATCTATTTTTGTCTCTAAAACAAATTTAGTATTTGGCCTATTTTTATAATACTTAAAAAGCTCATTCAGCGACATGACGTGTTCGCCATTATCGTACCTTAGCTGTTTAAGTGTCTTAAAGTCATTTTGTGATACAATTGCATGTGTATGAGTAACTCGGTAAAGGTCATCATCATGAGAGATGACCAATACTCCATCTTTAGAAAGCTGAAGATCGAGTTCAACGTAGTCGGCACCAGAATTGAAGGCGGAGTTATCAGCCTGAATTGTTTCTTCAGGATATTTGATAGGATCGCCGCGGTGACCAACGACAGTAAAACCGCTAGTTGTAAAAAAGACTAAGCTAAAAAAAATAGCCCAAAATACTTGGCTTTTAATTTTCATGTGTACACCTCTATCGCATACTTACAATAGCATGGTTACACATTTTTTTCTATTTTTTATAGTATGATTCTTTTATTCCTTAAGGGTGATTGGATGGAACAATTGGATTTAATTGAAGAAATTACAAGAAATGATGGCAGTCGATATTATGAAATTTCTAATATCGATCAAAATGGGATTGCCGAATTAGCAGCAGACCATGGCGCTATCAAGAGCGTTAGAATATTGCAACTGAATATTCCACGAACCAAGGCATTGATTGAATACGAAAAATATATTAATGATACTTATGATTTGCAGACTTTAACAAATGAAGACGATTGGAAAAATCCAAAATGGGTGGAATGGGAAAAGCCTAAAGGAAAAATCCTCGATGCGTATAATATGGTATTAAAAGCCAATCGAATTGGTTAGAAAGTGGTACAAAAATGGAAGAAACATGGCGAATTTTACATACAAATGATCTTCATTCACATTTTGAACATTTTCCTAAGATAGGACGCTATTTAAAAAAGGCGCAGGCAGATACTTCTGTTGATGAAGTTTATACTTTTGACGCGGGAGATTTTATGGATCGTTCCCATCCACTTACTGATGCCACAGAAGGTCAAGCCAATATTAAATTAATGAATGGCTTTAAATACACGGCCCTTACGATTGGCAATAACGAAGGAATTTCTAACCCGCATTGGGTGTTAGAGTGTTTGTTTGATCATGCTGATTTTCCTACAATTTTGGCGAATTTGCGTGAAGAAGACGAAACTATGCCTAAATGGGCAGTAGGACACAAGATTTTAACTACTAAAAAGAATACGCGCATTGCCTTAATCGGCTTGACTGCCGCTTATCCAATGACGTATGGTCCTAATCACTGGCACGTAAAAATGCTAGGAAGCACGATGGATAAGGAACTTAAAGAAATCGATGGTCAATATGACGTACTTATTTTATTAACACACGTTGGCCTGAAGATGGATCGCTGGTTAGCTAAGAATTATCCTCAAATTGATTTAATTGTTGGTGGGCACAGTCATGATTTAATCGCCCATGGAGAAAAAGTAGATCATACTTGGATTACCCAAACTGGTAAATGGGGTAACTATGTTGGTGACATTCATGTTGAATTAGATGATCATCATGTAACTAAGATTGTTCCGAATACGGTTGCTACTGCATCTATGCCAGAAGAGCCAGGAGATGAAGCAGTGATTCGCGGCTATTATGAAAAGGGTAAAAAATTGCTGTCTGAACGTAAAGTGGCAGATTTACCTGAAAAATTTGCAGATGACAAGGTAGCCGCAGTTCAAGCTTCCCTTGATGCGATTGCTGATTTTGCGAAAACTGACTTGGCGATTCTAAGCTCAGGTTTGTTTTTAACCCCATTTAAGAGTGGAATTTTAACTCAATTCGATTTACAAAACGCTTTGCCACACCCAATGCACGTGGTGCGCTCAACATTAAAGGGCAGCGACTTGTGGCGTTTGGTAATGGAAATTGAAAAGAACCGTCATTATCTTGATCATTTTCATTTGCAAGGCATGAGCTTCAGAGGCAAGATCTTTGGTCAAATGTACTATAAAGGGATCAAAGTAGATATGCGTAAGCGAATTGTTTATGTGAATGGTCGTGAAGTTGATCCAGAAAAAGATTATCAATTAGCCTGTTTGGACCACTATGTTTTGGTTCCATTTTTCCCAACGTTGGCTATTGTTGGTGAAAATGAATTCTTATTCCCTCAATTTTTACGTGAAGTTGTAGGCAATTATTTAGCCAAAAAATATCCATTATCAAGAGATGTGAAGTAAATGACTGAAAAGAACAAGAAGAACTCAGAAGAAAATAGCGAAGAGAAAACGAATAAGTTTGAACAAGAACAGCCGCTTCGTCATCCCTTGGCTAACGTAGTCCAAGATGGTAGGAGTATCAAAATCAATGATCAGCTTTATAGCATCATTGCCAATGAGAGGGATGCACTGGATTTAGAAACCTTGCGTAAAAAGTATGATCCCTATTTGGATCAATATGATTATTTAGTGGGGGATGTTTCTAGTGAACACTTGCGTTTGAAAGGCTTTTATAAAGATGAGGCCTGCACTTCAATTGATAAAAAAGAGTTGGCGATTGTTGATTACTTGAAGGAGTATCGTAATCCAGGTGGACCATATTTTATCTTGGAGTTAACGCATCCTACGCATTTTTATCAGCATCCTAAGAAAAAGACGCATGAACGTTATGAGCGTGAGCATAATAAAAAAGAACGTTTTCGCAGTCGGCGCCATTATAAGGGACGGCGTAAAAATGAGAATAATAACAATAATCCATTTAAGAAACGGCGCGTTCATCAAACTAAATTCAAGAAGAAGCAATCAATTGCAATAAAGAAAGAATTTGGACGGCATCATTCATTTATTATTAAAAAGAGAAAGGGAAACTAGTGAAAGATTACCGGTTATTTATGATTGACTTAGACGGTACGGTTTACCGTGGAAAAGAAACTGTAGAGTCTGGAGTAAGATTTGTTCATCGTTTGATCGAGCATAATAAAGACTATTTATTTTTAACTAATAATACGACCAGAACACCACAAATGGTGGTTGATAAGTTAAAAGGCCACGGCGTTGATACTGATATTAGCCATGTTTATACTCCAAGCATGGCTACGGTTAGCTATATTCTGGCTCACAATCATAAGAAAAAGATTGGTGTGTACATTATCGGTGAAATTGGATTATGGACCGAAATCTTGAAGCACCCTGAGTTTGAACTAAATGAAAAAGATCCAGACTATGTGATTGTCGGAATGGATAAGGATTTGACCTACCATAAGGTACGCGTAGCTTCAAATGCAATTAGAAATGGTGCAACTTTTATTGGGACAAATGCTGACATGAATTTGCCGGCAGAAGGGGAATTAATCCCTGGTAACGGTGCCCAATGTGCCTTTGTAGCAGCTTCTAGTGGCGTAAAGCCTCTATATATCGGTAAGCCAGAATCAATTATTGTTAATATGGCTTTGGATAAAATGGGCTACACCAAAGAAGATACCCTTTTAGTAGGCGATAATTACAATACGGATATTAAAGCTGGCTTTAATAGTGACGTGGATCAATTGTTAACTTTGACTGGCGTGACTCAAAAAGAAGATATTCAAGGCAAAAGACAACCAACAATTTTGGTTAATAATTTAGACGAGTTCAAACTATGATCACAAAAGACAATATTTTTTCAGTCGTTTATCACTTCTTATTTGCTTTAACTAGTAGTGTAGTTGGGGCAATTATTGCAAGCTGGCCCTTGCTCTTTATTTTC
This sequence comes from Lactobacillus sp. OTU4228, assembly GCF_001006945.1. Taxonomy (NCBI): domain Bacteria; kingdom Bacillati; phylum Bacillota; class Bacilli; order Lactobacillales; family Lactobacillaceae; genus Lactobacillus; species Lactobacillus sp. OTU4228. The sequence continues at coordinate 199,777 of NZ_CDLD01000004.1, forward strand.
ATGATCGTTCAGAAGACAAATGAGACGGTTCACATGTCTTTATTTAAGGTCATGCATAACTATAACCAGTTGATGGTTTATTTGATCTGGCCCTTTAAAAATAAGCTTAAAATGGACGATTTTCCCACATCACCAAATGCTGCTGAACACTTTGCGGAATGTAAGCAATTATTTGTGTTAGCCGTACTTGTTTTTATCATTTGTTTGGTGCTGCATTTTATCTTTAAAAAGCAAAGAAAAAAAGCATTGCTAGATTTGAATAAATCAGCAGCACTTATTTTGCTCTTGCTTCCGATTGTTATTTTTCCTTTTGCGGTGACAAATTTTGATAGTTTCTTTGTGATATTTCACCATATTTTGTTCAACAACAACGATTGGCTATTTGATCCTAATACGGATCCGATTATTAATGTTTTAACCGAAGGATTTTTCGCTTCATGCTTTGCCGTGGCGGGAATCATTTATGAACTCTATTTTGCAGAAAAATTATTGCGTAAATAAAAAAGAATTCCGTTAATGGAATTCTTTTTTTAATGACAATTTTTTATTTAAAGCAACAATAGCAATTGGCACTACCGAAACAAGGATAATAGCAATTACGATCATTGAGAAGTGATCCTCTACAAATGGAATATTACCAAAGAAGAATCCGATTGTTGTAAATAATCCCGTCCAAAGTAGGCCACCTACGATATTATATGTAATGAATTTGCCATAATGCATCTTGCTGCCGCCTGAAATGAACGGAACAAAAGTACGAATAAATGGTATAAATCTTCCTATAACAATCGTGGTTGGACCATGACGTTCGAAGAACTTTTCAGCTGCCAATCGGTTATTTTCATTGATTAGTTTATTGAACCAGCTATGTTTTTCTCCAGCTCGAGTAGACCAAGCGCCTATTTCATAGTTGACCGTATCACCGACAATTGCGGCCAAGGCGACCACTACGTAAATTAGCCAAACATCTAAACCGTACTTTGGATTGGCTGCCATTGCACTTGCCGCAAAGATAAGAGAATCTCCCGGTAAGAATGGAAAAACGACTAAACCAGTTTCGATAAAAATAATGGCGAACAGAACTAGGTAAGACCAACCGCCGAATTGATTGACGATCGTGACTAGGTGATCGTCAATATGCAGAATAAAATCAATTAAAGCCATAAAAACCCCTATATACTCGTTGAATGAATTGTTAAAGTCTTTTCAGGAAATAGGTTGCGCATAATTGATGTAATAGCAATTTGGGCTTCACCAAAACCGAGTGCAATTAAAGGGACGCGTCCAGGATAAGAAACTACATCGCCTACTGCATAAATGCCATCGATGTTAGTTTCCATTGCACGATCAACTGGGATGGTTGTACCATCAAGATCGATGCCCCATTTTTTAACAAAGCGGTTGTTAGCTCTGAAGCCGTATGCTACCATAATTTGATCAAATTGTTCATGACGTATTTCATCGCCACCCATTTTCTTAAGACTAATGTCTAACTTATTATCAATTAATTGAATATCTTTAGGAAGATATGGGGTAAGAATTTCAACGTTTTTTAAAGATTTTAGTTTTTGAACGTTAGATTCTAGGCCGCGGAATTGATCACGACGGTGAATAAGCTTAATATCGGCATAATTTGCAAGCTCAAGTGCCAAATCAAGTGCTGAATCACCACCACCGAAAACACCAATTGTTTGATTAGCGAATTCTTTAGGATCCTTAATAAAGTAATGAATTCTTTTTTTGATGTCTTCATTCATTTTAAGTGGAAGTTCTTTTGGCTTAAATGCACCAGCTCCAGTAGCAATAATAATGCTACGTACAAATACTGAATCATCAATTGTAAAACCATCTGTAGTTTTTACAATGTTTTCTACTTTATGGTTAGTTGCAATATCCGTTTCATCCTTCAACCCATCAGTTAGTCTTGGGATTAATTCATGTGCTCTTATTTTGCCGAAGGCAGGGATGTCAGTTATTTGTTTAAATGGATAGAGCATTTGCGGTTGTCCGCCTAATTCAGATAATGAATCAAAAAGTATCGTATTTAAACCGTGTAAATGCGCAAAATGTGCGGCAAATAATCCGACAGGACCGCCACCAATAATGGCTAAATCATATTTTTTTATTTTAAAAACCTCCTCTAAGTGCTGACGTATCAACTTTAACATGAATTAGAGCAATATTCATTTGAAAATTTTGCTTGCTCGATCGGATCAAATAAGTTATATTATTGAAGTCACGTTTTTAGAGGTGGCGAATTATTAATAAAAAAGTGCTTGCAATTAGTTTGCAAGTATTATATATTAATAAAGTCGCTTCGAGAGATGCGGCACAGCTTGAATAAGAAGCCTGAGCAAAGGAAAAATCAATAAAATGAAAAAAGTACTTGCAAAAGGGAGAAGAAGCTGGTAACATATTTAAATGTCGTCAAGCAAGAGATGAA